>JAVBLD010000069.1:0-22380 GCA_031553705.1 Marinifilaceae bacterium | reverse complement strand
GGTTGTTGCGCTCATAACTCATCTTTACCGCATGCTCCTTGAACACCCGGTCATACTGTCTTTTTGTTCCCATTTTTCAAAGTTAAAATTATTATTCAACCTTAACTATTTGTGCGGGCTAAGTTAGGAACTCCAGTTTTTGTCTCTTTTTTCATAAATTTGCATTTAATTGATTTTTAAAAAGAATAGGAAAAGCCCCTGCGGTTATGGGTCAAATACGAGTTTTCTAAACGGGAATTCCGGATTTACGCCGGTTATCTCTATTGTCAAAAGGCGTTGCTCAAGGAGCCAGGTTAGATTACAGGATTTTTTTCCACTATTTAATTGTCGGCTATTCTGCTTTTCCTATTTTTCACAAAGTAATATATTGAAACGGTTTAACCCCATGGAGAACATGGTTTTAACAGATAATCCGTGTTCAACATGCTTTAGGTAAAGCGGGTTTAGTGAAGGTTAGATTTACCACAGGAAATCACAAAAAGCGGGCAGACGGTAAGGTATGTCTATTCGGCAAGTGGGGAGAAGCTTGCGAATATCCTTCCGGGAAAGACGCTCAGTTATGTCGGGGGTTTGAAAATGAAAGCAATGTGATAGTCACATCTACTGATAGTATTGAAGCAGTAACAGGATTAATAGCTCAAAGTGTCAAAATGCTAGAAGGAAAAGTTATTGATTCGGTAACATTGACACCTTTTATGATTTGTTCATACGTTTTGCAGGCGGTTTTTGTTTAAATATTTTTTGTATTTTCTCATATAATTATGAGTTTGATACAAATTGGTATATAGCTATTCCTGAACAGGATTTAAGCTACGAGATTACAAATCATTTCAAAGTAAAATATTCTAGTGAATAGAATAATTGAGACTGTAAACTAAACTGTGTCAGTAAAACTAAAAATCTTACTTTTACTGACGCAGTTTAGTCTACGAGTTCTTTTGCTTTATATCTTAGCTTTTTATTGTTTGTTTGATAAATTAATGATTTTAATTCTGAATTCCGTTGGAAAAATCGGAAAAGATCGTGTTTGAAAAGGATATAGATATTCTATAATAGCTATTTTTGTATAAATTAAAAAAAGTTGCTGACATACCATTGTCACTAGTATGGTGTACCTTTGCAGAGAAATCTATAAATATCAGACAAAATGAAACTTACATCTTATCTTATTTTCAATGGTCAGGCTGAAGAAGCTGCTAGCTTCTATGCCGGTGTACTGGGAGGAAAAATAGAAAACCTCTACCGCTACGATTCCATGCCCTCTACTCCGGAAATGCCAATCCCTGATGAGTGCAAGCAAATGATTTTACATTGTTGCATCGTTTTTCCCGGAGGGTCAATAAGTGTCGCCGACAGTTTGCCAAATGATAAACGCAACTTCGGAAATAAGGGACACATGCTGACACTTGATTGTGATTCCATTATTCATACCGAAGAAGTTTATGCTAAACTGACCGAAGGTGCGCAGAAGATAGAATGCGAACTTGCCGAAGTCTTTTTTGCCAAACGCTATGCCGAGGTGGTTGACCGTTATGGTGTGCTTTGGGCAGTGATGTATGAAGAAGCGTAACCTGCCGTAATGAACCGGCTCGACCGCATATCGGCATTACTGGTACAATTACAGTCGCGACCGGTTGTCAAGGCATCCGATATGGCTGAACGTTTCGGGGTAAGTTTGCGCACCATTTATCGTGACATGCACACCCTGTCGGAAGCAGGAGTGCCTATATGCGGTAATTCGGGCATCGGTTACTCTCTAGTTGAAGGCTATAGATTACCTTCGCTCATGTTTACAAAGGAAGAAGCAATGGCATTTCTTACTGCCGAAAAGATTATTGAACAACTCACCGATACCCAGAACAGCAATTATTTTCGTCAGGGAATGGATAAAATCCGTGCCGCGTTACGGATGGTCGATAAGAATTATATTCACGAAATGGGTGATGCCATCGCGGTATATAAAAGCCGGAATGCAAGAGAGAGTTTACCCAATTTATTGCAGACAATACTGAGTAGCATAAATGATAAATTGATCATTGAGGTTAATTATACCAATGCAGACGAGAAGAAGAGCAAGAGATCTTTGGAAGCGGTTGGCATCACTTATTCACATCCTAACTGGTATCTATCGGCTTGGTGCCATTCACGGGGAGAGTACCGGATGTTCAGGCTTGACCGTATCGGCCACATAGAGACAACAACTGAAAGGCATACCCAAGTTCATCCGCCATTGGAGTCGCTTCTTGAGGTGAATGATCCTCAGTGTCTTACAGAGGTTGTCGTATATACAAGCAAAGAGGTGGCCAGGTATGATGCCGACAGATGTTATTTTATGGGACTGACCGGAGAAAAAGAACTTGCAAACGGACAAATGGAACAAACCTATATGGCTTATTCACTTGAACCCTTGGCAAGGTGGGTATTGGCGAATGCCGATACAACAACTGTGATCAGTCCTATTGAAGTGAAAAATATTATAAAACAAATCATTAAAAAATTAGACTTATGAAAATTAACAGTACAGGGATTAAAGATCTTGAACCAATCAAAACGATTGCCATTTCACACATCGGTGAGTATTCGGGTATTGCAGGTGCATTTGAGAGACTTGCCGCATGGGCAGGAGCAAACAACCTGTGGGCTGCTTCTCCCAGAATGGTGGGTGTTTATCATGACGATCCTATGCATACCCCGGTTGAAAAATTACGCTCGGAAGCATGTCTGGAAAATATTTCAGGAATTGAGCCCGGTGAAGGAATGCAACACTACACAATAAACGGGGGCAAGTATTTTGTGATGCAGGTAGAGGTAACCATGTCCGAGTATGGCGAAGCATGGCAAAAAGCATACTCAGCTTTCAACGGGAAAGGGTATGAATATGATTTACGGGATCATTATGAACTGTATATAAGCTGTGACGGTGATACCCAGGACGCTAATACTCCTTGGACGGTAGAGTTATGTATTCCTGTGAAATAAGATTTAGGTATTCTGCAATAATAACAAGAGGGCTGTGTCGCTTCATGGATGCAACCTCTTTCTTTTTCCGGTAAAATAATATGAGTGAAAAACCATTGGTAAATAAAAAATATTTGCTGGAGAAATCTCCCGGCAAAGGCGGTTGGACATATACAATTATCCCCGAAATTCCGCCTGATAAAAACTCCCCGTTCGGTTGGGTGAAAGTGAAAGGCAGTATCGACGGTTATGAAATCGGCAATTACCATTTATTGCCGACAGTGAAAGGTACGGGACAAGTATTTCTATCAGTAAAGGCTGAAATCAGAAAGAAAATTAAAAAAGAAGCGGGCGATTATGTCCACATCATTTTATATCCCGACAATGAACTGTTGGAAATTCCTGAAGAATTGGCGTTGTGCCTGCAGGAAGACATCTCAGCATTGCAGTTTTTTAATTCGCTTAACGAAAGCGAACGACACAATTACGTCAAGTGGATATATTCTGCCAAGATGGACCAAACAAAAGTGGACAGGATAGCAAAAACACTTGTCAGACTTTCCAGACATCAAAAGCTTACAGACTAACAATAAGACGAAAGTCCTGCCACTTTTCAGAATATTTTTTCTAAGATGTTTATTTATAGTTAAAGGATATAATAAGGTTGATGTTACATCAATCTTAAATTCGAATTTGAGTCAAAAAGAAAAAGGGTTAAGAAATTTTATCGAAACTGATAATTTCCCGTTTTGCAAAATGGGGAAGTACCCCAAAAGTTATATAAAAAACTTTTGGGGTACAGTTCAATTTGGACAGCCTCTTTATTTTTACAGTTATTGAGAACACTTATCTTTTGTGATATAGCATGCCTCCTCCGGGACGCTGGATGCCTTGTTGCCGGAAGTTATTGAAGCGTTGGATTTGTATCTGGCCGCGTTGGCGGGATTGTTCCGAGCGTTGTAGGCCTTCCATGGTAGAAGGAGATGGAGAACTTAGTGTCCTGGTCGAAGTTGACTTAGTCGAGGTTGGTTTAGCCGGAGTGGTGTTGCTTACCTGATTCCAATTGCCTTTATTGTATTGGCTCCAGGTGCCGTTATCGTTTTTCCGGTAGATATTTCCGTCATGGCCGGCGTATACTTCGTTGTTGGTGCGGGTGACTACGGAACCGTAAGGTCCGTAATGGACTACGCCATGTTGTCCGGTTGATGTCCGGTAGCCTACTACGCCTCCGTAGCGGGTGGAGACATGGCCGGTATGTACGCCGTAGCCGCCTCGGGAGACTACTGAGCTTCCCCATTGTGCGTAGGCGTTGTGGCCTTGGGTGGTGGCTCCGTAGCGACCTGTCCAAGGGTTGTATGCGTTGGCAACGGTTCTTCCGCCGTATGGGGTTTGGATGGTGGCCGAACGGCCGTAGCGGCCGGTAGCCGGGTTGAACCATGCGGTGGAACGTGCAGTTCCATAGGGACCGTAGGCGGCGCGTCCTACGGCAAAGCTTCCTGTCCATGGGCTATAGACTGCTCCCATACCGTATGTGACAGGCCAGGGACGATAGATCGGGTAAGGCCTGGGACCCCAATAAATATAGGGCGGATAGTAGAAGCCAGTGCCGTATATGATGACCTCGCTTATCGCTAGGCCAAGAATGAACATTCCGAAATAACCTGCCGTATAGCTGCACTCTACAGTGGTCGGAGAGGTACTGGTCTGGGTTACGTAGGTTATGTTATATACCGGGGAACTCGGTGGAATGGTATAGATTTCTGCCGGGACAGAGTCGGCCGTTTTCCAGGGGCCTTGCGGAGTGGTGGACATAAACCAAACCCCTTGAAAACAGAGATAGTATAAGTCTCCGTCTTTGATCACCCTGTCTTCGGTATTGACAGCGTATTGCAGAGAGGTCTGCTCGATCGGCTTGAATTGTGGAGTCCCGTCGTAGTAGGATACCTGTACTTTTGCTTCCGCTTCCGCTTTATTGACTACGGCGGTTGTCGGTATCTGTGCCAGCATAACGGCGTCGGCAGCTTCTGTTGTCCCCGGGACGGAAGAGAGGACTGTCGCTTTCGGAGAATCCACCGGAATTTTTGCAAAGTCTGCAGGCAAGTCGTTTCCTGCGTAGCTCCATTTTCCCTCCAACGATTTTGCCTGGAACCAGCGGCCGGACAGTAATACATAAAATATTTTTGTACTGTTGTCCAGGAAAATATCGTTGTCCGTATTGCTTATGTAGAACAGTTGAGTGTCCGGAATCTTTGTATATACCGGATTGCCATCCGACAGCAGAAGTTCTGCGGGCATGCCGCTGAAAAAGATATAAGGAACCGAGCCGGATGGAGGGGGAGGAGGTACCATTTTTCTAACATCGTCAAAATTTCCTCCGGCAGGCAGGCGGGACATGTCGACAGGCAAGACCATTATTTGCGTCCAGGGGCCTTCCAACGCCTGTGCTTTAAACCAGGCGCTGTTCACCAGGAGGTAATAGGTCTTTCCGGCCGGGTCAAAGAAGAGGTCCCAGTTGGTGTTTACTACAAATTGCATACTGTTTTTTTCAATTGGCGCCAATACCGGATCGCCTTCTACCATCAGCAGGATTGCGGGACGGGCGCTATAAAATATCTCTGGCGGGTCGTTTTTAACTGCAATGCCGTTTGCTTTGACACTCTTCCGGTCAAGATCAGCCATCAGCCGGTCCATTGAAATAGGCTCCCCGTCGGTGGGCAGGAGTGATTTCAATTGCTTTTCCATTGTTTGCAAGGTTTTTGCATCCATTGAAGGTGAACGTACATCAGTAACGGAGATATCGTGGCAATAAACTGTCCGGGATTCTTTGTCCGTTGATGTTTTTGCTTTGAAGGCGGCTACGCCGAGCGATTCCTTTCCTCCGGAAGTGAGCGAAAAGGCAAATCTGCCGCTCAGATCTTTATAGTCTTTCCATTCATCAATCTGAGGTTGGTAGTAAATCAACTTAACTCCATTTGCTTCTATCTGGCGGGGCCAACCCACGTCTTGGGTCGTGCCGTCTTGCGCTGTTGCTTGTCCGAAAGCAAACATGATAGAACCAAACAGGCTTAAACCATAGACATAAAGCCTGTTTAACTTTCTTTTACCGTTTATCTCCATATAATAGCTTTTAATTTGTTGCCATAAATTTTTATTCCTCATTCTCATTTATATAAAACGATGACCGGGATAAAAAGTTTGCATTTATATAAAGCTATAAATATAAAAATCCGGCGCTGGATTGGTGCGCCGGACTATATCATAGCCTTGAAATTGTTATACGCGACGTAGAATATCGTCCAGGCCTTCGAAATGATTTTTGTAGTCCTCCAGACTTCGGCGGATTACCTCAAAGGCTTCTTCCCGGCCATATACATCCGTGATTTCCACTTTTCTCAGTCCTTCCTCTTCCATGCCGGGCATATCTTTATATGTCAGGAAATAGTGTTTCAGCCGGTCGACCACCACATGGGGCAGTTCGGAGATGTCCTTATAAATGTTGTAAGTTGCATCGTGTTTTAATACGGCAATGATTTTGTCGTCCGCCTCATTCCCGTCCAACATCCTAAACCCCCCGATGGGACGTACCCGTGCGATGATGTCTCCATGTGCGATGGTCCGTTCGGTCAATACACATACATCCAGCGGGTCGCTGTCACCCAGGATCCCTGTCCGTTGAGCTTGCTGCATGCAGTATTCCGCAACCAGATCGCCGCAATAGCTTTGTGGTAAAAAACCATATAATGCGGGTACTACGTTGGAATATTTTTGCGGCCGGTCGATTTTTATATAGCCGCTGACTTTATCGAGTTCGTATTTGACCGTATCGGTGGGTACCATTTCGATGAATGCCGTTACTATTTCCGGAGCTTCTTCACCGATCTCCAATCCGTGCCAGGGATGCGATTTATATCTCAAACCCATCAATCGCGCTATCGGATCATTAATTTTGTTTCCCATAAATGTTATCTTATCGCTTAGAGGTGAAGAGGCAACGGACAAGAGAGAAATAGCGAAGCTCTGCTGCTCTTGCTGCCTGCTAATTATTGTTGATTCTTAATTTATCTTCTACGTATTCTATCAGGATATGGATGATTTTTATATGTATTTCTTGTATCCTGTCCGAATATTCATGCCATGGTGCAACAATGCAAAGGTCGCACATCTCTTTCATCTGCCCGCCGTTTTTGCCGGCCAGACCGATCACTTTCATTTCTTTTTTATGCGCTTCTTCGATTGCGTGGAGAATGTTCGGAGAATTTCCGGAGGTGCTGATCGCTAATAAAACGTCGTTGCGTTGCCCGTGGGCTTCGATGTATTTTGAGAAAATATACTCAAATCCGTAGTCGTTTGCGACACAGGTGATATGCGACGGGTCGGTTATTGCAATTGCCGGAAGTGCGATACGCTTTTTACGAAAGCAACCGGTAAGCTCTTCGGCGAAGTGCATTGCGTCACATAGTGAACCGCCGTTTCCGCAACTCAGTACTTTGCCTCCGTTTTTCCACATTTCGACAAGCAGATCTCCGGCCTGCCGAATCATGTTCAGATTCCCCCGGTTCGATATAAAATCGGCCAGAACCAGCTGAGCCTGTTGTAGACTATTTTCTATCAGATCCATAAATGTATTTAGTTGTACCTTGCTCCCTGCCCCCTTTGTACCCTATACCTTTTCTTGTTTTCTCCATTCCACCACAATACCTCTGGTCCGGTTTGTCATCTGTTTGGGTATCACGGAAAGAATTTCATTGCAAAGCAGGTCGATCGGCTTCTGTTTTATGTAATGGCGGGAATAGACTACACTAACCTCTCTTAGCGGTTTATAAGCGGTCAAGGATCTTACCTGTTGCCGCTTATCCTCAGGCATGTGTTGCAACGCCAATTCAGGGATCAATGTAAAACCACCTTCCCGGTCGACCATTCTCATTAGCGTTTCCAGCGAGTTGCTTTCAAATTCAAAGGCAACTCCGTCAGGACCGCGTCCTGACTCTTTTTCACACAGGTTTATCACTTGGGTTCTGAAACAGTTTCCCCGGCTCAGCATCCAGATTTCAGGTGTGGCGATGTCCTTTATATCGATCGTATCTTTTTTCAACAAAGCATGGCCGGGATGAGCATAGATCAACATCTCTTCATAGAATAACGGCCGCTCGATAATTTTTTCGTCATGATATGGCGTGACAAAAATGCCGGCATCGATTGTGTCTTTTTTCAGCCGGTCGATCAGATCCTCGGAGACCAGTTCTTCCACAATCAATCTTATTGCCGGATATTTCCGGATGTAAACGCCCATAAATACCGGCAACAGATACGGTGCTAAAGTAGGAATAATGCCGATCCTCAGTTCTCCGGCAATTTCCTGTTTATCTTCTTTAATGATCTCGTGTATCCGTGCCGTCGAAGCAAGTGCTATCCGCGCTTGTTCTACAAGTTTGGCCCCGATTTCGGTAGGCACCACCGGCTGGCGTGTACGATCGAACAAGATGACGCCCAAATCATCTTCCAATTTTTTTACCTGCATGCTTAACGTAGGCTGAGTAACAAAGCATTTCTCAGCAGCTGTAGCAAAATGGCGGTATTCATCAATAGCTACAATATAAGCCAATTGGGTAAGGGTAATCATTCAAAGAAATTTTTCATTTTATGAAAAAAACCTTTTGTGCTGTCCATTTTTCCCGGTTTCAGGAACTCGTTGTCTTTTATTTGTTCAATGATTCTCCGGTCATCTTTTGACAGGTTTTTGGGAACCCATACGTTTACTTTTACCAATAAATCGCCTTTCCCGTATCCGTTTACATCCGGTAAGCCTTTCCCTTTGAGCCGTAATATTTTGCCCGGTTGCGTACCCGGTTCGATTTTTACTTTTACCTTTCCTTCCAGTGCAGGGATCTCTACCGAGTCGCCCAGCACCGCTTCCGGAAAGCTGATGAATATATTATATAACAGATCGTTCCCATCCCTTACCAGATCAGAATGTTCTTCTTCTTCGATCAATACGATCAGGTCTCCGTTTACTCCTCCTCTTCTGGCTGCGTTCCCTTTGCCGTTCAACGACAACTGCATGCCATCCGCAACTCCTGCCGGTATGTGCAGGGAGATCACCTCTTCCGAAAGCAGGACACCTTCGCCTGAGCAGTAGGTGCATTTTTCGTTGATGATTTTGCCTTCACCGTTACAGGTGGGACAGGTAGATGTTGTTTGCATGGCGCCCAATATCGTATTCTGTACCCGCACGATCTGGCCGGTACCATGACATGTGTTACAGGTTGTATAAGAGCTTCCGCTTTTTGCCCCGGAGCCATTACAGTGCTCGCAAGCTACGTATTTTTTAACTTTAATCTTTTTTTCTACTCCGGTAGCGATCTCTTCCAGGGTCAGTTTTACTTTTACACGGAGGTTTGTCCCCCGGTTTACCCGGCGGGCGCTCCGGCCTCCTCCACTACCCCCAAAACCGCTGAAACTTCCGAAACCTCCGAAACTTCCGAAAATGTCCCCGAAATGTGAAAAGATGTCATCCATGCTCATTCCGCCACCGCTGAAACCTCCGCTACCGCCTAACCCTGCATGTCCGAACTGGTCGTATTTGCGTTTTTTCTCTTCATTGCTGAGTACGTCATAAGCTTCTGCGGCTTCCTTAAATTTTTCCTCAGCCTCTTTATCCCCTGGGTTTTTATCCGGATGGTATTGCAAAGCCAGTTTCCGGTAAGCTTTTTTTATTTCCGCAGCGTCTGCATTTTTTGATACGCCCAACACCTCATAATAGTCTCTTTTCTCAGCCATTTGTATTTTTTTGGTTTATTAGCCTTATTCCGTATGTTCTTAAATTATGGTTCGGATTTATTCCCCGACAACTACTTTTGCAAAACGCACTACTTTGTCATTAAGGTAATATCCTTTTTCAATGCAGTCGACTATTTTACCTTTTAACGCTTCGGACGGTGCCGGAATCTTTGCTACCGCTTCATGGATATCAGTGTTGAAATCGCCATGCAAGCATTCAATCTCTTTTATTCCATTTTGTCCCAGAAAATCCCTGAAATTGGAGTATATCAGCTTTACTCCTTCCCGTAATGCCGGAACGTCAGTTGCTTTTTCCATACTGACCAGTGCACGTTCAAAATTGTCCATTACCGGTAGGATTTTTGTCAGTAATTGTTCTCCGGCATTTTTTGTCAATTCGATGCGTTCTTTCAGTACACGTTTTCTATAATTATCAAACTCTGCCGATAGACGGAGGTACTTGTCATTTATATCCAACAATTTTTCTCCCAATTCTTCGATTTTCTGATCTTTTTCGTCTTTCTTAGGGTGTTTCTCCTTCTTTTTATGTCCGGCGTGTTTCTCTTCGGCATGCTGTTCCGGCTGTGCTTTTCCATTCGGTTCCGTCTTTTCCGTATCGTTTATTTTTTCTGACATAGTTGATCTGTTTTTTATTTCTTTTTGCTCTTGTTGTCAATTCTTTCTTGCTTCCATTTGCGCAAAAATAAGCAAAAACTTTGCCAATACCAACTATATGCCAATCTGGCAATATCTTACATTGCCAGATTGGCAGAAAATCTATTTTCGGGATGACTGCTTTATTTCTTTTTTCCTTCCATTATTCCTGCGTCGACAAAGCTAAAGTAGGAGTCGCTGCCGATGATCAAATGGTCGTGCAGGATAATGTCCAACAACATTCCGGCTTCTCTGATTTTTTCGGTAATCGATTTGTCGTGCCGGCTCGGGGTTAAAGAGCCGCTGGGATGATTATGGGCAATGATGATCGCATTTGCTTTCATATCGAGGGCTTTCCTGAACAGTATCCGTAAGTCGACCACCGTACCGCTCATCCCGCCGATGGATAGTCTTTCGCTTCCTTTGATATAGTTTGAGTTATTCAGGTAAATAGCCCAAAACTCTTCATGATCGAGGTCGGCGATAAGGGGGGCCATATAGTGGTACACATCAACACTCGATTTGATCATCGGCGATATGCGGGCTGTCTCGAGTTTTCTACGACGCCCGATTTCTATGGCGGCGATGATCGATGCTGCTTTAGCTATGCCGATGCCTTTGTACCGGTTCATTAGATCGCGGGTATCCATCCGGGCCAACAGGTTCAGATCGTTATTACAATCGGACAGGATCCGGCGGGCGAGATCCAATGCCGATTCCTCTTCCTGGCCGGAACGTAAAAGGATTGCAAACAGTTCGTTTGTCGATAGGGCCGGGGTTCCGTGTTTCAACAATTTTTCACGCGGACGCTCATCCTTTGCCCAATGTTTTATAGGGATATATTGTTCTAACATCGTATGGCAATTTTTGGAGCAATTTAGCATTTTTTATGAAATTAAGCAACAAGAACAATTGCTTTTTTGATGTTATTATGAAGAATATAGACTGGAATGAATCGCTGGCAGAGGTATGGACAAGTATAAATAACAAAAGAGATGAGTTTTGCTCATCTCCTGAATATGTTGATATAAACTATAATTTATAGATTTATAGCTTATTGATATGCAATGCTAATTTAGATTTCAAGTTAGCGGCTTTATTATCGTGGATAATATTCTTTTTCGCCAATTTATCCAGCATTGCAACAACTTTCGGGAACAACTCGACAGCTGCAACCTTATCCGTTGTCATACGCAATTTCTTCACCGCATTTCTGGTAGTTTTTGCATAGTAACGGTTGTGTAACCTTCTTTTTTCCGTTTGCCGTATTCTTTTTTCTGATGATTTATGATTTGCCATCTCTACAAATATAATAATTCAACTTTTTTTGTAGTCCGTAGGGGAATCGAACCCCTGTTACAAGGATGAAAACCTTGCGTCCTAACCCCTAGACGAACGGACCATAATGCTTGTTCAAAAAAATTGTAGTCCGTAGGGGAATCGAACCCCTGTTACAAGGATGAAAACCTTGCGTCCTAACCCCTAGACGAACGGACCATAATTTTGCTTAGCGGATGCAAATATACGGCATTTTTAATTCTCACCAAAAAAAACACTATTTTTTTTCTGTGTTTATGCTTCTAACAGTAAAAATGTGTATATCAACGATTGACTGTAGGGGATATAATTTCACAGCCCGTATTTTATTTCTTGCCCCTCATTTAAAATTGTATTATTTTTGTATCGTGACAATCGTTTATTGATAAAAGCATATAATATGGGGAAACTGTATCTGGTTCCCACTCCGGTGGGTAATATGGAAGATATTACTTTTCGCGCATTGAAGATATTAAGGGAGGTAAATGTTATCCTGGCGGAGGACACCCGTACTACGGCGAAGTTGCTGAAACATTATGAGATTGCAACTCCGTTGGCTTCCCACCATAAATTCAATGAACACCAACAGGTCGAACGGATTGCCGAGCGAATCGAACGAGGCGAAAATATCGCTTTGGTAAGTGATGCCGGTACTCCGGGGATTTCCGATCCCGGTTTTTTGCTTACCCGTACCTGTATTGAACGGGGGATTGACACCGAATGCCTGCCTGGAGCTACCGCTTTTGTGCCGGCGTTGGTAAACTCCGGTTTTCCGTGCGACCGGTTTTGTTTCGAGGGTTTCCTGCCGCAAAAAAAAGGACGGCAGAAAAAACTCTCGGCATTGGCAGAGGAGACGCGTACGATGATCTTCTATGAATCGCCCTACCGATTGGCAAAGACATTGGAGCAAACAGCCGCGCTGTTCGGAGATAGCCGTCCAGCCTGCGTTGCCAGGGAAATCAGCAAAATGTTTGAAGAGTATAAGCGGGGTACCCTGAAAGAGCTGTATGATTACTTTTCTGCAAAGGGAGTTAAGGGGGAGATCGTCCTGATCATCGGGGGAAAAACGATGGAGAGTATCGAAGAAACAGAAGAGTCGGACGAAGAGTAAAACCGCAGTGCCACAGATTCTTTATCAATAGGTAAATCCAGCCGGATGGTCTTTGTTTTAATTATATTAACCCAACCTTTGTTGCGTATTTGATCGCTTCATGGGAGTTATTTACATCCAGTTTTTCAATGATGCGTTGGCGATGGGTATTGACCGTATTTACACTGATTTTTAGTTGTTCGGATATTTCTTTGCTTAAAAAGCCGTCGCGGACTAATTGCAATATCATTTTTTCACGGGTAGTCAACGATACGGAACGGTCTTTATTTTCCGGGAATTCCGGCAACATAAATACCTCTCCGGTCGTGAAGTTCAATAGTTTTGACTCGACCTTTGTCAGGAGAGTCTGATTCGGGGATATATCCAGGATGCTTAATGAAAGCCACGGATTACCGTGGGGATCGAATTCCAGAACTTGCATCTGTTCGATGACCCGTATGTATTTGCCTGCTGCATTAATCCGGTATTCGCTGATCATTTTGAAATTCTTTGCATTTTCGCCGGCCTCCATGATAAATCTGAGAGCGGTAGTCCCGTTCCGGATCAACTGCCGGACATCTTCCGGATGAATTTGTAAGGTGAAATAATCGACGTCCTCGGTTTTGATACGCGACATATCATAGTTGAATAAATCGGCAAAATTATAAGAGACGAAAGCATGCTTCCGGCGGAATGAATCATAAACCGTGATGCCGCTGTTCGATATACTGGCAAATTGCGATAAACTTGCAAGATGTTTATCCAATATTCCGTAATCCAATTCCTCTTCATGGAAGTCTTGCATATTCAGCAAGCACTCGTATTCCTTCTGTAGTTCTTTCATGCCTGGTCTTATATTGTCAAATCAGAATGCTTTTTTTGCAAATATATACCTTTTACTGTTTGGCGCAAAACAAAAAAACTGCCTCCGAAGAGACAGTTTTATGTTTTTAGAAGTCCGGATTATTTTAATAACTCGGCTACTTTTGCTTTCAGTGCATCCCCTCTCAGGTTTTTGGCAATGATGCGATTGTTCTCATCCAACAGAACAGTATGAGGAATAGCAGTTACCTGGTATAACTGGACTGCTGATGATTGCCAGCCTTTCAGATCCGAACAGTGTTGCCAGATCAAACCGTCATCTTGAATCGCTTTTACCCAGGCATTTTTTTGGTTATCCAGAGAAACGCTGATAATTTCAAGCCCTTTCGGATGATATTCGTTGTAAAGAGCAACAACATGCGGGTTTTCTCCGCGGCATGGGCCACACCAGGATGCCCAAAAATCGATTAGTTTTAATTTTCCTTTCACCTGATAAAGGCTTAGCTGGCCTCCGTCCGGAGTCTCTAAAGTAAAGTCCGGGGCAACCTGTCCGACGCTTAAACTTTCCATTTTGTTTAATTTTTCAGCAATAGCCTTTCCCATCTCGGTCGATTTGGCCTTGTCGCCCAACAGATCATACTTAGCTTTCAGCGGTTCATATTCCGCACCTTGCATGGATGTATAAACATAGAAAGCAGATACCACAGAATTCGGGTTTGCTTTAATTAATGCATTCATGTTGGTTTGCATTTCATCAAAAGCCTGGCTGTATTCATTTTTGATAGCTTCCATTTTCTCTTTGTCGCCTGACTGTTGAGCGGCCTGGAATTGTGACTGTAACTCCCTACTTTTCTTACTTACGGCAAGCTGGAGATCATTGAACTGGTTGCTTAATTTCTGTGCATCTCCGCCACCTTCAACTTTAGTGTCTTGCCGGCTTAACGTAACAACATAATCCGTATTCTCGATAAAAATAGGCATACCTCCTCTCAGACCTTTAAACACAAGCTGACATGTTGTCAATTCTTTAACCTGGCCGGTCATTTTGAAAGCGCCGTCGATAATAGCTGCTTTTGTGAGTGTGTCAGGTTTATTGTTTTTAAGTTCAATGAGGTAAGCCTCATCACTCTTAAGATCTCCGATTGTTCCGGTTACTGTAAACCCTTTTTTCTGTGAAAATCCGGAGAGGGTCAAAGCAACGAAGGCAAATAATACTAATTTTTTTTTCATTCTATTACATTTTATAATTGATGGTATTTTTGTATATCGGCAAAGATATAATTATAATTCGGACATATTGCATCATATAATACTGCCACACGGATTTTAAAAAAAGATTAACATTTCGGATATAACTGATTAGTTATTATTGGATAATGTTTTTAATTAAAGTAACAGGGAGTGACAGGTATACATTTAGCGATGTAATAGCACGAAACGTATTTTTCCCTTTTTGCAGGCTTTTATTTTATTGTTTCCGGTAAGGTTTTTAGCAGTTAGTAATATAGATTATTTAATAATAATTTAACGTGTATAGATTAGCTATAAAGATAGTCTTTACGTTTGGGTTTTCTTTTATGACCATCAAAAAAGATACACCTGAGAACCGAAGGGCTTTCGAGTGTATCTTTCTATATTTTGTTTTAGTGCGTTGCCTAATCTTCCAGAGAACCAAATTTTCCGGCCTCATAATCGTGATAGGCTTGCCGAAGTTCTTCATAGGTGTTCATGACAAACGGACCGCCTGCCGCGATCGGTTCGTACAACGGTTGTCCGCTCAGAACCAAGAGTATCGTATCATCTTCCGCCTGTAAAGAGATCTGTTCCCCGTCGTTATGGAAAAGAATAAAATGATTTGTCGGAGCGATCTCTTTGCCGTTTACTTTTACAGTACCTTCAACCACCAGTATGCCGGTGTTGTAATCCGAAGGTAATGTTACGGTTGTCCGTCCCCCTTTTTTCAGTTTGATATTATACATTTCAATCGGTGAAAAAGAGGATGCTATCCCTTTGGTTCCGTCGTAATTTCCGGCTACGACTTCAACCGTGCCGGCATTATCGGGCAGTTGGTGTTTCGGAATATCTTTGTGAACAAGGGGCTGGTATTTCGGAGGGGTCATTTTATCTTTTGCCGGCAAATTCACCCAGATCTGCGCCATCTGAAAATCGCCGCCGAGTGCATTGAAACGTTCTTCATGGTATTCTTTATGGAGGATACCGTTGCCGGCAGTCATCCATTGAAGGTCTCCCTCTTTGATTACACCTCCATGTCCTGCGCTGTCATGGTGTGCAACCTTTCCGTGATAGGCAACCGTTACCGTTTCGATACCCCTGTGGGGATGTACGCCGACACCTTGGGGAACGTCGCTTGGGGGAAATTTCATCCGGGCATTATAGTCCAGCAATACAAACGGGCTCATCCGTTCGATCTGCAATACCCCTGGGAAAAAGTTGTGTACCTTAAATCCGTTTCCTACCCACCTTGTGGGCGGCGGAGCTATAATCCGTTCGATGTTTTTCGTTTTCATAACCTTTTTCCTCTTTATACAAATATATCGTTTTTTATTCGAAAACCGAATCCTGAACCGTCTGATAAACTAAAAGGTTATCCGGTCGTACTTCTGGATAACCCTTTGGTTATGGTTTGAATAAATTTTATTTGGCTTTAAAGAGCCATCTGATTCCGACCAGGAACGTATGGACATCCTGATTGCTCAGATTGGCAAATGCTCCTTGAAAATCGGTACTTCCATAGGCGTACATGGCGTGAAATCGTAAGTCTTTCACATATTCGTTAGTGAACGGATAAAACTCAACGACTCCTTGAACTCCCATGTTTTCGTATGCATTGCTGCCGAAACCCTGATCATACCGTTGATTCCAGGTTCCTTTAATAAAAGGTCTCCATTTTCCCATGTTATATTTTAAGTTTAATGATGCGGATTGGTCGCGGACATAACGTGTACCTAGCGTTTCATCGCTTACTGCGGCGCCATAATCTATGTTATAAGGCCCTACATAGTAGTCCATTTCGGTTGTAAAGTGTCTGAGATTCAGTTGTACGCCAAAGGTGCCCCAGTTATAGAACTTGGTTTTGGAGTGCTGGAATGCTCCGTATCCCCATCGTGTCCCAAGCAGGCCGTTAAAAAGATGGCCTTCCCACATCACAAGTCCTGCCAATGCTTTATTCGCATAATCATCACTTGCAAATTCGGGAGCATCCGAATTGACAATTTGCAGGTTTAATGTTTGTCCCAGGAACTTATAGGCCACATTTACCCCTGTTTTGTATGCGTCCAGATCATTGAAAGCTTGAGTCCCCACATAGATGTCGGCAGGATTGTAGTCGTATTCGAAGGTTCCGAATTGTACCGATTGTTTTCCTACCGTAAAAGTCCATTTTTTAGCGACATCAAAAGCAATCCATGCTTGGTCTGTTGCTGCGGAATAGCCTTCGCGCAACGGCGTCTGGGGTTTATTCAAACGTTGCCGGATCCTGTAACGTATGCCCGGGATAATTTCTCCGACCAGCCATAGCTTGAGGGTCTGGCCGTAGAATGTCAGGTTGTCCAGATCACCATTTTGAATGTCCGCGCGGAAGTCGACACGGGTGTCGATCATGATGTTCAACATTTTATCGTCCCATATCAGGCGGTCCATGATTGTTTTACTCTCTTTCTCCTGTGCTGAACCCCCGATGCTAAGAAGGAACAGGCATATAACAATATATAATTTTTTCATGTTCATTCCTGATTCGCTTTAGTATTCGGTAAACATGCGTTGAATCTCTTTATAGTCGGTCGTTTTTGTCAGAGCTAGCATCAATAGTACACGCGACCGGTAGGGGTTGATAAACCAAGAAGCAGAAAAGCCGTATTTAGTGTCGTCCACTTCGTCCCATTGTGCAGTAGGTCCTGTCATGATACGGGAAGAGCGAACTACCGCAACTCCTTTTTTCACCGCGTCGGCCAGCGCGTTTTGCAAAACGGTGGTCAGGTTGCCGTTACCGACCCCTGCCGTTACGATACCTTTCGCACCCGCATTCACCGCTGCATTTACAAACAGATCAGTAGCATTCGAGTAACTAAGGATAATCTCTACCCTGGGCAGTTTGTTCAGATTGGTTACGTCAAATTCGGATTTGATCGTATGGCGCTTCAGGGATTGGCGGTTGTAAATGGGCTTCCCGTTGTATACAATGCCCAGGGCCCCATAATTCGGATTCTGGAAGGTACCTACACTTAATGTATTCGTTTTTGCCAGGTCGTCGGCGCCTAAAATTTTATCGTCCATTACGACCATCACTCCTCTCCCGATCGATTGTTTATCGACAGCAGTGGCAACGGCGTTGTAGATGTTACGGGGACCGTCGGCGCTGATAGCCGTGGAAGGGCGCATAGAGCCTACCAGAATCACCGGTTTGTCGCTTTTTACCGTCAGGTTCAGGAAATAGGCAGTCTCTTCCTGGGTATCTGTTCCATGGGTGATAACAATCGCATTTACGTCGTTTTGTTTCAGCAGCTCGTTTACCCGTTTGGCAAGCTTCAGCCATACCTCGTCGTTCATATCCTGGCTGCCGATATTAACTACCTGTTCGGCTTTAATATTTGCAATGTTCTTGATTTCCGGCACGGCTCCCAATACCTCGTCTACCGTAATCGCTCCGGCTTTGTACCCGGCTGTCACCTCCGTGGCACCTGCTCCAGCGATCGTTCCTCCGGTTGCCAGGAAATAGACTGTCGGTTTTTGCGACGGAGCGACTGTTATTTTCTGCGGTGCGACTACAGCCGTTTTCTGCGGCGCCGTCGTACTTTTTTTCTGTTGTGCCTCTACAGCGGTAGTGATAAACAAGGCAACCACTAGAAGGCTGAACATCCCTTTCAGATTAGTTATTTTCATAGTTGGCGTTTTTTATATTAATAATAGTTGATCATTTTGTGCTTTTCCAGGCTTTTACGTATTTATTCATTGTTTCCGTAAGCGCTTTCCCGATTGTGCAGTAGTCGTTGTCCTCCAGGTTGGCCAAAGAAACTCTCACAGACCATTCAGGACCGGCAAAGCCACTCCCGTTTAGCAGAACAATCGAGGATTGCTCTGCAAGACGGAAAAGAAAATCGACCGGTTCGAAATTTTTCTCCATAAAAGCGACAAACTCATTGCCGTACTTTTTCAATGCCCATTCGCGGATATCCAATTCACAATAGTAGGCAGCCCGGTCCGGATCGTGCCTGACCGGAATATCCATTCCTTCCCAGAGGAGGTTGTAGCGGTGTTGTATGACGGCATTGCAGTCTTTCTTGTACTTATTGTTTTTGTCCAGTAAGGCAAATGCTGAAAACAGCATCATCTGTATTTGTTGAGGCAGTGACAGACCGGCCGTATGGTTTAAGGCGATCAGGCGACTGTCGGCGACCATCCGGTCGATAAACTTAAGTTTCTCCGGATGCAGGGTCAGACTCTCATACATCCTGGCAAGCCTCTGTTTTTCTTTCTCCGGGATGGCTGAAAGCATGTCATCGTAGACATTATCTTCATACAATGCAATAACTCCCAGGCGCCATCCGGTCGCGCCGAAATATTTGGAGTACGAGTAGACGCATAGCGTATTTTGCGGCAACTCATTCATCAACGAATTGAATCCGGATACGAATGTGCCGTACACGTCGTCCGTTACGATCATCAGGTTCGGATTCAGGTTTTTCACTACTTTTACCAGATATTTCCTGCATCTGTCACATATCTGTACTGATGTCGGGTTACTCGGATTGATTACAAAGAACGCCCGGATCGATTTATCTCCCAGTTTGTCCAACTCTTCGTTGGGGTACTGGAAATTGGAGTTACCCTCTTCGTCCTTTGCCGATCCGCAGATATAGGTCACTTTAAACTGGTATCTTTCCAACTGCGGTATTTCCAGATAGGGGGTAAAAACAGGAACAGCCAGGGCGATCCGGTCTCCTTTTTTCAACAAACCGTTCTCAACCAGCGAGTCGAAGATGTAACACATGGCCGCCGTTCCGCCTTCTACGGCGAATATGTTGTATTTACCGCTATACAGGGGGTTATTTCCGCACATCTCCTGTATCAGATAGTCGTGTACGATCACCTCGGTATGTTTCAGCATACGGTCGGGGCTTGGATATTGATTGCCTACAATGCCTTCAGCCAGTTCAAATACCCAGTCGTCCGGGACAAAATCATGTTTTGCTATGCCGTATTCGTACATCTTTCTCAGTAAGGTGATTCCAGGCATCTGTTTGTTCTCTTTCAAAAAATGTTCAAAGCGTTTGGCGATGCCTTTCTTTTGCGGAGCGCCCGCAATTCCGGAGGGGTGTTCCATGGTGCGCTTACACTCTTCTATCCCGAATTTTCCCAAGGTAAAGAAAGCTTCGCGCGGGAGCGTTGCCGTCCAGTTGGGATTCCCCCTTCCTGCATTCAGCATCGTATCTACCTGCTCCTTCTGTTGGCTGGAAGCCAGGTTGATCAGGTTATCCTTTAATTCAAACGGACTCAACTGTTCTAGTTGTTGTTCCCGATGACGCGATGTCTTGAGCTTTACTATTTCCATAATCTCCTCTTTTTGATAATTTCTATTTCCTTTTACTTATTGTGTCACATGAATGCAGGGAATTTTTGTCGCCTGTATACTGCTTTTAATGTACGAGCAGTACGATTACAACTCCCCATATAATAAGTAGCGTGTTGCCGACGGCATAAGTTGTGGTATAGGATAATGCCGGGACCTTGCTTTGCAAGGCTTCTTCGATAGCGCCCATTGCCGCCGTCGTCGTACGCGCACCGGCGCATGCGCCCAATGTGATTGCCGGATGAAATTTGAAAACATACCGCCCTAAAAGAATGCCGACAAACATTGGTATGATACTTACGAAAATACCGGCGATGAACAGGCTCAGTCCCGAGGCTTTCAAGCCAGCAATAAAGTCGGGTCCTGCTGTAATGCCTACCACGGCGATAAAGACATTTAATCCCAGATTGTTCATCAGCCAGATTGCCGGTTCCGGTACTGCTCCGAACGTCGGTTTACGTGAACGCAACCAGCCGAAAACTATACCCATAATAAGCGCCCCGCCACTGGCGCTCAAGCTTAACGGGATATTGCCTGCCCGGAAGGTAAGCGAGCCTAGCAGGCCTCCCAGGAATATACCCACTGCGACATACAGGATATCCGTTACGTTCGTTACCCGTTCCGCATAGCCCATATAGGCAGCAAAACGGTCCACATCATTCTTGCGTCCTTCCATTTCGACCACATCTCCCCTTTCGATCTTTACCTGGTTTAATAGCGGTATCGGGATATTACCCCTGTATATTTTGCGGATAATCACTCCATGGCGTTCTTTGTGTGTCTTTAGTTTAACCAGCGGCATACCGATCACGGCTTTGTTGGAAACGATCACTCTCAGAGCCTGGGAAGTAAAATCCAACAGTTCGATATCCGCAATCTCTTCGCCGATACAGCCTTCATCCGAAATCAGAGTGTCGATGGGGCCGTTCAATACAATATGATCTCCCTTGTTTATTTTTGAATGAAGGTCCGGTTCATGTATAATTTTGCCTTTTACGGGACGAATGCGCTCCACATAAACAGGCCATCCCTTTTTTACCAGCATCTTTTCGACCTCTTCGACGCTTCTTTCCTGGCTGAAATAATCGCTGGTAGCTTTGATGACCCGGAATGTCGTTCCGTCGTATGCATATTCCATGCTGCTATCTTCTTCCTGAATATCGCCCAGAGCCTTTTCATATTCCTTTGTTCTCCGGACAATATCCTTTCCCAGCAATTTAGGCCCTATCGAGGCGAGGAACCAGGCTGTTCCCGCCGTTCCGAAAATGTAGGTTACGGCATACGCAACCGGTATTTGGTTGATAAAACTTCGCTTTTGTTCATCGGTGATGTCCAGTTGATTGATTGTGTCCGTTGCCACTCCGATCACTGCGGATATCGTGTTTGCTCCCGACAATAGCCCGGCGGCATTTCCTACATCAAATCCGGCAATTAGCGCTGCACCCCATGCCACTACTAAGCAGGTTAAACATACGAGTACGGCAAAACCTATTTGGGGCAGTCCCTCTTTCTTTAACGAATGGACAAATTGAGGCCCTACACTATAGCCTACCGCAAACAGGAAAATCAGGAAAAATACCGATTTGACGGTTGGGGATATCACGATGTTTAATTGTCCGATTACGACCCCCATCAATAATATTCCTGTTACAGAGCCTAAACTAAACCCTCTGACCTTTATTTTTCCGATAGCATATCCTAGTGCTAAGGTCAGGAAAATGGCAAGCTCCGGAGTCTCCCGCATTGTTTTGATGATCCATTCCATATATTTTCTTAAAATATTAACCGGTTTTTCTGGTGTGTCCGTTATTTATATCGAAGCAAACGGCACAAAATTCATGTGATTTCGCTTTGAAGTGTTGAGTTTTATATACGGTATTCTTATTTATAAAGTTTATCCCGGACAGTTCAATAAGATGGAGAAAGGATCGAAATATAAACGGCATCGTTCGAAGAAAGAAGAAGAAAATAGATAAGGTTATGTTTTTTATAATTATTACATTTGTACGATTGTTTATCAATATTCCAAGGCTATGTGGAAAAAACGGCTAAATAGACCCCTGAATGTCGGAGGAAAATGACCCCCCGAAGCTGGTTTAGAAAAAAGCGTAAAGTTGTCCACCGGAACGGGGTCTTTAAGGGAGATAAAATATGTCCGGTTTAACAACTAAATTTT
>JAVBLD010000057.1:0-5643 GCA_031553705.1 Marinifilaceae bacterium | reverse complement strand
GGTTGTTGCGCTCATAACTCATCTTTACCGCATGCTCCTTGAACACCCGGTCATACTGTCTTTTTGTTCCCATTTTTCAAAGTTAAAATTATTATTCAACCTTAACTATTTGTGCGGGCTAAGTTAGGAACTCCAGTTTTTTATGTATGCCATTGATCGAAAAAAGCGGAAGTATCGAGGCAATTTTCAATGAAAGCGAAGCCGCATGGACATCCCTGTGCAGCGATTTTAATATCCGGCCGGACCTGTTCGACCGGAAAGCAGCAATAGATAAAACCGGCCGGGAACTGGAGATGATGGACAAACATCACATCTCCCTTTGTTCGGTCGACCACTACAATTATCCCAACCTGCTAAAACAGTGCCCTGATGCCCCGTTGGTTTTCTTCTACAAAGGAGTACTGGAGACAGAAGA
This sequence comes from Marinifilaceae bacterium, assembly GCA_031553705.1. Taxonomy (GTDB): domain Bacteria; phylum Bacteroidota; class Bacteroidia; order Bacteroidales; family Marinifilaceae; genus JAVBLD01. Next base: position 5,228 of record JAVBLD010000057.1, on the reverse strand, counting down.
TGTCAAATATCTCGCTGTCGTCGGGACCCGTAAAGCGTCGGAAAGATGTATAAAACGTGTGGAATTGGTTTTAAAGGAGCTTCATGAAATGGGACACCGTCCGGTAATCGTAAGCGGGCTGGCATTTGGTATTGACGCCTCAGCCCACCACGCCTGCCTGAAACACCGGCTGAAAACGTATGCAGTATTAGGTCATGGCCTTCACATGATATATCCGGCTGCCCACAAACAAATGGCTGAAAAAATACTATCCGAAGGAGGGGCCCTTATCAGCGAATTTTCCTGTGACAATGCAACCCACCGGGGTAATTTTCTGCAACGCAACCGGATTATTGCCGGACTATCCCATGCCACATGGATTGTAGAATCCGCGGAAAAAGGCGGGGCAATGGCCACCGCACGGATGGCACTCTCTTACGACCGCGATGTAATGACCCTGCCGGCCCGGCCCGAAGATAAAATGTCTGCAGGATGTAATGCCTTGATTAAGCAAAATATCGCTGCGCTGGTCGAAAATGCGAATGATGTGGCCAGGATACTTGATCTTCCTTATATACAATCTCCTGAGCAAATGTCATTAAACCTGTTCCAGGCAGATGAAAGCGAAAGCCTCGTCCTCAAAGTTCTTACAGAAGAGAACGGGATGAACATCGACGAACTCAGTATTTTTACCGGAATACCGGTTAACGAATTGGCATCCATTTTACTTAAGCTGGAGCTTGAAGAAGTTGTTTCATCTCTTCCGGGTAAACACTACGTCGTAAATTAATACAAAATGAATCGGTTTTTACAAATGTATATTGTAAAATCTTTCCTTTGGTTTTCTCAACGTCCGTTATCCGTTTTTTTGTCGCATATTCTCCCGTTTTTCGGCAAATAATAACAAATTATTATTCACATCGGATTTTTACTAACAAATTGAAAGTTAAGCTTTCTCGTTACTATAAAAAAATAATCACAAAAGTTTTGCATTATCGAATAAAGTAGATAATTTTGACATCCGAAAACGTTTGAATCCATACATCGGATATGCCATTCAAAACAAAAAATCATTCATTCAAAACATTAGGCCGGAGTCATTTTTACGACTTCAATATGATTATTAAAAAATACATGCATGAAAGCAGAAATTAAAGAATTCATGGATGCCTTAAAGGCAAAAACAGTGGGTGAAAATGAGTTTCACCAAGCTGTAGAAGAAGTTATCGAAACTGTGTGGGATACTTATCAGGCAAATCCTAAATACAAAGCCAATAAGATCCTCGAAAAAATGGTAGAGCCGGAAAGAGTGATCATGTTCAGAGTGCCCTGGATCGACGATAAAGGCGAAGTACAGATCAACCGGGGTTACAGGGTGCAATTCAATAGCGCTATCGGACCATACAAAGGAGGTATCCGTTTCCACCCTTCGGTGACATTGGGAGGCCTTAAATTTCTGGGATTCGAACAGACTTTCAAAAATTCGTTGACTACTCTTCCGATGGGAGGAGGTAAAGGAGGTTCCGACTTCAATCCGAAAGGAAAATCAGATAATGAAGTAATGCGCTTCTGCCAGAGCTTTATGACAGAATTAAGCAGACATATCGGAGCTGATACGGACGTTCCTGCCGGGGATATCGGTGTTGGCGGTCGCGAAGTGGGCTATATGTACGGACAATATAAAAGACTTCGCAATGAATTTACAGGCGTATTGACTGGTAAACCGCGCGAATTCGGAGGTTCCAGAATCCGTCCGGAAGCCACAGGTTTCGGTTCCGTATATTTTGCTCAACATATGTTAGCTGAAAAAGGAGAGAAAATTGCAGGTAAGAGAGTTGCCCTTTCGGGTTTTGGTAACGTGTCCTGGGGTGCCGCATTGAAATTGGTACAACTGGGAGCAAAAGTTGTTGCGATCTCCGGACCTGATGGATATATCCTGGACGAAAAAGGCTTGGATAAAGAAAAAGTAGATTATATGCTGGAGCTTCGCGCAAGCAACAATGATATAGTTGAACCATATGCTAAAAAATTCGGCGCTCAGTTCTTCGCTAAAAAGAAACCTTGGGAAGTAAAAGTTGATTTGGCATTTCCATGTGCGATCCAGAACGAATTGAACGAAGATGATGCTAAAACGTTGGTTGCAAACGGATGCCAGATGGTAATCGAGACGTCGAATATGGGTTGTACTGCAGAAGCTGTAAAACACCTGAACTCTCATATCATATTTGCTCCGGGCAAAGCAGCCAATGCGGGAGGTGTTGCCGTATCCGGTCTTGAAATGAGCCAAAACTCAATGAGATATAGCTGGACGGAAGAAGAAGTAGATGCAAAACTTTCTCAAATTATGAAAGACATCCACGACACTTGCGTTAAATACGGAAGAGACGGAAAGAAGATCGACTACGTGAAAGGAGCTAACATCGGCGGTTTCATTAAAGTGGCCGAAGCAATGTGTGCTCAGGGACACGTATAATCTGCTGCTTGAGCTTAATATAAATGACAGATGCCGGAATTGTTTCCGGCATCTGCTTTTTGTCGGGGCATAATCCTAAAATGTGTCATCAAAAAGATACTGAAAAATAAAGGTGTTTTTTCAAAACACCTTTATTTATATGTGCGGGTAAACCCGATTATTTCAATGGCTCAGCCACTTTTGCTTTCAACTCTTCTCCTCTCAAGTTTTTTGCAATAATACGATTGGTTTCGTCCAACGGGAAGGTACAGGGAATAGATTCCACCAGATACAACTGAGCTATCGTCGACGGCTGCTTCAAATTGTCTGGTAATCTGATGCTGCAATAGAAATTTTTAAAAGACATTAACGTTTACTACATCCAAATTTACCGATATGTGTATTAAAAAATGTCCTGAAAATCAGCAATAAACAAATAGCTAATCAAATAGATGCACTATTATCGAATAAAATTTGTTGTTATCTTATCTTCCGTTTCGGGTAAGGCAATATTGTTCTTACTATATTCGAGCACCTGCATCAACCAAACGATATTTTTACCCAGTTTCCTCATAATTTGTTCTCCCTCTTGATCTTGTAATACCTCTCCGGGAGTTCTGCCATGAATAACATTCCAATAGTTGGAAGTCGGTATCAACATCTCCGAAAATAAAAGATAATTATTCAACTCATGAAATGCACTAATACCGCCCGAACGTCGCAAAGCAACGACAGCGACTCCCACTTTATACCTTAAAACCGAAGGCCTCCGGCTTAACACATAAAACGCCCGGTCCAGAAAAGATTTAAACGTGCCGTTGATACCAGAAAAATAAACCGGAGAGCCCAATATTACCCCATCGGCTTCCTTTATTTTTTCAATCCACAAATTCACCTCATCGTTGTCTATAATACACCTGTCATTCAATATTTTGCTACAGGTGCCACAGGCTGTACAGCCGTATATTTTTTTACTTCCTACCTGAATGATCTCAACATCAATGCCTTTCTTTTCCAATTCGTCGGTAACCATTTTTATCGCAAAATAGGTATTTCCTTCCTTTTTAGGGCTTCCATTGAATGCAATTAATTTCATTTATTTGTTGTATTGGTTTCGGCAAAAATAATAAAGAGAATTTTAACGCAATCATAGCTGAAAGATTTTCTTCCGGCCATGACTGGCTCGTATCCCTCTTTTCTTAGCATCCATTATATACTTCTCTTTAGACGCAATATTCCTTCTGATAACAGGAGACTGATACTCATCATAAAAATCAGGGCCATATTTCAGAATAATCTCCTTTGCAAGCGGTACCAGAATACTGTCCCGCTGTTTCTGAGGTAGTTTATCCAGATGCTTTGTTTGTGCTTCCGTCATCAGAAAGGGATATCCGATAACAAGCAAAATCATCATATACTTTTTCATCATATTGAATTTTTATAAATCAAACTTAATATACTCTTTAATAACCATACCTATTCGTCCATAATCGATCAAAATCACGACGGCCTCAATCCTCCTGTGCATAGTAATTGCTGTTTCTCTGATTCCCTCCGAAACGATATATCTTTGCCGGGGAATCTATCGAATCCTTAGACTCGTGCTCCCCATTATTGCCGATATAATCATAGACAAAACTCGGGATTTCATTGCGGCCAGGAGAATCATAATGAGGACTGTCATCCGTAAGCTTTGCGGGGCCAACCTTTCTTATCAATGCCCCTGACCCAACCCATTTTGATAACGGCGGATGAGTATGGAAATCCGCTACATAAAAACTGCTCTGCAAAAGCGGATCGAACCCATTAAGGATATCCTGTTCAGGACTCAGCATCACAGAAGCCCGTATATCATAAGTAGACGTTTGTTCCACCACCTCGGAACAGTTATAATAGCTCCCGGTCTGCGAAGTTACCAGGTAAATAACAAACCCGACTTCCGCACATCCGGTAGCCGTAGCCAATAACTTTGTTCTGGTCCATGCCTGATCCATTGCACCGCGTACCGTTCCGCCGGTAGAAACATTCCCGTTCAGGATCATATCCCATTTTGGAAAATGGCAGCGCATCCTGATAAACAGCGTCGTATCCCGGCTACCGTTATAAATCACATGAGCCTTGATATCCCAGGTGCCGGGTAAAGTGGCATAGAACGTACAGGCTTGCTGCGTCGTGTTCGATGCCAATTCATAGGGTGTACTGTCTGTGATGCTCCGTTGCATGGTATATGTGATGCCGTTAATATGCGGGGCTCCGGAAATAACCGATAACGTTGCGGTATACATTCCACCGACATAACAGGAATCAGTCGCATTGACACCGAAAGCGAACCGGATTGAAGCCGGGGCAGGCGGAGGATTATAGCCTCCCCCTGTTCCTGTCCCTCCACTACTGTTGCAATCTCCATAACAATAGATGCTCCCGCAATTCGGACATGGCGCACAAATACAAGGGTTCATGTGACATGATTGACATACCTGATAACACACACGGATACCAGTGGCACCTGTCGCAACACTGGCATGGATGTTGATAACACACGCTGCAGGGGGGAGCGGGAGTTACAATCACCTCTTCCAGCTCATGAATCCTGCATCTGATGCAATCGTTGGGAGGGATGCAACCACAGGGATTGTCCAGGCCTGTCTCCGCTCCATTCCTGGTTCTAAGAATCAACCTCTCATCCAGCCTCAGACGGACATACTCCCCCTCCACCAGATACTGGTACTCCTCTCCGGGATGTACGATACCAAGCCGTCCGGTCTTCCGGCCATCCTGGTAACGGAAGATAGCCCCA
>JAVBLD010000037.1:0-18712 GCA_031553705.1 Marinifilaceae bacterium | reverse complement strand
TTGTCCTGACGGTAGTTTCGTCTCTATACCTGATCAGGTAAGGGGCAAGCAGCGGAATGTCATATTTCCGTTCAAAGGTTTTGACATTATCTCTAAAGTCGTGCACTGTATTGAATTTGAAGTTTTCCTTCTCTCTTTTCTCAAGGTAGGTTCTTAAGTCCGAATTCTGAGCGTGTAAGGCCAGGAATCCGGGATTCCCTTTTAGCCTTTGGTATACCTCTTCATCACATTTATACAGGTCTGCGAAAGTTCCCTTCTTTTTTGCAGCATCATCCGGAGCTATATCCAAGTCCTCCTTTACGCAACCTGTGGCGAAGATGCAACTTATTATAATAACACGCCATAATTGTTTTGTCATAGTCGTTTGTTTAGAAAGTTTATAATGATGATGGATTAATATTTACCGACACACACTGATGCTGCTTATTTTAACGGTTCTTTATTTATTCTTATTACCTCCTTTCTTTTTGAATAATATTATTGTTTTTCTTACTGACCATTCAATTTAAAATGTTTTTTATGCCATAATTTAACAGGTCAATGCGATACAATATTCGCAAATATATAATAAAAAACATAAAATCATATAGTTAATTACCTAAATGATCAGGAATATTTATTACAATATTTCCAAATAATTACCTAAGTTCCTGATTTTCCAAATTGCCATCGGGCGATTTTTGATTCGTTCTACAACGCCAATATCTTCAAATAATTATACTTATATTTTTCAAAGGATCAATAAGATTCATATTTCGAATAATATGCTTCCGGATCTCTATTGGCATTTTAATATGGCCATTATCCCCGATACTTTAACTGAATTCTGTAAAATCGCTTTTTTCAAGCGACTTTATACGAAAAAAAATCCCGTCCAGGTAACATCAACATAAGTACGATTTACTCAAAAAAAATCTTTTGTCCTGCTATTCTTAGAGCGATTATTCTACATTTGTATATATTTTTACTCGCACCGGAAGTAGTAGATTTCATTCAAAAATTTAAAACCTTATTTACTCTATGAATAATGAACAGCTCTTGGTCTCCAATCCGCTGACCAAAATATTGCAGAAACCTGCGCGGGAATTCACAAAAGCCGACATGATCAAATTAGTGGCGGATTTCGATATCCGTATGATAGATTTTATGTATCCTGCTGCCGACGGCAGAATCAAAACGCTTAATTTTGTGGTCCACAGCACGGATTACCTGGAATCGATACTGACCTGTGGCGAACGGGTCGACGGATCAAGTCTTTTTCCCTTTATCGAAACCGGTAACAGCGATTTATATGTGATTCCGCGTTTTCGTACGGCATTTATCGACTTGCTTGCAAGCCGGCCTACGCTCTGCTTTCTTTGTTCGTTCTTTGACAAAGACGGCAACAGGCATGAAGTTTCTCCCGAATACACGCTTTACAAAGCAAGCAAGTCCTTCACCGAAGTAACAGGAATGACTTTCGAGGCGATGGGCGAGCTCGAATATTATGTAGTAGCCGAAGAAGATGAAGAGCTGAGTAAATTTCCGGCCGTAAACCAACGGGGATACCATGAATCGGGGCCTTTCTCCAAATTCAACCAGTTCCGCACCGATTGCATGCACTATATAGCCATAGCGGGAGGAAAGGTAAAATACGGACATAGCGAGGTAGGCAATTTTACTCTGAATGGCAAAATATATGAGCAAAACGAAATAGAATTTTTGCCGACAGACGTGGAAGAGGCGGCCGACCAATTGATTGTAGCTAAATGGATCATCCGTAACCTGGCATATAATTACGGCTACGATGTGAGTTTCGCTCCTAAGATCATCGAAGGTAAAGCCGGATCGGGACTTCATGTACACATGCGCATAATGAAAGATGGCGAAAACCGGATGCTCGACGCTTCGGGTAAACTTTCCGAAACAGCCAAAAAGGCAATTGCCGGACTGATCACGCTTGCCCCTTCCATCACCGCATTCGGAAATACCAACCCTACCTCCTATTTCCGGCTTGTTCCGAAACAAGAGGCTCCGACCAATATATGCTGGGGGGACAGGAACCGCTCGGTACTGGTTCGCGTGCCGCTGGGATGGACTTCGCAAAAAGATATGAGTTCGCAGGTCAACCCGCTCGAAAAACCGGTCAAACCGGATACCTCTGTGAAACAAACCGTTGAAATACGTTCGGCCGACGGTTCGGCCGATGTCTATCAACTTCTGGCAGCAGTGTGCGTGGCATGCCGTCATGGATTCGAACTATCCGATGCATTGGAAATAACCGCAAGAACTTACGTGGACGTAAATATCCACAAAGAAGAGTATAAAGATAAGGTGGCTACACTCGAACAACTTCCAGATAGCTGTACGGCATCGGCGGAAGCCCTCAACCGTCAGCGGAACATATATGAATCGCATAATGTATTTGAGCACAACATGATCAGCAGTTTGATCCAAAGCCTCAAAGCATTCAATGACACTTATATCCGTCAGGAGATAAAAGCCCATCCGGAACTGATGTCGGAGATGGTAAAGAAATACTACCACTGCGGATAAATCTTCAATAATGCTTTAAGCATTAATTATCAACCATCTCGCATAAAAAGATTCTTCTTTTTATACGAGATGTCAATTATTCTTTTATTTTTGTAGGGTACTATTTTATATATCGTATGAAACAGGCGTTATCTATATGTATGCTTTTGATTATGACTGTAGTCTCGGTTCACCCGACATTGGCCATACATCTTTGCGGAGGCAGCCTGCATTCCATCGATCTTTTAGGTGCAAGTCCGGAGAAATGCTGTTGCTGCGGGATGGCGGAACACGAAGCCGGCAAACACCAAGCCGATTGCCCGGAACATAATCAATCAGCGCCGGACAATCATACATCTGCGTTTTCACAACCTTTCGGTTGTTGTGCGACTCATACGGTCGAACTTTCTACCGATAATTACCAGGTACAACAGATATTAAAAACAGGAGTACTATATCCGGAGATAACCTATATCGCCCTGTTTCTGTCTGACCCGGTATCTATATGGAAGGATTACCTTGATCCTCTTACCATACAACACATTTTTCCACCCGGGGGTCTTGCCCGGTACGATGCAGATCTGCTGCCACTAATCTGTATTTTCAGGATTTGATCTACAAACCGGAGTCTCACATTCCGGTAAAAGAAGTACACCCGGCTTACCTATCAGGATAGCAGGTATATTTTCGCATTGCAGGGACAAAAATAGATAACTGAATAAGCGCATTTATTGGATTTTTATTCATTGCCGACCACTTGTTATTCTTATTGTCTTATACCTTTAAAAATCAGATTATGCTAAATAAAATCATTAAATATTTTCTCGACAACAGGCTGCTCGCCCTCTTGCTGCTTGTTGTCATTATCGTATGGGGAATATCCGTTTCTCCATTCAACTGGCACAAGGGCATTGTGCCCAGCGACCCGATACCGGTCGATGCGATCCCCGATATCGGGGAGAATCAGCAGATCGTAGCTACCGAATGGATGGGACGTTCTCCCAAAGATATCCAGGACCAGATCACCTATCCTCTTACGACCTCTTTGCTCGGTATTCCGGGAGTAAAGACAATCCGGAGCACCTCGATGTTCGGCATGTCGTTTATCTATGTCATATTTGACGACAATGTGGAATTCTACTGGAGCCGCTCGAGGATTCTGGAAAAGTTAAGCTCTCTGCCTCCCGGTATTCTTCCGGAAGGGATACAACCGGCTTTAGGGCCCGATGCCACAGCGCTCGGACAGATATTCTGGTACACGCTTGAAGGAAGAAATCCTAAAACAGGCGAACCCACAGGCGGCTGGAGTCCCGATGAACTAAGGACAGTACAGGATTTCTATGTAAAATATTCTCTTGCCTCCGCAGAAGGCGTTTCGGAAGTAGCCTCTATCGGAGGATTTGTCAAGGAATATCAAGTAGAGATCAATCCCAATGCTATGCGGGCATTCGGAGTCTCTGTAATGGATATAATGAATGCTGTACAGAAAAGCAACCTGGATATCGGAGCGGAAACCATCGAGATGAATATGGCCGAATATCTTATCCGGGGGTTAGGATATTTAAAAAATGTCTCCGATCTGGAAGAGGCTGTCGTCATAACGAGAAACAGCGTTCCGGTCAGGATTAAAGATGTAGCGTTCGTCACCTTCGGCCCGGCCACACGACGCGGCGGATTGGATAAAGAAGGTGTGGAAGCCGTGGGCGGCGTTGTCGTAGCCCGATATGGCTCTAACCCGATGCAGGTGATCGGTAATGTAAAGGCCCGGATCACCGAAATGGAATCGGGACTTCCGCAAAAAGTACTGGCAGACGGTACGGTATCCAAGGTCACCGTCGTTCCGTTTTACGACCGTTCCGGCCTGATTCATGAGACAATCGGTACGCTTGAAACAGCGCTGACGGACGAAATCATGATCTGCATCATTGTCGTCATTATCCTTGTTTTCAATCTACAGGCATCGCTTATTATATCGAGTATTCTGCCGATCGCCGTCCTTTCGACATTTATCATTATGCGCTACTCCGGCGTCGATGCCAATATCGTTGCCTTATCGGGTATTGCGATTGCAATAGGGGTAATGGTAGATGTGGGGGTCGTCCTCGTAGAAAACATCATCCGGCATTTGGAACAGGAAAAAAACCGAGTCGTCCGAAAAGGGAAAAAGCTTATCGAACTGATATACGGTAGTGTAAGGGAAGTCTCAGGCGCACTATCCACCGGAATGCTGACGACCATTATCAGCTTTTTGCCGGTATTTGCGATGCAAGCGCAGGAAGGTAAGTTATTTAAACCGCTGGCCTATACCAAGACCTTCGCGCTCATCTCGGCATTCCTGCTTGGATTTGCCTTGCTACCGACGATTGTCTATTATCTTTTTTCCTTTAATATCACCTCGAAGCAAATACGCCGCGCGGCCAACTGGGCGCTTGTGGCAGGAGGTATCGCCCTGTTTATCCGGACAGGGGCCTTTGCTGCCCTGGGGCTCACTTTGTTCGGAATAAACAATATGACGGCGCACTACTGGAACAATCCAAAAGCAACCACATTCATCAATGCGGGGATAGCATTGTTCATTGCAGTCTATACCCTGACTTCATCCTGGCTTCCGTTGGGTACCGGAGCAGGGTTTGCGTTAAACTTTATCCTGGTGATCCTCTCTATCGGAGTCATACTGACCCTCCTGTGGTTACTTGTGATCTATTACGAACATATTTTACGCTGGTGTCTTGCCAACCGGTGGAAGTTTATGCTGGTACCTCTTATTACGGTTCTTTTAGGACTTATCATCTGGTTCGGATTCGATAAAACATTCCGTCCGGTCGCCAGGAGTTTTGAAACCCTAGGATGGGAAAATTTCAGGCAGACCGCTTTCTGGCAGGCCCCCTCGGAGCGCTTCCCCGGAATCGGCGAAGAGTTTATGCCAAGCCTTGACGAAGGATCGTTCCTGTTGATGCCGACCAGCATGCCTCATACGGGAGTAGAGCAAAACCTGCGATTGATCGAGATACTGGATAAACAGGTATCCGCTATCCCGGAAGTCGAGATCACCGTCGGCAAATGGGGACGTGTCAATTCGGCTCTCGATCCCGCCCCGATACAGATGTTCGAAAATACAATCAATTACCGTCCCGAATATATACTGGATGCAAACGGTAACCGGCAGCGTTTTAAAATAAACCGGAAAGGAGAATTTATCCTTACCGACAGTTCGACATACGACCCCTCCGGCAGTTTCCGGATCATCCCGGCAGACAGCCTGATTCCGGATCGCCGGGGCGACTATTTCCGGCAATGGCGCCCGCATATCAAAAGGACTAATGATATCTGGCAGGAGATCGTCAACGCATCGCATCTTCCGGGCCTGACCTCTTCCCCGAAATTACAGCCGATCGAAGCGCGTCTGGTGATGCTCTCGACCGGTATGCGCGCACCGATGGGATTGAAGGTTTCCGGCCCGAACCTGGAAGCCATCGAAGAAGGAGGTAGAATGCTTGAAACCGCGCTGAAAGAGGTATCCTCTATCCTACCCTCTACGGTCTTCTACGACCGGGCAGTCGGCGCCCCCTATATAGAGATCAAACTCAATAGGCGTAACATGGCCCGGTACGGTATCACGGTGGCCGACCTGCAAGAGGTGATCAGCTCCGGTGTCGGAGGGATGCCCCTGACCACTACGGTCGAGGGGCGCGAGCGGTTTCCGGTACGCCTGCGCTATCCGCGCGAACTGAGAGATAACCCGGAAGCGTTGTCGCAATTAATTATACCCACCGCCACCGGAGCGCAGATCCCGCTCGGGGAGGTAACCGATATCGAATACACAAGAGGTGCGCAAATGATCCAGAGCGAAAACACCTTTCTCATCGGTTATGTTATCTTTGACAAAGTCGAAGGGCGCGCTGAAGTGGATGTTGTCCGGCAAGCAGATCAGGTCCTGAAAGAAAAGACAGGTTCCGGCGAACTGCAACTACCATCGGGAGTATCATACAAGTTTGCCGGAAATTACGAACAGCAACAACGTGCGGCTAATCGCTTATTGATTGTTATTCCGCTTAGTTTACTGGCGATCCTGCTGCTGCTCTACTTCCGTTTCCGCACGGTAACCGCCTCGCTGATTCATTTCTCAGGCGTAATCGTTGCATTTTCGGGCGGATTCATACTGCTCTGGCTATACAGCGAACCCTGGTTTATGAACTTTTCTTTTGGGGGAGGAAACATCCGCGACCTGTTCCAGATACACCCCGTTAACCTGAGTATAGCCGTATGGGTCGGATTTATCGCCCTGTTCGGAATTGCCACGAACGACGGGGTATTGATGGGAACTTATATCCACGATACATTCGTTGAAAAAAATCCGCGTACAAAAAACGAGATTCGCGAAGCGGTAGTCTACGCCGGACTAAAAAGAGTGCGTCCGGCCATTATGACCACAGCCGCCACGCTGATCGCGCTGCTACCGGTGCTCACATCGACCGGAAAAGGTTCCGATATCATGGTTCCGATGGCTATCCCTACTTTCGGAGGTATGCTGATCCAGTCGATGACTATCTTCGTGATTCCGGTATTGCAATGCTGGTGGCGGGAATGGGCAATAAAAAGAGCACAGGGGAATTAAAACCAGAGTTTAATTTGAAATATATGACACATTATCACAATATAAAATACGCGGTTATGATACTGTTTGCCGTCATGATAGGTAAACTTGCCTCCGGACAGAGCGCCGATTCATTAAAAAGCTATCTGGAAGCCGCCGCCCGGAATAATCCGGCGGTCAAAGCCGCTTTTTACGAATACCAGGCCTCGCTACAGAAAGTATCGCAAATGGGAGCCTATGAAGATCCGCAGTTAAGCATGGGATTTTTTCTCGAACCGATGGAGACCTTCGGAGGTAAGCAGATAGCACAGTTCGAACTGATGCAGATGTTCCCCTGGTTCGGGACGAGAAAAGCTTCCCGTTCGGAAGCCGCCCACATGTCAAAAATGGCTTTTGAACAGTTTCGCGAAACACGGGACAACCTCTATCTGGAGATCTACACTATATGGTATTCATTATGCAGCTTACAGCAAAAACTTGTAAACAGCGAAGAGAACAAAGCTCTTTTACATCAACTGGAAAAGCTCGCGTTACGTAAATTCTCCTCCGGAAGCAGCGCCGGAGGCTCCAGGTATTCGCCTCCGGCGCGTAGCAGCGAGCCCGCTGCTGCAAATACATCCGGGGGCGCTATGGGAGGAATGGACATGGAAGGTTCTCCGGCAGCGCAATCCGCACAACCGGCCGGTGATATGTCGTCGATGGGCGGTTCCGGAAATATGACAGGCAGTATGGGCGGTTCCTCCTCCGGGATGTCGGAAGTACTGCGGATACAACTTGAAATAGCCGAGCTGGAAAACAATCTCGAAAGCATTCACTCCGAAATCAGAGCCCAAAAGGCACGGTTTAACACCCTGTTGAACCGCCCGGTGGGAAACGAAGTCATTATTCCCGATACGCTCAGTCAGATCCCGTTTTTGCTGGATACAAAAGCGGTCATGGACTTAATAACAACGCAGAATCCGATGCTGGGAATGATCGAAGAAGAGACGCTCTCCTATAAAGCCAGGGAAGAAATGAATAAAAAGATGAGCTATCCGATGTTCGGCATCGGCTTACAGTACATGCTGATCAATAAAAGCACGAATGATATGGTGATGCCCGACATGAACGGTAAAGATATGATCATGCCGATGGTATCGCTCAGCATTCCGATCTTCCGGGGCAAGTATAAGGCCTCGAAACAGGAAGCGCAATTCTTGCAACAAGCTTCCGGGAAAAAGTATACGGATGCCATCCGTAAACTGGAGGCAGAACTATGCCAGTCAAAGCACCAATTGGATGATGCTACACGTAAAGTTACGCTCTACCGGAAACAGATCGGATTAACCCGAACTATTTACTACCTGGTTGTACGGGAGTTTGCCTCAGGCAGAAGCGATCTGGGCAGCGTTATTCAGATACAACGCCAGCTTTTGGACTACCAACTGAAAAAGTCGGAAGCTATTGCCAATTACAACACAGCGGTAGCAGTCGTTCAAAAGCTGATCTCATCCGGTGACAGCGATTTATATGAAATACCAAATAATTAAGAATCGAGAAATGGAAACAAACAAAATAAAAGAGATATTCGGAATCCGTAATGTCCGCTATGGAGCGGTTCTTGTTGTCGGAATGCTATTAGGATGGCTACTGTTCGGCGGCTCAAAGGATGAAAAGGAACGTGCAAAACATACACATGCGGAAACGGAAACACAGGTTTGGACCTGTTCGATGCATCCGCAGATCAAACAAGATAAACCGGGGAAATGTCCGCTTTGCGCTATGGATCTGATTCCGCTAAAAACAGCAGGCGGAACGGACGTAGCTATCGACCTCGATGCCATCATGTTATCGAAAGAAGCGGCAGCACTGGCCAATATCCAAACCACGACGGTCAGCCGGAGCAACCCGGTCAAAGAGATCCGCCTGTATGGTACGATCCAGGCCGACGAACGTCTTTTGCGTTCACAGGTATCCCATGTGAACGGCCGTATCGAAAAGCTGTTTGTTCATTTTGCCGGAGAAACGATCCGTCAGGGACAAGCTATCGCAAGCCTATACTCCCCCGATCTGCTGAACGCCCAACAGGAGTTGCTGGAAGCGGCAAAAATACAACCTGCCCAGCCGGCGCTGCTGGAAGCGGCGAAAGAGAAATTGCGGCTATGGAGATTGACCGAAAAACAAATTGCAGAGATCGAGAAATCGGGCAATGTGCCGCCACATATCAATATCACAGCCACCACAAGCGGTATCATTACAACCAAACGAGTGGAACAGGGCGACTATGTCAGCCAGGGGACCGTTCTGTTCGATCTGGCCGACCTCTCCTCAGTGTGGGCGGTATTTGACGCCTATGAAACCGATCTGCCGTACCTGAAAACAGGAGATAACGTTGTATATACTCTCCAGGCATTACCGGGTAAAACTTTTTCAGGCAAGATATCCTTTATCGATCCTGTCCTCGATAAGACGACACGCACCATTAAAGTAAGGGTGGAAACAGCCAATCCGGACCTGCAACTGAAGCCGGAAATGTATGCTACCGCCATGATCAAAACCTCGTTAAAGCAATATGCGAATGAAATCGTTATCCCCAAGACAGCGATATTATGGACAGGAAAACGATCCGTTGTATATGTAAAACAGCCGGATACGGAGATGCCGGTGTTTACGCTCCGGGAAATCGAGCTCGGACCTTCGTTAGGCGATTCGTATGTGGTAACATCAGGCATCAAGGATGAAGAGGAGATCGTTACAAGCGGTACATTCTCGGTAGATGCAAGCGCCCAGCTCGAAGGCAAACCCAGCATGATGAACGACGAGACACGCCAGCAAGCAACCTCCGGGGACGAACAGGCGACAATTACCGTACAGGGACTTTGTGACATGTGTAAAGCGACAATCGAAAAAGCAGCGAAGAGTGTCACCGGAGTATCCACAGCTTTATGGGATCCGGCGACAAAACAACTCCGTCTCACCTACAATCCGAAAAAAGCCTCGCTTGATGTTATCGCCAAAGCCATTGCCAAAGCCGGATATGACAATGAGAAATACAAAGCGGACGATGCGGTATATAATACTCTGCCCGGTTGTTGCAAATACAGAAATAAAAAATGATTTGATATATACTTAGTTTAATTTTAAAAAGTAGAAAAATGAAAAAGTTAATCCTTTTATTTGCCTCTGTAGCATTTATAGCGGCAAATGGCGTAAATGCCGACAGTTATGTTTACAGCCAGCAAAAAGCAACCGCGACCGTACAGAAAGGTGAAACCAAAGCCACCATGAAAGTACAGGGAAACTGCGGAATGTGCAAAGCAACCATCGAAAAAGCGGCTAAAAGCGTAGAGGGAGTGAAAAACGCCTCCTGGGATCAGAAAACAAAAGAACTGCAAGTACAATACGATTCGGGCAAAACGTCTCTCGACGCGATCAGCAAAGCCATCGCAAAAGCGGGGTACGACACCGAAAAGGATAAAGCGGACGACAAAGCTTACAATGCTTTGCACGGTTGTTGCAAATACAGGAAGTAAATTGATCTGGAGTAGGGACTTTGCGTTCCCTACTCCATTATAGTTTGAAAATCAACAAAAACACACTTTTATCACTTCATTTACAAGATGTTTTTGATGTAAAAATCACTAATTCTTTTTTATTCGCTCGTATCAGAATTTTTTCATTTGTACCTACTACCTAGATTATAAAACTTCATACAACTATTTGCTTTTACCGCCGTCGTTATTTTCGCGGAGCAGCAACAGGCACGGTTGCCAGATCGTTACCTCTATTGTCGAAAAATTCTGCTTACAGGCTTCTATTCAGAAACTTATCCCAAAAGATAATTTTATAAAATATAAAAACATTAAAACGCTTTTTATTTACTGGAAAAATTGCTTCCTTGCAAAATAAAAACCAGGTGTGCTTTGAACGAGAAGGACTATATCACGCTGTTTAGCAAATTGTTTGAACAGTATTATAAAAAGTTGTATATCCATGCGATGAGTCTTGTCCGGGATACGGAAGTTGCCGGAGACATGACCCATGATGTATTTATTACAATATGGAGAGACCGGACAAAAATCGATTTTCAGCAACCGATCTTCCCCTATTTGATGAGTCTTATACGGAATCGATGCCTGAACCACCTGGAACACCGGAAAGTACAAAAACGATATGAGTTGAAGCAACTAAATGCTTCCGAAATATACGATGCTTTTAAAGCGGACAATGAAGATGTATTAATCGAACATATTATCCAGCGTATAGATACCTTACCTGAAAAATGCCGGAGTGTAATGCGGATGTGTTTTCTGGAATGTAAAAAATACAGGGAGATTGCGTCGGCAATGAACATTTCGGTAAATACAGTTAAATATCACATATCCCATGGATTATCCATATTGCGAGAAGAGTTTCCGGAGTCTCCGATCCTATTCCTCTATTTATATCATCAAAAAAATATTCATTTTCCCCGCAAAGAAGCCTACCCATTTTCCTTCCATTCCTGTGTATATATAAAGCACGAAAAAAACACAGGTAATGGAAAGCAAAGACGACTTCGATAAAATCAACTACATTATAGAACATCTTCACTCTCCGGAAAAACTGCTTGAAGGAGAGTTTCAGGATTGGCTGAAGCAGGACGACAACCTCTCCCTGTTCCGTGAAATCAGGATAAACCGGGAAGCTTGGTTACATAAAGAATCAGCAAATCAGGTCGATGTACATTTGGAGTTTAAAAAATTCCGGGCAAATCTTCTCCGGAAAAAACGGCAAACATATCACTGGATCGGAGCTGCTGCATGTTGTATTTTACTGATTGCCGGAGCATGGTTACAAAACATTTCAGACAGTGTGGGACCGGATGCCATACAAAAACCGGTTATTCAGGAGTTAGCCATCGCAAAAAGAAAGGCGGAACTGGTCTTGCCGGACGGACAACGGGTCATTCTGGAGAATCAGGTAGCCGAATTTAACAACAGTAAAGGAGTTGTGGTAAAAAATGACTCGGCGGCCCGGTTGGTTTATGAAAACACCCAAATGCACCCCGATCAAGGAGCATACCATATATTTAATGTACCTGCCATGGCTGACTATTGTATAGTGTTGAACGATGGAACAAAAGTGTGGCTCAACTGCGAGTCGAGTCTGAAGTATCCGGAATGGTTTAATAAAAACGAGCGACGTGTACACCTTAGCGGAGAAGCCTATTTTGAAGTGAAAAAAGCGTCAGACTGGCCGTTTGTGGTTATAATCGACGAGATGAATGTTGAAGTAACAGGCACAAGTTTCAATATAAGTGCCTATCCGAAAGAAAAAACCATACAAACGACATTGGTACAAGGCGAGGTTCTGGCCAATAACCGGTTGTTAAAACCAAATCAACAACTTACGTTCAACAAAGAGACAAAACGATCGGAGTTAAAAGAGGTGGATGTCCTGCTTTACACAGCATGGGTTAAGGGACTGTTTGTATTTAAAAATGAGCGCTTGGAGACGGTAATGGATAAATTGTCGCGTTGGTACGGCGTAGATGTCGTATACCTCCAATCGTCCGCAAAGGATCTGCGCTTTTCAGGCTCCCTGAAGCGATATGGTAGAGTTGATGAAATAGTCGATGTCATTTACGCTACGAACAAAATAAATATCAAGCTCAACGGAAACGTTATTACAATCAGCGACGATCTATAAAGAAATTACCGGGATCTGCGACCAAACATTCCCCGGTAACCTCAGCTATTAATTATTAAATTAACATTACAAAGTTATGAGAAAAAAACGAGATGGCAACTTTCCAGGGATGGAGAAATGCCGAAAAATTTTATTAATCATGAAATTATGTATTGTGTTGCTGCTATGTCTCTCTACGCAAACATTTGCCGAGGCAAAAGCGCAACGGGTAACGATCCGAACACAAAAAGCGTCTTTAGAGGAGGTGATATGGGAATTGCAGAAACGTACGGATATTATCTTTATGTACAGCGATGATGACATTGCCAGCGTAACGGATATTAAACTGAATGAAAAGGGTGCTACCCTAGAGAAAATCCTTCAAAAATGCCTCGAAGGTACAGGCTTGGAATTTGTCGAGAAAAATGATGCCATCATTATCAAACGGATAACAGAAAAGGCAAATTTTCCTCAACAAAAAACCCATCTTCTCAAGGGTAAGGTAGTCGACTCAAAAGGGAGTGCTCTTCCCGGAGTGACCGTGCTGATCAAAGGAACCTTGATCGGAACCTCCACAGATGTCTCCGGTCGCTTCTCTATTTCAGTGCCCGATGCGAAAGAGACTGTCGTCGTATTCAGCTTTGTCGGGATGAAGACAAAAGAGGTAAAACCTGCTGATATAAAAGATGAGAAAATCTTGAGCGGAGAGAAAGAGTATATCATTACGCTTATCGAATCGGCTGAGGTGCTGGAAGATGTGATCATCACGGGATATTTCAATATTAACCGATCAACTTACGCCGGAAGCGTGACCCAGGTAAAGAAGGAAGACCTGTTACGGATAGATAGCCGGAATATACTGAATGCCATCCAGTTTTTTGAACCATCGCTCCGGGTCAGGGAAAATAATATATTCGGATCGGACCCGAACGCACTGCCTCAATTCACGCTTCGGGGAGAATCGAGTATTGCCGATAAAAGCCTGGAAGCGGAAGAGATGAAGCTGACCCAACGCACGGATATGTTTGACCGTAACCCGAATCTTCCGATTTTTATGTTGGATGGATTCGAGGTAAATATCCAAACAGTCTACGACCTGGACATTAACCGGGTAGAAAGTATCTCTATCCTGAAGGATGCTACGGCCACTGCGCTTTACGGATCACGTGCGGCAAACGGTGTAATCGTGATTACTACCATCGCTCCACGGCCGGGCGACCTGGATATAAACTATTCATTTGGTCTGGCGGCAACACTACCGGACCTGTCCGATTATAACATGGCCAATGCTTCCGAAAAACTGGAGATTGAGCGGCTGGCCGGCTTATATACTGCAAAAAAGGGGGAGGAGTGGAATCAACCCTATCTGGATGTAGAGTATAACAATAAAAAAAATCAGATCCTTCGGGGTGTAAATACCGATTGGTTGGCATTGCCTTTACATAATGCATACGCCACAACACACCGATTCACTCTTCAGGGAGGGGTTGAAAGCCTCCGGTATATGATCGGGGTGAACGCCAACGGCACTCCCGGAGTAATGAAAGGTTCATACCGGAATAAATATGGAGGCGATTTAACGGTGTATTATAATTACGGAAAATTACGGTTAAACAACGTAGTCTCCTATAACAGTACCAAAGCGGAAGACTCTCCATACGGCGAGTTCTCCACCTATGTAAAACAGCAACCATACGAAGAGATTTATGACGAATTCGGAGATTACCTGAAGAAATTCAAAGGGCTTGCTGGCGATGAAAATCCGCTTTGGAGAACAACCACAAAAAGCTATTCAAACAGAGACCGCATTAACGATTTACAGAATAAATTCATTGCATTCTATAATCCGTTTAACAATTTTGAAGCTAAAGGACAGGTCGGCATCCAGAAATTAGATCGTAAATTAGAAAGTTTCCAAGATCCTTCCCTATTGAAATATGATTACGCCCCAGCTATAGATAAAGGAGAATTATATCAGCAATTTACCGATTCGTATCGTTGGAATGCATTGTTTCAACTACGTTACTTCCCGACTTTCGGATTACACAATCTCTCCCTGTCCGGAGCTTTTGAGATCTCTGATGAAAAAATAGAAAAACAAGAAGCCACCTACAACGGATTTCAATTAGGACAATTCTACAGTCCGGCATTTGCGGCCCGGCAACGAGAAAAAAATAAAATTGAAACTTCTCAGATAAGGTATATCGGATATAAAGCGCTTCTGAACTACACCTATTCTAATATCGCTTATGTAAACGGAAATATCAATATGGAAGGGAACTCGCAATTTGGTTCCGACGAACGTTTCGGGCTCTACTGGTCGATAGGTGCCGGAGTTAATATTCAAAATCTTCCATGGTTTAACATTAATAAAGACATCCTCACGGAATTACGATTAAAAGCTTCTTACGGTACGACCGGTAACGTAGGTTTTGAGCCTTATGCGGCCGTTACAACTTATGCCATCGATCCGTTAGGCTGGTACTATATGGGGCCGGCGTCCAGAATCGTTTATCTGGGTAACCAGAATTTGGAAGGACAACAGGTTCATACCACCGACATCGGAACAGAAGTTTATTTATGGGGACAACGCCTCACATTGGGAGTAGAATACTATCACAAAAAAACGATCAATATGATTGATAAGATGGGCGTTCAAACCTCTTCCGGATTTGTGGAATTCCAATCCAATGGCGGATCCCTGTTAAATGAAGGATGGGAGTTTAAGCTGACTGCCATACCGTTACAAACAAAAAACTGGCGGGTATTTGTCGTGGCAAACCTGGCCCGGAACAGGGATAAGATTCTTAAATTAGGAGCAGAATCGCAGCGCTACAACGAACTGGTACGTGAAAATTATGAATCACAGTATCCCGAATACAGGGAAGCAGCCATCCGGCCTGTCATCCAATTATATGAAGGAGTTTCGCAAAATGCTCTTTGGGCGGTTCGTTCGGCAGGGATCGATCCGGCAAACGGACAAGAAAAATTTATTAAACGCGGAACAAACGCAAGTACATATACATGGAGCGCCGATGACTTGGTGGAGGTGGGAAATACAGAACCTTCCGCCAACGGTAATTTCACGATCAATGTGGCGTATAAAGGCTTTTATGTGCAATCCGCTTTTGCATACGAATGGGGAAGATCTATCTACAACGAAACGTTGTTATTAAGAGTGGAAGATGTCGACTATAAACTAAATAACGTAGATAAAAGGGTATTGACGGAGCGTTGGAAAAAACCAGGAGATGTCGCCCGATTTCTGGATATTAAAAGCGCCTATTCCTACCTCACAAGAACAAAACCGAGCACCCGGTTTGTACAGACAGATAATATACTGAGACTGGGGAGTTTAAGTGTAGGCTATAGTTTTGACAAAGCAATGATCTCAAAATGGAGGCTGAAATCCCTGGAGCTCTCACTCAATGCAACGGATGTATTCCATCTCTCTACCGTAAAGATGGAGCGGGGAACAAGCTATCCTTTCGCGCATAACTATAACTTTAATTTAAGGATAGGTTTTTAAATCAATAAAAAAGATATATCATGAACACATATATAAAACTATTTACGATACTGTTCCTGTTTTCCTGCCTCTCCTGTAGTGACTGGCTGGATGTAAAACCGGGGGAACAGGCCACGGAAGATGAGCTTCTGTTGACCGGAGACGGTTATCGTTCATTACTGCTCGGCGTATATCATGTTATGGGTAGTGAGTATCTGTATGGGAGAGAACTCTCTTTCGGATTTGTAGATTGTATCTCCAAACAGTACAAATTGGACGAAAGCGCATATATAACCAGCGATCAAACGTATGTCGAGGCTGGGGAGTTCAATTATACCTATACAGGGGTATCTCCTATGATAAAATACATTTGGCAAACGGCATTCAACACAGTAGCTAATGCAAACAGCCTGATACAGAAAGTAGAATTTGCGGATTCCAATATCTTCAAAAGCAAAGAGATGGAAAGAAAGCTGATTCTCGGCGAAGCATTGGCCTGCAGAGCGATGGTCCACTTTGACATGCTACGCTTGTTTGCTCCTTCGGTAAGTAATGATGACGGACGGTCGTACGTTCCTTATGTGGAGACTTACCCGGAAACTTATGCCAAGTCTATTCCGGTAAAAGCTTTCCTGGATAAAGTGATCCGCGACCTGGAACGGGCACGGGAGCTGGTAGCCCAGTGGGATAAATCGCTGATCGGCATAGGTACATTTATTACCGGAAATGCCCGTTTTCGTAATGAGTTTTCATTCGGTACGGAGATATACTCCAACCCGATGAAATGGGAGGATTTCTTTAAAGGAAGAGGATATCGCCTGAATTACTACGCCATCACAGCGCTATTGGCCCGGGTTAACCAATATGCCGGGAATCATAACGAAGCGATGAACTATGCCAAAGAAGTTATAAATCTGGAAATCAAAGACTATTACGGAATGGTAAAAGCATTCAATATTGATAATTTTGCCGGCGTCCAATCAACCAACTGGAATTCAAAATCGGACCTGAAAGTGGTCAGTAACCTGATATTCGGATTATATAACGGAAATGCTTATGAATCGCTTTCATTATGGAAGTTTTTCAAAAGCTATTCTGCCGGTTCATGGCCTACCTGGTTAATCATTAACCGCGATGCACAGAAAATTTGGTATGACAAGAGCGGAAACGACGAATCGTCATACGACTACCGGGCTGTGTACCTGACTTTCCTCGGTGATGGTACCCATCCACTTTCCGGAAAGTATTACCTCAGCGAGGATGAAGGTATACGGGATCAAAACATCACTATACTTCCGGCTATCCGGGCAACAGAGATGCACTATATCATGGCGGAAGGCTATGCGCGGCAAGGCAATTTTACAGAATCCCAAAAAATCCTGAACGAACTCAGGCGGAGAAGGGGACTGGGTACACTATCGGCGATCTCTATCAACAGTTGGGATGAGTTTCAGGACGAACTGATACGGGACGCCAGAAGGGAATGGATTTCCGAAGGCCAATTGTTCTACCTGTATAAACGGCTGGATGCTCCGGTAAATTTCGGAAACAATGTGATACGTCCGCTTACCCGCGCTGAATATTTAGTTCCGGTTCCGGATGATCAGCGCTTGTAAGAACAAATAATTATATGCTAGATAGTTATCAAATAACTCAATGTCAATTTTCAACTATTTTATATATGAAAAAGTATCTGTTTTTTTTATCCACTATAATGATCGTATTCCTTCTTTCGTGTAAGAAAGATGAGATCGCGACATTTCAGGGCGGGAATGAGATCTTTTTTGAAAAGTTTTACGTGAACGCCATGTATCCGGGTACGGAATCGGCCGATTCAACGACAACCTCATTCTTTTTCTACCCGGAAGGGACTACCGAGATTACAGCACCTTTAGTTGTATTATTATCCGGTCCGCTTCCTGCCTCCGACCTGCAGTTCGGTTTAAAGGTTATTCCGGAAGCAACTACCGCTAATGCGAATGAATATAGCATTGATCCGCACTATGTGTTTAAAGCAAACCTCAGCGAAAATGATATAAGGGATACTATCTTTGTCAAACTGC
The DNA here is from genome assembly GCA_031553705.1 of Marinifilaceae bacterium. Taxonomy (GTDB): domain Bacteria; phylum Bacteroidota; class Bacteroidia; order Bacteroidales; family Marinifilaceae; genus JAVBLD01. The sequence continues at coordinate 384 of JAVBLD010000037.1, read as the reverse complement.
GTTATTCCGAACGCCTGAAAACAAGACCGGAAGGGGTAAGACTGGTTGTAGAACTCGTACCTAACGGACAGGTCGGTACAGGACAGGTAGAACGTATACGGGCAAAGATCATTTTAAAAGCAACGGCCATTCGGCCTGCCTGGTGGACTTCAACGGTTGAAGCCAACCTGATGGGCGTCTATACGGAGAAAAAGTTCTGGTTATTCCTGAACGAAATCGACAAGACAGGCAAGATGAGCGCACAGTTGATCAATGAACGGCCGGATGAGGCAATTAAACTGGTACTCCAGTTTAAGGCATGGTTGTTACAACAGAATCCACCGATCTTGGAAGATAACGGAAATGTAATGCAAGTCGCGATATAATAGTGGCAGGCAGCAAGAA
>JAVBLD010000050.1:0-21085 GCA_031553705.1 Marinifilaceae bacterium | reverse complement strand
GTTAAGCCCTTATGCGCCGATGGTACTGCCCCTGGGTGGGAGAGTAGGTCGATGCCGAATTTTTAAAAGCCGCGTAATTGCGGCTTTTATGGAGAAGCTCTCTGATAAGAGAGCTTCTCTTTTTTTATGGAAAAGAGAAGGGTTGAAAATACTATTTTTAGGAAAGAATATGGGTTTTCGATAAAAAAGTCATACTTTTGTTGTTTAAAACAAAATAATATTGTATCTGTTTGTTTAAATGGAAGCTAATATATTATTCTATAGCAAAAAATAAACATTCATGGAACTTCATTTCAGTTTAAAAGAAATTGCCAGTGCATTTATGGTATTGTTTGCCGTGATTGATATATTAGGAGCTATTCCGATTATTATCACGTTATTGGAAAGAAATCAGAAAATTGAAGCAGGAAAAACAGCTATTATTTCGTTTATTATATTGGTTGCCTTTTTGTTTGTCGGAAAAGCGTTGTTAGGGCTTTTTAATGTAGATATATCTTCTTTTGCTGTGGCTGGAGCATTGATACTACTAGTGCTTGCCTCTGAAATGATATTTGGTGTCGAGATCTTTAGAAACGATAGTTCCGGTGGTTCGGCGACCATCATTCCGCTGGTATTTCCTTTGATTGCCGGTGCTGCATCGTTTACTACATTACTTTCTTTACGTGCGGAATATAATATCCTTAATATTATTTTTGCATTAGCTCTTAATATGATAGTAGTGTATATTATATTGAAGAAGATTTATTATATGGAGAAGTTTCTTGGTAAAGGAGGCGTCTATATAATGCGTAAAATGTTCGGAATTATCTTGCTTGCGATTGCCGTGAGATTATTTACTGCTAATCTGACTTCGTTGCTTGGGAGTTTGTAAACTCAGGTTGAGATAAAATGGACGAATTTATCAGCATATTTAAGGTAGAGTAAAACCCATACTAAAAAACGGAGAAATCTGCCTGTAAGCATATATAGTGCGGATGTTCTCGGGTTGATTTTATAGAATCCCAGGGCAATGGCAAACACATCGCCGACAATAGGCAGCCAGGTAAAAAAAGCCAGTAGTGCGCCATACTTATCAATTTTCGCTTTTTGTTCAATCAATTGATTCTCTTTTATTTTAAACCATCTTTCAATCCATTCCCAACGTCCCATCCAGCCAATCCAGTAGGAGGTCATTCCACCCGCCCAGTTTCCGATTGTAGCTACGACAAGGCAAATCCATACATTGTTGCCTAAAGCAAGTATACCTATTAATAGAAGGTCCGCGCTCATCGGTATGACGGTGGAAGCAAGAAAAGAGCCGATAAATAATCCCAAATAACCCCAGTTTATGAATGAATCCATAGAATCGTATACGGTAATATTAGGTGTAAAAGTAATAATAAAAGAATAAATCTATCTTGTTTGGTATGATCTAAAATCTTTGGAAAAATAACTCCATTATTCGTGTAAAATATTGTAGTTTTACAAACGGAAAAGAGGGATCCCGACTACTATATATCATAAAAGGTAGATTTCTGTCTAGTTTTTGTAGACAGCCAAAGGAATAGAAGCATATCGTCGGTTAGTAGAGTAACAGTTATTGGAAGTAAAGATACAAACGACTAAGAGTTTTTATCTAATTCTAATCGTTCTTACGATAATAGGAGGATATCTCTCGTTTGATAAAGAGGTAGATGTAAATCCTAAAAACGATATAGACATGAAAAAGGAGTTAACAGAAGAGGAAAAACAGGTTATTTTGTATAAAGGTACCGAAAAACCTTTTAGCGGCGAGTATGAAAATTTCAATAGGGTAGGCACGTATGTTTGCAAACAGTGTGGTAATCCGCTTTATCGTTCTACCGATAAATTTGATGCCAGATGCGGATGGCCGAGTTTTGATGACGAAATACCGGGAGCTGTAAAGAGAGTGCCGGATGTCGACGGAAGGCGCACGGAGATCGTATGCGCATCATGTGGCGGACATCTGGGACATGTTTTTACCGGCGAGGGGTTTACATCTAAAAATGTAAGGCATTGTGTTAACTCTATTTCATTGGATTTTGTCGCTCCGGAGCAGGGACATAAAGAGCAAACGGATACGGCCATTTTTGCCGGAGGATGTTTCTGGGGTGTGGAATATTTGATGAGAAAGGAACCTGGAGTACTATCGGTTATGCCGGGATATATCGGCGGTACCGTAGAGCACCCTACTTATGAAGAGGTATGTCGTAATCAAACCGGTCATGCGGAGGCTGTCCGGATAATTTTTGATAAGTCGAAAGTAAGCTACGAAACACTAGCCAAACTGTTTTTTGAGATTCATGATCCTACGGAGGTGGACAGACAGGGACCGGATATAGGCAAGCAGTATCGCTCTGAAGTATTTTATATCACTATGGAACAGAAAGTTATAGTGGAGAAATTAATCGAGCAATTAAAAGCAAAGGGATATCAGATAGTAACAAAAGTTACACCTGCTACGGCTTTTTGGGAAGCTGAAGAGTATCATCGGGATTATTATAATAAGAAAGGCGATGCGCCGTATTGCCATCGCTATATAAAACGTTTTTAACCGTTTGAGGCCAATGCAAATACTCAGATTAGTGCTGATAGCCTTGCTTACAGGCATCGTGATTGTTAATTTCTGGATAATCGACTATGACGATTTATGGTCAAGAAATAGCCTTTGGGCTTATGTTCGGATGACGTTTGCCGTTATCCTTATTATTTTATTGGTTAACATACTGAGACATAGGGATAAAAGGGTGTGGCATAAATAGTATGCCGTATCCGTATTTGAGTCGATTCCTGCTAGGTTAAGTGTAGTACGACTATTATATCGAGCTGATCTGTATGTTCCCTTTTGGGCTGGGAGAGAATACAAAACATTTTTGCCGGAGTGTTTGGGTGTCGAAATTAATGATGATATCCGGATTAAAAGGTTCGCCGTTGATACGGACTTCAAAATGAAGATGTTCGGTTGTTGCTCTTCCGGTTCTTCCACTGAGGGCAATAGGAGTGCCTGCACTGACTCGGTCGCCGGGCTTCACCAAATGTTGGGAATTGTGACTGTAAATCGTTTCCAGTCCGTTATAATGACGAATAACGATGATATTTCCATATCCTCTGCCACGGTCTGCAAGCCGGACAATACCGGAAAAAGTTGCATAAATCGTGTCGCACGAGCCGACTTTCAGATCAACGCCCGTGTGGGGTCTACCGTGCCGTAAGCCATATTTTGAGATTACCTTTGCTCCGGGTATAGGAAATACAAAATCATTTTCTGCTATTTGATTAAAATCAATAATAAGGTCTTTACGATTAGTGAATAATTTTGCGTCTTGTGCTCTGACTACTTTCTGTTCCAGATTGGTAAATGTGTCAGTAATGGCGAGGGTTGGAACAAAGAATTCTATTGGTTCGGAACTGAAGAAAGAAGGGGCGATTTCGTTGGGAATAAGTAGCATGTCTAGTGCCGGGGTGTTTAGCGTCAATGGATGCTGGGCAGGAACTGCAGCCTTTTGTGAGCAGGAATAAAAGTATATGGGTAGTAAGCCATATACAACCATTTTAATCAGGATGTTTAGCTTCATGTGCATGTCATTTTACGTTCATATAAATAAGGATTCATCACACTAGTTTTTTAGTATTAGTTCAGTTATATCTACCCCACATAGTCTCTATAATAACAAAGGTAAAGTAAAATGTTTTAAGTTGGATCAATATGTTTAAATTACAACTATATTTAACTCACGGGAACAGTTGTTGATTTTATGATAATTTGATATATATCTGATGAGTTTTTACACAATTATAAATGATCGGTTTTTATATCATCTAAGGTGTGAATTTACGGAAAATGAGACTAAAAAGTGTTTGGTATCCCTGTTTTATTCGACTCTACCTAAGAGCAAAACTGAATTTCAATTCTCAGCCGAGGTATTTTGACTTGTTAAACATTTGCTCTATTCATCTAGCATCAGGTTCATGAAAGGTTGACCAGATTCAAAAACAGTGGCATAGGACTCCGGTAGTGTTTCAAGACGATACCCTAATAAGGCTTGTGTAAATGTTTGTATGTCCATCTCAAAATCAGGTTTGTGTTGTAAAGTGCTTGCCTGGGAACATGTACCGTTTTTAATGATATAATAATTGTTGTTTTTTATTAATTGATTGTCTGTCAGTTTTATAGAAAATTTTTTTTTCGGATAATATGAGGCATAGTGTGTTAACATTTGCATGGCATTAATAGCCCGTGCCATACCTTTCGGGATCGCATCCTGTTCCGGAGGGAGTTTATATACGGCAGTTTCTATTTGCCAAATATCGGCTGCTTTCTGTAAAAGGGCTTCCTTTTCCTTTTCGGAGTCGTAGAGCAATTCGTTGATATTTATTTTATTTTTATCCGGTCGTGCAATCATTAAACCCGAAATATTTTCCGACTTATCATTTGCTATAATGAGACGACCTTCCGACATATAGAGATCTTCTAGAATGGTCTTGAAGTCGGAGGAAGAATGTTGTATAGCACAGGCTCTGGCGTCAGTTTTTCGGGAAAAATAAGTGTATATTTGATCAAATAGTTTTTCGTAATGGTCCACATGGGTCTTAGCCATATCGAATGGCTTTCCGGGAGATAAGGTATAGGATTTTAAAGTGTAGTCAAATATGGTGGAATATCCTTGTTGCCGGTAATAGTCGAACAGCCATGGTGCCGCAGGGATTAATGTGCTCAATATATAGCCTTGTTCTGATATATGGGTAAAAGCATCTGCCAATAATTTTTTCATGATCCCTTTTGAACGTACAGACGGGTGAGTGCATGCTCCTGATATGTAAGAAGTTGAAATCACCGTACCACACCATGTCATTGGGTAAGGAAGCATTAGCATTGCAGAGAGAGCTTTTCCCTCTTCTTCATATAGTAAAGCATCTTCGTCCCTATATTTTTCATTAAAATAAAGTTGTATAAATGCTTCCGTATCTTTAAAACAGCATTGCCATAACTTGATGATTTGTTGCCTTTTATACATATATTGTCTTTAAGGAGATTAGTCGTTTTAACGGGAGTGTGATAAACTCATGGTATTTATTGAGACAATGGGTGTATGATTTATTTTCGTTGCTATACATTTTTCCAATAATATAACCGGGTGGTATGACAGTTTGGCCTGCCGTAAGCCCGGAAGACCCAAGTCCTCTTCCCGGTTGAGATAAATGTATTGTTCGGGCAGGCGGGAGGCAAATTCCTGATTAATCATACTATAGGCCCCGTCAATATCGACATCGGCCTTTTCGAAGTGTATACCGAACGTACAATGGTTGATCGGTGTCCCAAAAGTGAATGCTATTATTTTGCCGTTTACCCGTAAGACTCCGCCCAAGAGGTCCAGTTCTTTATAGTGATGAAAGGCACATATCATCGCTTTTCGTTCGTTTTTTATATTTTGGTCTTCGAGGTATCCGTGTTGTTTACTCCATTTAGCTTCGAACTCCATACATTCCGGTATTAATTCCGGAGTCAGGGATTGGTATGAATAATCATACTCTTTCTTGAATTTATTGATATGATTCCGTTTGGGCTGGTAGTTTTTGCCTTTTAAATCGGTAAGATCCTGCCGCAGATAGATATAGTCGAAATAATTGCGGTTACAGGTGTATCTGAATTGTGAAGGAAAGAAGGTTTCCAGCGTATTATGAAAAGGATGGCTGCATCGTAATTGTAAAGGAAAGCCTTTTTGTTGTATGTATGAATGCAATCTTTCAATAACGGGGATAATCTGCTCACCCTCAGCTGGGATCAGATATTCAAGGCCGTTTTCTGTATGAAGCTGCAATACCAGTCGGTTGTCAATGATTGCATAACTCGAACCATTGGGAAAATTCCAACAGTATAAATTAGTGAATGCCAAGTCACAATCCTGATTTTTTTCTGTTAATATATGAGTCGTGATAATCTTTTTATCTTCAAGGGTTATCGGATTGAATGAGATCATACAAGATTTTATTTTTAGTCAAAAAGCAGAAAGTATTTATTTTTATATGCAAACGAGTTGACCGTACAATAAGTTTTAAAATAAAGCAAAATATATCGATATTTTAGTGACAAAAAAGGTGTCAAGGAAAGATTGACACCTTTTTTCTACCATTTTTTTAAATGCAAAATCTGGTTTCTGCCATAATATTTTATCTCTTTTTTTGTGTTTTCTGCATCCGTTGCATCTCTTCCAGCCTTTTCTGAAATTTTGATACTTTCACTGGCTTGGCTTTCGCCTCTTCGATCTGTCTTAATAGCTTTTTATCGTCTACAAATTTCCGCATAATCCAAGTCTGGAAAATAGTAATCAAGGTGGCGATAAAGTAGTAATAACTCAAACCGGAAGAGTAGCTATTAAAGATAAATAAAAACATCACCGGCATGATGTACATCATGGTTTGTAGCCCTTTCATCTGGTCGTTTTGCGGTTGATTTTTACTGTTCATCCACATATAAACGATGTTAGTAATTGTCATAAGTAGGCAGAACAGACTGACATGGTTGCCATAAAACGGAATAGTGAATGGGAGTGTAGCAATAGAGTCGTATGACGCTAAGTCTTTGGCCCATAAAAAACTCTGTTGGCGCAGCTCGATAGCTCCGGGGAAGAAGTAGAACAATGCGATCAGAATAGGCATCTGAATCAGCATCGGTAGACAACCTCCCATCGGGTTTACTCCGGCTTTTTTGTATAGTTTCATAACTGCTTGCTGGCGTTCCATCGCTTTATCTGCCGGGATTTTTTTATTGATCTCATCGATCTGTGGTTTCAATACCCTCATTTTTGCCTGAGACAGATAGGATTTATAGGTCAACGGAAACAGTACGATTTTAATAATCAAGGTCAATAATAAAATGATAATCCCATAATTTAGGGTAGTGTTATTCTCTAAAAAGTTAAAGATAGGAATAACGATATATTTGTTGAACCAAGCAATCCATTTCCAGCCCAGATTTACTAGTTCGGGCAGATCAATGTTTTTACCGTATTCTTTTAAAGTCGGATAAAGGTTTGGTCCGAAGAAGAAGCTCATCTGGTAAGATTCATCCGCCCGTCCGCTATAAGACAATGGAATTTCAGTGTAAGCCTTTTTCAGGTAATTGGGGGTCGTATTAATAGAAGAAGATACCAGCACATCGCTGAATGCATCTTCGGTAATCAATACGGAAGAGAAGAATTGTTGCTTAAAAGCGATCCATTTTATCTTTGTCGTTAATGTTTCTTTCGCGTCGGAGGTTTCGGATGTATGTTCTACATCATCGTCAAGGAATTTATAATAAAGCCCGGTATATCTGTTTTCAAAATCTTTGCTTTTTTCAAGCTGAGGCATATCAACACCCCAGAAAAGGGTCAGGAAAGATGAATTGGATGCAATCACATCCTGCATGCCATGGGTATTGATACTAAAATCTACTTTATAGCTGTTCGGATCAAGTTTGTATAAGTATTCGATATATTTATTGTCTCCTGAAATCAGTCTCATAGATAACACCTGTTGTTGATCTTTAGCATACAGGGTGGTTTCTGCAGTGCTTGGAGTGAAAAGCATCTCTTCGGTGTTCACCTGTTTATTCTGGGCATAAAAATTCAACCCGAAACTATTTTTCCCTTCCTGCCATAAAACCAATGGAAGAGAGTCGTGGGTATAATACTCTTTCAATTGGACATACACGATACGTCCTCCCTTGGTACTGATATGCAGGATAATCTTATCGTTTTCCAGTGTGTATATATTATTTTCAAGACTGTCTTGAGAAAAAGAAGTATCTTGTATCTTTAAGGTATCATTTTGTTGGGATAGTTCAGCGTTTTTCGCTCCCTCCTTAGCGGCAAGTGCCATTTTTTGTGCTTCCACTTTTGCAATGGAATCCTGCCTTCTGATCTCTTTCAACTTTTCTTCACTTGGGCGGTTAAAATAGGAGAAACCTATAAGTATTAAAAAAATAATAACCAAACCAATAATTGTATTCTTATCCATTCGTCAATGATTATTTACTTTAAGATTTTTATTAGCACTGATGTATTTTGTTCTATGATAAACAAGCTTTTATAAAAGCGACAAATAATGGATGCGGATGTACGACCGTACTTTTGTATTCCGGATGAAATTGAGTGCCGACAAACCATTTGTGAGTAGGAATCTCTACAATCTCCGTTAAACCGGTTTCGGGATTGATACCGGTAGTAACCATTCCGGCTTTTGAGAAAGCTTCCCGGTATTTTCCGTTAAATTCATAACGGTGACGATGCCGTTCGTCAATAAGCTTTTGACCGTAAGCTTCGTAAGCTTTTGATCCTTCCTGCAATTCACATTTGTAAGCACCCAAACGCATCGTGCCTCCTTTTTCTGTGATTTTGAGCTGATTTTCCATCAAGTCGATAACCGGATATTTTGCTTTTGCAGACATTTCGGTTGAATCGGCGTTTTCCCATTTCAGGACATTACGGGCAAATTCTATCACCGCCATTTGCATCCCCAAGCAGATACCAAAGAATGGGATGTTGTTTGTACGGGCATATTCGATGGCGGCAATTTTTCCTTCAATTCCTCTTGGGCCAAACCCTGGAGCAACCAGAATGCCATGCAGGTCTTTTAATTTGGTTTCTACGTTTTTGGCATCCAATTCCTCGCTATGAATCCACTGGATGTTAACTTTACAGTCATTTACTGCACCGGCATGAATAAATGCTTCAACAATAGATTTGTAAGCGTCGTGCAGTTCCACATACTTCCCGATCAGGCCGATTTTAATTTCATGTTGGTAGTTTTCTAATTTATAAAGAAATTTTTTCCATGCATCCAGATCGGGTTCGCTATGTAATGGTAATCCTAGTTGTTCCAGCACAATTTCGTCCAGTTTTTCCTCTCTCATTTTGACCGGCACTTCATATATCGTAGATACATCTATCGATTGTATAACGGCTTTAGGTGCAACGTTGCAAAACAGGGCTACTTTCCTTCTGAGCTCCTGGCTTAATTCATGTTCGGTACGTAATACCAGCACATCCGGCTGGACTCCGATTTCCAACAGGGATTTTACGGAGTGTTGTGTCGGCTTGGTTTTTAGTTCTCCCGAAGCGGAAAGGTATGGTACTAGTGTCAAATGGATCAATACCGATTTTTCTCCCAATTCCCATCTTAACTGACGTACAGCCTCAATAAAAGGCAGGGATTCTATATCACCTACCGTACCGCCGATTTCTATAATCACTACATCGTAATTTCCCTGATTACTTAACAGCTTAATATTCCGTTTGATTTCATCGGTAATATGCGGTACGATCTGAACCGTTTTGCCTAAATAATCACCACGTCTTTCTTTGTTAATCACATTCTGATAGATGCGTCCGGTGGTGATGTTATTGATCTGTGATGTCGGACATCCGGTGAACCTTTCATAATGCCCCAGATCCAGATCGGTTTCTGCGCCATCATCCGTAACATAGCACTCCCCGTGCTCATAAGGATTCAGCGTCCCCGGATCAATATTGATATATGGATCCAATTTTTGATTTGCTACCTTATATCCTCTTGATTGAAGAAGCTTTGCAAGGGAAGAGGATATAATACCTTTTCCTAAAGAGGAAGCAACTCCTCCGGTAACGAACACATATTTTGTTGACACAATTATTACATTTAAGAATTTAATCAAAGTGCCAAAGGTAAAAAAATAAGATGGGATAACACAATTAAAAAATAAAAAAAAGAGATTGCTTTTTACTTGAATCGGGCAATCTCTTCTATATTTTAAGAATCATTGATTATATCATATTGTCAATGGCTTTTAATTTTTCAACCAACAGTGCCAATCGTTCTTTGGCTTTGTCTATTTTAATGTTGAGTTCTTTTATCAGGCTTTCTGACTTTCTCGACTTGGCAAAAAAACCGATATTGTTCTCCCAGACATGAATATCAGTTTCCAACTGACGGATTTTAGCAACTAATTTTTCCCGCTCGTTGATAATTTTATATTCTTTATTTTCTCCGACATCAAACGTATTGATTTTAGCCCTGTATCTTTCTAAGTTTTTATCAAATTCATCCAGATTCAATTGGTCGAAGTAGCCATTAATAATATTTCTGAACTCTTCCTGGATACTGTCTTTAACTTTCAGCGGGACAAATCCGATTTCGGCCCATCGCGCCTGAAGGTCTTTTAGCTTATTGATGTTTTCTTCGTTATCTTCGGAGAGAGTGAATTGTTTTGCTTCTTCAATCAAAGCCTTTTTTCGCTCTAAGTTTTTTTCCTGTTCTGAGTCAATGCTCTTAAAGAATTCGGATTTGTTTTTAAAAAACGTATCACAAGCAGCTCTGAAGCGCATCCATACTCTATTGGAGTATTTTTTGGGCGCCGGGCCAATCTTTTTCCACTCTTTCTGGTAGAAAATAATTTTATCCGTCGTGGTTTTCCAGTCGGTACTATCTTTAAGAGCCTCTACTTTTTCGCAAAGCGCCGTTTTTAACTCCAGATTACGGTCTTGTTCCCCCTGTAATTTTTGGTAATATTCTCTCTTTTTATCAAAAAAGGCATCACAAGCAGATCTGAATTTTTTATAGATTCTGTTTCGTTCTTTTTGTGGAATTGTTCCGGAGTGCCTCCACTCTTCCTGTAAACCGATAACCGTTTTGGTCGCGTTATTCCATTCTCCTATGCTGTTATATTCGGCAGCTGCCATTGCAGCTGCTTTTGTACAGATTTCCTCTTTCACGAACAGATTATCTTCCTGCTCTTTTTTCAAAGATTCGAAGAACTGGTGGTGCTTACTGTTGATTTTGTCTGTTGCCGCTTTAAAACGTTCCCACATAGGCTCTTTTTGTTCCTTTGGAATCGGCCCGATCTCTTTCCAGAGTAGATGCAATGACTGTAGCTTTTTGAATGATTCGGCAATGTTGTTATCTTCAACCAGTTTCTCTGCTTCTATGCACAGGAGCTCTTTAGCATCCATATTACGTTTTAGGTCGAGATCCCGTAACTCTTTGTTTATTTTGATATAACTGTAGAAATTCTCGACATGTAAATGATACGTTTCAAGCAGTCCGTTCAATTGTTGTTGCGGTACCATGCCAGTGTTCCGCCAGCGTTCCTGCAGTTCATTGAACTCCTGAAATGTCTTATTTAGTGCCTCTTCCTTTTGTATCAACTCCTTCAGTTCTTCAATAATCTGTAGTTTGATTTTCAGGTTTTGTTCCCGTTCGACTTCAATTTTTTTATTTGCAGAGATTTTTTTCTCTTTATAACCTCTGTATATATTATAAAAACGCTCTTTCGAATCCAGTTTATATTCAAATTCTTCGGCCTTATGTCCGGCTTCGACAAAAGCGCTGAGAGATTTCTCGAGTTCGTTTTTGTACTGCAGCTCAAATATTTCAGGCAACCCCTCAATAGTGTCTTTGAGCATATTTACCGGATATTCGTCAATCAATCTTTGCGCTTGACGGATAATCTCTTCCGTATCAAGTAGCGAAAAATCAATATAAGGAATTTCTTTCTTTTCAACTTTAACATCCTCGGCAGCCGCTACTGATGGTGATGTTTCTGTAACCCCTTCATTTGATGAGATTTCAGGAATACTGTTTTCTTCTGGTTTGAATGTGTTTTCTTGCTCCATAATCTGTCCGAAGTAGTTAATATTTCTTATTGCATCTAGCTCACGAAAATAGTTAATTAATATGAGAAAGGCAATAAAATAAGGTAAAAAAGTGAAAAATAAATGGCAGATAACTGGAGGTAGAGTCTCTTATTATATTATGATTTATAATATTAATGATTTGAAAATTAATGTATTGATATCTTTGTTTTTGGACTTTCGATTATATTTATTTCCTTCCATTTTTCATTCTCCTTTTTGTTTTTTATGGGATCTTATTGGACTATATGTAACACACCGTATAGTTGGATATCAAATCTGAAGTCTGTATCTTTGACATTTCTAAGATTACTGACAAAATTGCTGACTATGCTATCGTATATTTTATATGGGTTGATTTGGATATGGAGCTTATTGCCTTTACCTGTGTTATATTTTTTTTCGGATTTGTCCTATTATCTATTATATGATGTTATTCGATACAGGCGTGGGGTGGTAAGGGCAAATTTAAAACATGCCTTTCCGAAAAAGACGTTGAGCGAGATAAAGAAGATCGAGAGGCGTTATTATCGGAATATGTGTGATATATTTGTAGAGCTTTATAAATTGATCCATATATCGGAAAAAGAGATGAAGCGCCGTTGTGTGTTTAAGAATACGGAGATACTGGATAGATATTACGATAAAGGCAAGAGTGTCATTGGAGTACTCGGACATTTCGGAAACTGGGAGTGGATGGCGTCTTATTTGTTATGGACAACAAGGCAGGTCAATTTTTATCCGCTATATAAACCGATTCATGATCCTGTTACAGATCGTATGATGGTCAAAATACGATCCCGTTTCGGAGCAACTCCGGTACCAAAGAATGATATATTGCGTTTGATTATAAACAACAAAAGGGAAGGGACGTTATTCCTGGCGGCATTTATTGCCGATCAGACTCCGAATGAAAATAATTTGAATTTCTGGATGGATTTTTTGAATCAGGATACACCTGTTTTGTTGGGTACTGAAAAAATTGCAACAAAATTTAATTTACCGGTGATCTCTTTATGTATGCGAAAAGTACGCCGTGGCTACTATGAAGTCGATTTTGTAGATATATGTGAAGAACCTGCCGTGTTGGCTCCAGGAGAACTGACCGTAATGCATACCCGGTTGCTGGAACAGTGTATCAGAGAGGCCCCTGAATTATGGTTATGGTCGCACCGGCGATGGAAACATAAAAGGGAAAATGTTAAGACAGAATAGGAGATAAAATAAATGATAATGTTTTGAACCTTTTTTAATATATACAGATCTAAATGTGATATAGATGGTAAAAGTCGCGGTGATTATATTAAATTGGAATGGAGAACGGCTACTTGGAGAATTTCTACCTTCGGTTGTGAGGTATACGAATTACGATTGGAGTCGGGTGATTGTTGCCGATAATGCATCAACCGATATTTCTTTGGAGATTTTAGCAAAAGAATTTCCCGGAGTGGAAGTAATCCGATTGGAACAAAATTATGGTTTTGCAGGGGGATATAACCGGGCGATAGAAAAAACAGATGCCGAGTATGTTTTACTTCTAAATAGTGATGTAGAAGTCGTGGAGGGATGGTTGGAGCCGTTGATCCGGGTTTTGGACGGCGATCCTGCGGTGGCGGCAGTACAACCTAAAATAAAGGCTTACCGGGATAAAAAACGATTCGAGTATGCCGGCGCTTGCGGTGGTTTCATCGACAAATTGGGGTTTCCTTTTTGTCGGGGACGTATTTTGGATATGACTGAAGAGGATACCGGACAATATGACGATATGGTAGAGGTATTTTGGTGTAGCGGAGCTGCATTATGTATCAGAAAAGCGGTGTATCTGCAGGCAGGAGGACTGGACGAACATTTTTTTGCCCACATGGAAGAGATCGACCTGTGCTGGAGGATCCGGAATCTCGGTTATTCGTTAAAGGTGAATCCCGAATCAATAGTGTATCATCTTGGTGGAGGATCATTACCGATGAACCATCCTCAGAAGCTGTTTCTGAACTATAGGAATAATCTGTTGACGCTATATAAAAACCTTGATCAATGCCAGTTAAGAAAGGTAATGTACGTTCGTCGTGTTTTGGATTTTATCGCGATTCTTTTTTTCATATTGAAGGGAGAGTTTATCAATGCAAAAAAAGTGGTAGCTGCTTACAATGCTTTTGGAAAAATGAAAAAGCATTACGGAAACAGTAGAAATGGTTGTAAAAGAGATAGTTGTATTTATCGGGGAAGTATCATATACGATTATTATTTTCGCAGAAAGAAAACTTTTTCTGCCTTATTTAAGTAAAGATTTGAATTATGTAAAGTACAGGGTCTTCATTTTACCTTTATATGCATATTTAGTAGGATAGGATAAAAAAGTGAATACGTTTAAATAAACCTTCGTGTAGTAAAATTGTCTACTTACTTAGACGCTTTAAAGTTGTTGTATCATTAAGAGGACCTTATGAATATTGATAACGATGAAGATATAATCGTGTTGTTTCACTCCCAGAACAGGGAGCAGGAGGCTTTTAGCTTGCTTGTCGATAAATATAAAGAGAGGCTTTATTGGCATGTACGAAAAATCGTGTTGAATCACGAAGATAGTGATGATATTCTTCAAAATGTCTTTATAAAGGTGTGGCAAGGGTTGAAGGAGTTTAGATACGAAGCGAAATTATATACGTGGATGTATCGTATCGCAACCAATGAGTCGATTAATTTTTTATATGAAAAACGCCGGAAGGTATACGGTAATGCCACAGAAATCACTCAGATGTTGGAAAATACCTTGGAATGCGATTCTTATTTTAGTGGCGATAAAATACAAAAAGAGCTGCAAAAAGCTATTCTGATGTTATCGGAACGGCAACGGTTGATTTTTAATATGAAATATTTTGATGATATGACATACGAAGAAATTGCGGAAATATTGAATGTTGCGGTAGGAACTTTGAAAGCCACCTATCACAATGCAGTCAAAAAGATTGAAGAATGTATGAAGATAGTAGATGGTAGTTTTTAAATTCTATTGGAAGCAGGTATTTTCATTTTGTAATAAGTTGATAAGTGCAATGATAGAAAATGAGAAAATGATGGATAGTTTTGATAATAAATATGAGAAGAAGAATCCGTTTACAGTTCCCGAAGGCTACTTTGAGGCTTTCGATGACAAAATGATAAACAGGATTGATAAACTGCAGAAGGCCAAGAGAATCGGTTTTCTGCAAATTATAAAGCCTTATATCGGATTGGTTGGTATTTTCCTGATGTCCTTGCTGATCGTACAATTGGTTTTCCCTCTTTTAGTGGACGATAGTAAGATGTTATTAAAGCAAGGAGATCAGATTGTGCAGACGCAGGATGCTGCCAAACAGGAAGAAATAATACTTGATCAATCCTTTAACCCTACGAGCGAGGAGATTATAGAATACCTAGCTTCGGAAGTAAATGGATATGAATTTTTTTATGCTGAATTATACTAGCATTCATGTAATAAAGAAAAATAATATGAAAAATATTTTATTGCTATTGATACTATGTAAGGGTTTTGCAGGTTATGCCCAGGATGGTAAATTGAGTGAAGAAAAACGCAAAGAATTCGAGGCGCAGAAAGTGGCGTTTTTTACACAACAGTTAGATCTGACACCGGAGGAGGCAGCTGCATTCTGGCCTTTGTATAATGAGATGCGAAAGAAAATAGGCGATATCGAGGTTTCCATACGTAAAAATGTCATAGAGACAAAGGACGACGCCAAAGGTCTCAGGGAGGAGGATTATCGGAAAAAGGTAAATGAGCTGTTGGTAGCGGAACAAAATATGATAAATGTCAAAAAGGACTATTATGCCAGAATAATGAAAATTCTTCCGGCCTCTAAAGTATATAAACTGGATTGGACAGAACGTAAGTTTCACAGACAACTGTTTGAAAAATTGAAGAAAGAACCGCCTTTATCTCCGAAATAAGAATCATTTAGCAGAACAGATAGCTATAATAAATAAAAAAAGAGAACAAAAATTTGCATCTTCCAAAAAAGGCGCTACTTTTGTCCTCGCAATGACGAAGGAGAGATGGGTGAGTGGCTGAAACCAACAGTTTGCTAAACTGTCGTACGGGATTACTGTACCGGGGGTTCGAATCCCCCTCTCTCCGCAAAGCAACATAGCAATATTGAGTAAAACGCCGTATTTCAGACGAATACGGCGTTTTTCATTTCCGGCCGGGTAGCAAAATAGTGCGTTTTAGAGGGGTTAAAACCTGCAAAATCGCTAACATAAATTTAGTAGCGGATTTGTTAGCGATTAAAGCGTAAGTGCGTCTTTTCCTGCGTTTTGCTCCATTTTGCGTAGTTGAGTTCACGCCAGTATTTCATACGTTTGTCTAATCCTTAAAATGGTTTAAACGTATGGAACGAAACACCTTCAACATCAACTTTTACGTGCAGAAAACACGCATCGCCAAAAACGGCGAAGTCCCTATTGTGATGCGCGTTACCATTAATGGCCAGCGGGTCGTTACCTCGGTCAATCTCAAAGTAGAGCCCAAAAAGTGGAACGCGGCGGCGGGTAAGTCTGCGGGTAACACCCGTAAGGACTACGAGTTGAATGCTCGCATCGACACCATCCGGGCGCGGGTCATGCAGATTTACCGGGAAATGGAGTTAGACCGGGAAGTTATCTCGGCTCAAAAGGTCGTAGAGAAGTACCTCGGCAAGAACGCGAAGCCTATAATTATGCTAATGGACTTGTTCCGGGAGCATAACGAGAAATGCAGCAAGCTGGCAGGCAATGGTATGGCCCCCGGCACGGTCGAGCGCTACGAAACTTCCTACAAGCACACGGCGGCTTTCCTCAACTATGCCTACAAGCTAAAAGACATCCCTGTCGCGGACGTAGACCACAAATTCATCACAGACTACGAGTTTTACCTCAAGGCCGAGCGCAAGTGCTGCCATAACTCGGCGGTCAAGTACCTCAAAAATTTCGGAAAGATTATCCGCATTGCCCTTGCTAATGGGCATATCACGAAAGACCCTTTTGTCAATATCCGCTTCAAATTGGAAGAGGTAGATCGTGATTTCCTGGAAGACCACGAGATAAAGACGATTATCGACAAGCGGATAGAAATAGAGCGGTTGGCACAGGTACGGGATGCTTTCATATTTTGTTGTTTTACAGGACTTTCATTCGCGGATATGAAGGGTTTGAAAGAGGAACATATCGTCAGGGACAACAACGGAGCGTTATGGATTCGCAAGAAACGACAGAAGACCAAGAATATGTGCAACATACCACTACTTGACCCAGCGAAGGGAATCCTTGACCGTTATAAAGATCATCCCGGCTGTCTCGCCAAAGGAGTCTTATTACCCGCCCTCTGCAATCAGAAGATGAACGCCTACCTCGCCGAGCTGGCCGATATATGCGGGATAAAGAAGCATCTCACGACACATACAGGCAGGCACTCGTTTGCAACCTCGGTCGCGCTGGCCAATGGCGTTTCCATCGAAAATGTGGCGAAGATGCTTGGCCACTCCGATACTAAGATGACCCGCCACTATGCCCGCGTCCTTGACAAAAGCATCATGCGGGACATGGCAATCGTCAATGGTAAGTTCGGCGGCAAGCCAACCGCCCCCGAAGTCCCGGCGGAGTCGGCAAGCCCGGCTACCGCCACGACCTTGGGACCAGCCTCGGCGGTCGAAAATCCAACCGAAATCCCCACCCCCATTCCGGCTCCCGCAATTCAGCCCCAACCACGCCCCGGCCGGGTAAGCTAAACCGGCCCCAAATCCCCGTCCGTTCCCCCGGCTTTTCACAAAAGCCATAGCTTATTAGGGCATTTTTTTAACGCAACGTCTGTGACGAAGCTAAAAATGCCCTAATAAGCCGAGGGGTAAACCCCTCTGGACACCCCCGGCGGCCGCGACTGCGGCCGCCCCAAATACTAATCATAAATCGTATAGTTATGGGTTTTGTAGTATTGCATATAGATAAAGTGACGGGGAACGATGCGGGCATGACAGCCCATATCGAACGCACCATAGACCCCGCAAACGCAGATAAGGAGCGCACTCACCTAAACCGGGAGTTAATAGAATTTCCGGCCGGGGTGGATAACCGAACGCAAGCAATCCAGCACCGCCTCGACACCGCCGGATTGACCCGCAAGATCGGCACAAACCAAGTCCGCGCCTTGAGGGTAATGCTGTCGGGCACGCCCGAGGATATGTACCGAATAGAGGCGGCTGGCAAACTCGACCGATGGTGCGAGGATAATCTCGCGTGGTTGCGAAAGACCTACGGCGAGGCCAATGTGGTGTCGGCCGTTCTGCACATGGACGAAACCACCCCGCACATACACGCAACAGTTGTTCCTATCGTCACAGGAGAGCGGCGCAAGGCTGCCAGCGAAAAGGTCAAACCCGCCGACCCGAACAAGAAACAGTACCGCAAAAAGAAAACCGACGCTTCCCGCCTCTGCGCCGACGACGTGATGGCCCGGCCCAAGCTAAAGCAATATCAGGACACCTACGCCGAGGCGATGGGTAAATACGGCCTGCAACGGGGCATCGCCGGCTCTGAGGCCCGTCACATTACCAATATCGAGTATTACCGCAACATCGTGGCTAATAACCAGGCGATAGTCAATGAAACGGAGCAGTTGATTGAGTCCAAAGAGGCCCGGCGGCAGGAAGTAATGGAACTGGAGCAAACGGCCCAACAAGCCCAATCCCGCACCAGGCAGGCCCTCGCCAAAGCGGAGCAGGCCGAGGCGGGGCAAAAGCAAACTGAAACCAAGTTAACCGACACCCGCGAAGAGCTATCCCGCGAGAAAGGCAAACTAATGGGCGAGAAATTCAAAAACACGGCGGCCGAGGCCGGAAGTAAATTTTTCAACGGGGTAAGCTCGGCATTAGGCTCGTCCAAAATCGAGCGCCAACAACAAGAAATTGCCGACCTGAAGGCCAATAACGAGAGTTTAAAGGAACAGTTAGAGAAAAAAGACCG
Organism: Marinifilaceae bacterium; assembly: GCA_031553705.1. Lineage (GTDB taxonomy): Bacteria > Bacteroidota > Bacteroidia > Bacteroidales > Marinifilaceae > JAVBLD01. The sequence continues at coordinate 2,447 of JAVBLD010000050.1, read as the reverse complement.
ACAAATCGGCACCCTGCGCTACGACCACCAGGCCGACACCGAGCGGCTAACTAAAGCCCATGAAAACGAAACGAACAGGCCGAGCAGAAGACCGCCAAGACCAACCATCGACAGCAGATAGAGGGCATCGGCAAGTGGTTCCCCGACATCCCGCAACTGGTAGAAATGGCCGGGTATTGCAAGACGGTAGGTTTTCCCGATCCCATGGTCGTGGAGCTAATCCATATGCAGCCCGTCCGTTTCTCGGGCGAGCTGTATTCCGCTGAACATAAAAAGAGGTTCCCGACCGAGCGCTCCACCGCCCAAATCGATAAGCACCCCGACGGCTCTGGGCACTTCCGCCTTACCATTAATGGCACGGATATTATCCAATGGTTCAAACAAAAATTCGACGAACTACAACAAAAATTAGGCATCAAACCTGCCCAAACTCCATCCAGAGGTCGTGGGGTGTAACCCCTTGCCCGTGTCCGCGAAGATTTCGGATTCAAACGAGCCGAGCAAGGCCGTGGCCGACCTGCGGTCGGTTGCCTTCGGCAAGCCCTGCACGGTTCGTTTTAATCCAATTTTGGTCTGCTACCACGGGAAAGGGGCAGTCTGGCAATCGTCCCCCGGCGGCTCTCCGGTGGCAGGATGCAAATTTTCCCGCCCGCAGCGGCGTATCTGGCTAATTGTGATTATATTTGGAACTGAATTACGCAAGAGGCATAATGAAGATCGACGACCGGCTACTTGAATTGCTCAATGAATACTATTGCGGCGGGGAGGAAATCACCCCGCAGAGCGATTTGTATGAGGATATGGGAATATCGGGCGACGATGCGGACGAACTGTTGAACAAATACCGGAAGATGTTCGGGGTGTCGCTGACCGGGTTCGATTTCACAGCCCATTTCCCCTGCGAAGCAGACCGGGGCGTACTTTATGCTGTGCTTTGGGTTTTTAATGCCATCATGCGTGGTAGCAGACCTGCTGTTGAAACACAACCCACAGGAGTGGATCGACCGGGGGGCGATGATTCTCGGACTGACGGCGGTGATATTCACGTTCAACTACTTTGCACTGATGCACGGCGGCAAGTGGCGAGGGATCGTGGACGAACAACCTACCCTCAGAGGCGACAGCTTCCTCTCCGCAGTCATCACGGTGCTGTTTTTCATCGTTTCGATACTAGGGACTATGATTTTGGCCCTACAACTATGACTACCTGAAATAATAGATACGTTATGAAAAAATGCTTGCTTTTGTGTTTGCTACTTATCCCTGCTTTGGCCAACGCCCAGGGTGAGGATTATTATTCTTATATAATCGACGATACTGACGGCTATCTTAATATCCGTGAGAAACCGACTGCAAACTCGCGGATTGTGGGTCGGATTGAGAAATATGAACTTTTTTTCGATGCACGCTATTTCTGCTTCAACGATACGTTGCAGTTTAAACATTATCCCCCAAACTGGATTCCGGTATGCAAAGATATGGGGCCAATGGTGGGGTATGTGTATAAACCAAACGCCTTACCGTTAGAAATGTTGCCGGTACTTGTGGGAGAAAAAGACGGTAATCGACTGGTCTGTGGTAATGATAAATTTCGCATTATACTGAGTTTAAGTGACTTCGATCCAAAGGGGCATAAAATAGAAGATTATCACACGGTTGATGGCGTGTTCAAAAAGGGGTTTTACGGCGATAAAGACGGTTATTCCAATAAGGAAATATCGAGTCTGACTTTATATCAGGACGGTAAAAAGAAATCGTTACCCATCGACCACATCAAGGATTATTTTAACCCGGGTATGGCTGTATATATCGGCCCTGCAGGGGAACTGTATATCCAGATCAGTTGTGGCGACGGTGGGGAAGTGTATATGATTTGTCTCTCTGTTGTAAATGGGGTAATTCGTTATGCCAAGGCAAACGAAGCTTGCTAACGAGGTTTATGGCAGTAAAACTTGTGCTTAGAAGAAGAATAGTTCGCATAATTTTCTGCAGAAACACCGACTTGCGGTCGTGGTGCGGTCGCGGAGAGAAAAATAAAAACGCTTAATCGCTATAAATTAGTCGATTAAGCGTTTTTAACAGTCCACTTAGTCGGTCTGGTTATGACTAATTACCCTTTGTTTTTCAAAAGAATATCGCTACCTTTGTACCGATATGAAATGCTGAGTAGCAGGCCGCAAAAACGGGGATGCAAATTCGCTAACATATCTGAAATCGGAATTTACACGTATTGACTATAAGGCGATTAGGGAAAGGCACAAAATCCTCTCTCTCCGCTGAGATGTTCGGACAGAACACAGACAAATTCAGACAAGTCCCGTAAAATTAAGGTTTTACGGGACTTTTTCTTTACCCGCCAAAGACATTTTGAGGACGAAAAAAGGCCAAATTTGGACAGTCAACCGTTACCGAATCGTTACCCAAACGGCTCGAAAAAATGGTAACGA
>JAVBLD010000058.1:0-10190 GCA_031553705.1 Marinifilaceae bacterium | reverse complement strand
ACCGGCTGTTGTTACTCCTTCTGCACGTGTCCCAATGCTACTTTTGAACGTATTTACTACTCCGTAGTTAACTCGCCCAGCCAAAAACTGATTGTCTGTGATCACATGAACATCGCTTGATGGTACAGAAGTCCATTTTTTCAACCCACCGTTCGCTGTCCGTTTTTCATTTATGTTGTTGTCATCTTGGCAAGAAAACAATCCAACAAATACCATAATTAAGATTACTAGCTTTTTCATGTTTCTAAATACTAAAATAAATAAATAAATTGTATGATTAAAAATAAATTGCTTTATATTTAATCACAGACACAAAAGTATATGTTGTTCTCAGATTGTGTAAAAAGTATGCCATAATTTTATACTTATAAAAAGCAAAAAAGTGAAAAAATAAATCGCTGTTTTGTCGACAAATCGTGGTTTTACGGGCAAAATCACCTGGAATTCTTTATTTGCATTAATTTATGTCATTTGCGGATAAAATCCGGACATTTTTTTTCTTCTTAAAAATAAGGAATTGTTTGTTCGGGTTATTATTTTAGGAATGTATATCTCAAATACAAAACAGATGAAATTTTGGGAAAATTATAAAAACGGATACGATGCATCATATATTTTCATATTTTTATGCGCTCTCTATGCGCCGGTACACGGACAAAATCCGGATGATGTGACGAAGGAATAATTGCAAAATGGTACGAGTAGGATGAAATAATGTTTTATGAAGAATGTTATATTTGATTTAGGAGGTGTTGTTGTTGATTGGAATCCCCGGCGTTTACTTGATAGATATCCGGGTGGTCCGCAGTTGCCTCTTTTTTTGTTTGAGAGAGGTTTTTTCGAGAAATACTGGACTGAATTCGATCGTGGGGAGCTGACCCAAACCGAAATGGTGCGGGAGATGGCGGATTTTAGTGGTCGTTCTTATGGAGAGTGTTGGGATTTTGTGGAGTATATAAAATATTCGCTGGTAGATATTCCCAGGTCGGTGGAGTTGATCAAAGAGCTGTCGGTACGGGGATACAGGTTGTTTTGCCTGTCGAATATTTCTATTGAATTCTATGACTATCTTAAAGGACGGGATGTTTTCACCTATTTTGAAGGGCATATTATTTCTGCATTGGAAAAGGTGATCAAGCCGGAAGAAGCGATTTACCGGGTGTTGTTTGAACGATACGGATTGGTGCCGGAGGAGTCTCTTTTTATTGACGATCTGGAGGCGAACGTTAAGGCGGCCGCTGCTTTAGGAATGAACACTGTCCATTTTGCCGCCTGGGAGTGGGGGTATCATGAGATTAACCGTTTACTGAAGCTGGAAATGGTTTAGCGGCAAACTCCTGCTTGAAAAGCTTGCTAGTCCGGATCGTCTGTAGTATTTCATCGGCATTGGATTTGTCCGGATTGTTTCCCGGTGATATAATAATAGCGTAAGCAAAGCATCACTCCCGTCAGGGTTAATCCTACCGGATAGCCGATCCATATCCCGATGATTCCCCAATGTAATACAAACCCGCAAAGGTAACTTACCGGGAGGGCGATGATGAAATAGCCGATAAATGATATGAATGCCATCAAGACCACGTCGCCTATACCCCGCAAAGCGTTGGCGTAGGTGATTTGTAATGAATCCCCGAATTGAAACGCCAGCAGTATCACGATCAGGCCTGGGACCAATAAAAGCACCTCCTCAGAAGAGGAGAACAGATGGCCTATGACATGGCGGGAACATAAAAAAGCCGTCGAGACGATCAATACAAGAATGAGCATCAAGTGATAACCGGCTGTCGTCGTTTTCCGGATATCGACGATGTCACCTTTCCCGTAATAGTTGCTTACTTTGACGGAGATTGCGGCGCCGATGCCATAATATACCATAAAGCCGAGCGTGGAGAGCGACACGACAATCTGATGGGCTGCCAGGGAAACGCTTCCGAGCCAGCCGATCATAATACCGGTGACGCTGAAAAGACCGTTTTCGAGTCCCATCTGCATACCGACCATCCACCCCATTTTGTTCAGCGCCTTTATGTCTGCGGTGTTATAATCTCCCCGCTTGTATCCGACAAAGTAACGGCGGTAGACCCTCTTCCTGTAAAACAGTATCACAAAAGCCACACACATCAGTATCCGGGCGGTCAAGGTGGAGATACCTGCCCCGACAACGCCCATCGGTGGAATTCCCAGATGGCCGTAAATGAAGATATAGTTACCGATAATATTTACAATATTGCAGGAGAGAATGATATACATCGGTGTTTTTGTGTCCGTGATGCCGTCGGCAAACTGTTTGAACGAGTTAAACAGCATAACGAAGACCAGGGAAGCCAGGTGTAGCAGAAAGTAGGGGCGGATAAGCGGAAGAAGTTCTTTGGGCTGGCCGAACCGTTCAATATTAAACCAGGCTAATGTCATAATGGCGGCCATCAGAATTCCCAGTCCCAGATTAACCGCCAGACTGTTGCGCAGAAGCTGGCCGGCTTTATATTTATCGTTCCTGCCGAAAAATTGTCCCACCAAAGGAGTCAGTCCGTATGAAAATCCGAGTCCAAACAGGATTGGGATATTGAACAGGTTATTGACAAATGAAGCGGCAGCCAGATCAAGCGTGCCGTATTGTCCTACCATTACATTGTCGACAATTCCTACCAGGATGATTCCGAGTTGACCGATGATAATAGGTATACCTATCTTAATAATAGAGTGATAATGTTTTTTATATTGACTATAAAACTTCATTTGCAGATAATCTTTTTCCAATGGCAAACCTTCCTAAACGGGGAGCGTATTTTAAAATGACCGTTTATTTCAGAATCAACTGATTCCTGTATTTTATTACATTGATAGAGGAAGTTTGTAACGCTGCAAAAATCCGGTTATTAAATGAATTTACCAAATAATAGGCCGATTTGTTATTAAATTCATATCTTGCATGGCCAAATGAGTTGTGAGTTAAGAATAAAGTTTGTCCGTTTTTAAAATGAAATGTGTATGAAGAGAATACTAAGTACCCTGGTGTTGCTATGTCTTGTGTCAGGGAGTGTATTTGCCGGTAGCGACATACTGGAGAAATTGAAACAGATTCCGGCTGTTCGTGATATTCAGAAAATAGATGTTGGTTTTTTTGAAGAGTTTTACCAGTTTTGGTATGAGCAACCGATCGATCATAATGATCCGGCAAAAGGTATTTTTAAGCAGAAGGTGTTGTTGGGGCATAAAAAGATGGGAGCTCCTGTTGTCGCTGAGTTGGAAGGGTATAAGATATGGAAAGCGGATGCCGGGGAGTTGACCAGGTTGTTTAATGCTAATCAGCTGACCATCGAGCATCGTTTTTTTGATCAGAGTGTTCCGGAAGGAGGAATACCGTGGGAGTATCTGACCATTAAGCAGGCGGCGACCGACCAGCATGAGATTATCCAAGCAATCAAACAGGCAATCTATCCAGATTCGAAATGGATAACGACCGGTATTAGCAAGGGAGGGCAGACCACTATTTTTCACCGTTATTTTTATCCGGACGATGTGACTGTCAGTGTGCCATATGTTGCTCCGCTGAATCTGGAATATGTCGATCCGAGGCTGGAAAAATTTCTGGAGAAGCTGGGATCCAATAAGATTTCGATCGGCGATATCATGAACGGAGGGGATCCGAAGCCGGATTGCCGCTGGATGATTCGTGATTTTCAAATGCTTTGCTTCCAAAACATAGATAAGCTTTTGCCGATTATCGAAGAGGTCGCAAAAGAGAACGGATATACGTTTAAAATCGTCGGAGGGTTGAAACGTGCCGTTCAGTTGATGATTCTTGAGTACCCGTTCGCTTTTTGGCAGTGGGGGGCAAGTTGCGACGATATTCCTCCTGCCGATAATAACGATATGAATGTAGTATGTGAGCATCTGCTTAAAATATCTGCACCTACTTTTTTCGAAGATAAGGAAATTGTCGCTTTCCAGCCTTTTTTCTACGCCGCGTTGACCGAAATAGGAATGTATGATTACAAAGTAAAGCCTTTCAGAAAGTTTCTGGATGATAAGAAGGATATAACCTTTGCTTTTACAATGCCGGAAGGGGCGGTTCAGAAGCCATTTAACGACCAGCAGATGAAAGCTATCAGCAAGTGGTTACAGACCGATGCCGAGAAGATGCTATTCATATACGGAGGAACGGATCCCTGGAGCGCTACGGCGGTAGACTTGAAAACGAACTACCAATGCCGGAAGTACGTCCGGGCGGATATGAGTCACACTTGTCGCATTGCTAGTTTTGACCCGGTGACGCAGGAAGATCTGATCTCTACATTGAAGGAGTGGATGAAATAGGGTACTTTAATCATAAAAAAGAGATACTATTTGGGTAGTCAAGTAGTATCTCTTTTTTATGTTTAATTGTTTGTGTTTTTTACTTCACCTGACCGCTGTCTATCACCTTAAACGGAGTTAAGTCGATGGCGGATATCTGGCTGTCATTCCGATTGTCACTGATAGAGAAGATGATGTCATTGTAATCCGAGTCGGCCCAATTGTTAGTGTAATTGTCTTCAAGAGCATACACAATCGATTTACAGGCTTCCGTCAGGAATAAACCGTGCATTATTTTTCTCCATCCGGTCGAAACACCGGGTCTCTGGTCATCGAATTCGTTGAGCTGTGGATTTGTTGTAACCGCTTTCCAGTTTCTTGTAAGCACCTGTCCGCCGTCCGGAGTTAGCTCATATCCTTGTGGCACGAGGAAGAAGAATACTTTATCCCCGGGCTTCAGATCGGAAATGATGGCGTAAGATACCCCTTTTTGCAGAGTGCCCGCTGGCTTCATCCAATGAGTTTGTACGGCGTCTGCGATACATTTGAACAGGATATATTTATTAGGGATCACAGGACTTGTTAAATCAGGTTTGATTTTAGTATTATAGTATTCTGTCATATTTTCTCCTGCGGGTATTATAAAGTATCCCAGTGAATTTTGCCATCCGCAGATCTCGCGCAGGAACGTTATATATAAACTGGAATTATCCTTTGTAATTTCCAGATAGCTGGGCGCATTGACCGGGTCTAAGAAAAGTGTTTTTATGTTCGGATGTGCATCTGCACGGAAAACGCTTTGGGATTCTTTAAAATATTCGGTGGTTTCTCCGAACAGTACTTTCATGAATTCATCGCAAGTCTCTTTCGTTTTGCAATTCTTGGTACAAATGATTTTTACTCCATCAATACCGTAGGCTACAAAAAGCAGCCCGGCCTCTTCGTTTGCGGAGGTGAAGTTGGCAGAAGCACTCGTATTACCGTAGAAAGTATATTTATATTCCAGCGTTTTTTTATCGTAAACACGTACTCCGCCGGAACCGTTAGCCAGATAGATATAGCGGCCGTCGACATCTATGCCGTTAGTCAGTCCGGTAGGCGACGGCTCTTTTTTATTGATCTTACTCGTTGCCAGGTCCATCACTAACATGCCCTGATTACTCAATGCCAGATAAGCTGTTCCGTCGTATAGCCTGATGGCATTTTTCCCGTCGATAGGCCGGATTCTTTCTATATCCCACTCGGTAGGTGTACCTTGAAGCGGATTGGCATTATCTGCAAAATAGTCCAGTACCGCTAAACCGGTAGAAGTCTGGTTTTTTGTATTATTATTGTTATCGCAGTCTTTCAAATATAGAGCAAGCAAACCAGAGTTTGGATTTATAGGATCTATTGCTATATGCTTGCCACGTTGTACTTCAATGGTACTTTTTTCGTCCACGACACCCGTCTGGTAGTCGAATGATAGTATTGCACCGTTATTCGCGTTCACGCCGGTCGTTGCGACAATCACATGATTTTTATATTTTACGATACAGTTTGCCGCATTGCCGACTACTCTCATCTTTTGGATACCTGCTGCGGTAAAATCGGCTTGTGAAATTCTTCCTGCTACAACGTAGGCGTACCCATTCTTCGAATCGTCGGCTGCCGCCCAAAATTTGGAATTTGAAATGTCTCCGGCGTCGTCGAAAGCAATATGGTTGAAATCAAGTCCTTCATAATAGAGTTCCGAAATCACCTTTGGCTCCGAAGGAATGGTAATATCGAGCAGTTGCAAGGCTCCTCCTATCCCTTTATAGTGCATGTGATAGCATACAATTGCATATTTGCCGTATGTCTGTATAGAGGTGGCTGAAAGCAGCTTGCCGCTTGGGTCGACGGGAGAGTTGACCGTTGCCAGTTCCATAAAACCATCCTGAATAGCTTCGCCGGGAATGCCGGTGGTTAACGTTGTCGTACTTCTCAGGCGTGGGGTACTTTCAGTCCGTGTGGTAGTACTTTGGACACGTGTAGCCATGTCGCTTTCAAAAGCGTTTATCACTCCGTAGTTGACATATCCGGCCAACAGCTTATTGTCTGTGATGATTCGGATGTCGTCAGACGAAACAGGTGTCCATTCGTTTAGTGCGACCTTGCCGGAATCTTGCCTGCTATTACTACTGTTGGATTCATCCTTACACGATGTTAACAGAGCAAGAATAATTACAATGAACGATAATCTTTTCATAAATATAAAGTTTAAATTTAATTTTGTTTTGGTAAAGTATTGATATGCAAATGTCATATTTATTTGCTTTATTCCCAATTATATGCGGTATAAAACGGGTTGTTTAATGTTAAATAAGCTAACTGAAAAATATACAAAAATATATTAATCCGCATTTGTGGGATCATCGTGCGGCTATTAACAGGAACGGTGTTCTCAGATGAAATTACAGAAAAAGTGTATATAGACGGATTGTTTTGATTCTCTTTATTTTAACCATTTTTTTATTAGGGGTGTTGCACCAAGTTGGCTATTTACATATTTTAATGCGTTGGCGCCTGCCGTTTTAGCGATGTCGGGCGCTTTGATCAGCATGTCAAGCGTCTTTTTCAGTTGTTCTCCGTTATTGACCGGAAAAGCACCTCCGTTGCTTACCAGTGCGGTAGCTTCCCTGAACTTTTTATATTTAGGGCCAAAGATGACCGGGATGCCAAAGACTGCGGCTTCCAATGTATTATGGATGCCTGTTCCGAACCCGCCGCCGATGTAAGCTATCTTTCCATATTGATAAGCAGATGCCAACAGTCCGATACAGTCAACGATCAGAACATCATGACCGACCATGTCGCTATCCGTCGCGGAATACCTGACTACTTTTCTTTTGCATTTTTCGATGATGGTTTTAATATGTCCTTCTCCGATTTCGTGGGGGGCGAGTATCCATTTTGTATGGCTTGAGTCCTGATTGATATAATCCATCAGGAGATTTTCGTCGGAAGGCCAGGTGCTGCCGCAAACGATCGCCGGTTGCCCGCAGCAGAATTGTTCGATCTTATCTATCGGGCGTGCCGTATCGGCAATTTGCTTTACCCGGTCGAAACGGGTGTCGCCGGTCTGTTCTACCCTTTTAATCCCGATCGTATTCAGCAGGATAACTGATTCGCCATCCTGCACAAAGAGGCGGGTAAAAAATCTTAGCATTTCCCGATGCAGGCTTCCCCATGATTTGAAAAACGGCTGTTCGGACCTGAAAACGGCAGATATCAGAAACGTTGGAATCTGGTATTTATTCAGTTCATACAGATAGTTATACCAGAATTCATATTTTATAAAGATTGCAGCGTCCGGACGGAATAGCTTGACGAATCGGCGTGCGTTCCAGGGATAATCGGCAGGTAAATAAAAAATATAGTCAGCCATAGCATAGTTTTTGCGGATCTCATAGCCGGACGGAGAGAAAAAGGTCAATAAGATAACCGTATCCGGTTGCTCCTGCTTAATAGCTTCGATAACCGGGCGCCCTTGCTCGAACTCTCCAAGGGATGCGGCATGGAACCAGATCAATCGCTTATTTCCCCGCTCTATTTTTTTGAATTTTTCCCAGATGCCTTTTCTGCCTTTGACCCATAGGGATGCCTTTTCGTTAAAAGGAGCAACGAGCCTGATCGCAAAGCTATATATGACGATGACAAGATTGTATATAAATGCCATAATTTCCAGTTATATGTACGGACCTGCATAAACTTGATGTTTTATAATCTTAAAAACCCTGTCTCAAGGTTTACGCTTTTATCCCATATTCGTTTGTTTGCAAAATTATGAAATATCTCCTTCTCTTTTTGTTTTTCACGGTTTGTTTTTCCTTTTTTTATTGTTTATCTTTGTGACGTTAGAATGTGGAAAGATTTGGCTGATTGCAACCACAGAAAAAAAAGCTAAAATGCAGATTCTTCTGAATTCAACCACCCATGTATTTTTCCGTAGTTATTTATAACTGGTCCGGCCGGATGGTCGTGTTGGTGTGTCTGCCGTACCTGAAAATTTAAAATGTAATTATGGGATATTTATTTACTTCAGAATCGGTATCCGAGGGGCATCCGGATAAGGTAGCCGATCAAATTTCGGATGCAGTATTGGACAAGATCATTGCTTTTGACTCTGATGCAAAAGTAGCTTGTGAAACGCTGGTTACAACGGGACAGGCGGTAATAGCCGGTGAAATAAAAACGAAGACCTATGTCGATGTGCAGCAGATTGCGCGGGATGTAATCAATGAAATCGGATATGTCAAGAGCGAGTATATGTTTGACGGCAATAGCTGTGGCGTATTGTGTGCAATTCACGAACAATCGCCCGACATCAACCGGGGAGTAGTCCGTGAAGACCTGATGGAACAGGGGGCTGGCGATCAAGGGATGATGTTCGGCTATGCTTGTAATGAGACCGATAATTATATGCCGCTTTCTTTGGAGTTGTCACATATACTGCTTTATGAACTGGCCCAGATCAGGAAAGAGGGAGTCAGTATGCGGTATCTCCGTCCGGATTCGAAAGCCCAGGTAACCATTCAGTACGGAGACGACAATAAACCTGCGCGCATCCATACTATTGTGATCTCTACGCAGCATGACGAGTTTATTCTACCGACCAACAGTACCAAGGAAGCCGGATTGAAGGCCGATGCGGCAATGGTGGAATGGATTGAAAAAGATATTGTTGATGTCTTATTGCCCCGGGTAAAGGAACATTTGCCGGAACGGGTGAAAAGCTTTTTTGACAAAGATATGATCCTTCATGTGAATCCGACCGGAAAATTTGTCATTGGCGGACCTCATGGAGATACCGGTTTGACCGGACGTAAAATCATTGTGGACACATACGGGGGAAAAGGCGCACATGGCGGCGGAGCTTTTTCCGGTAAAGATCCGTCGAAGGTCGACCGTTCGGCAGCTTATGCAGCCCGGCATATCGCTAAAAATATGGTCGCGGCCGGTGTTGCCGATGAGTTGTTGCTACAAATTTCTTATGCTATCGGCATTGCCCGTCCGGTGGGTTTATACGTCAATACTTATGGCACCTCAAAAATATCGCTCAGCGATGAGGAAATTGCTGCTAAGATTGCCATATTATTTGACCTGCGCCCGGCAGCAATCGAATCCCGTTTGAAATTACGGAATCCGATCTATCAGCCGACAGCCAGTTATGGACACATGGGACGTACTCCCCGTGTAATAAAAAGGGTTTTTACATCCAATTACTGGGATACCGTAGAGAAAGAGGTGGAGTTGTTTACATGGGAAAAACTGGATTGTGTGGAATTGATCAAAAAAGAGTTGATTAAATAATTGTCTCGTCCTAAAATAGGTTGGCAGATTTACATTAAGTAATTAATAAGAACCGGTAGAATTATTTCTATCGGTTCTTTGATGCATAAAATTAGGGTTTTTCATTTTTAAGCCAAATATGGCCTTTTATATTCTGCAAAAATACAGAATAAAAAAGTAAAAAACGGCAGAATGACGTAAGTTAATTGTAAATCAGGCGTTTCAGACGATTTTCGGTTTAACTGCGAGGACAAGTAAAGTCATTAAAAAGACACTTAAAGCCCCGGAACGTAACCATATTCGTAACTCGTTTGTCTGATCCGCGGCTTGACCGGATTACCAGTAAAGACGCTGTTTCTACGCTTTTTGCTCGTTTATTCCTCCCCAAAGGTAATATTTTGGACGGACAGCGGCAAAAAATCAACAAGAATGATGCGTATGTGGAAATACCGATTAAATTGATCCCCTTTCGCCGAAGCAAATTGCCCCCTTGAAGTTATTGGTCAAAAAGGATAAAAAAGTGTAGTCAAATTTGGATATAAAACAGTCATTATTTTACATCAAAATTTTTACAAATATAG
>JAVBLD010000049.1:0-44359 GCA_031553705.1 Marinifilaceae bacterium | reverse complement strand
GCCGTGGCCGAGAGCTTCTTCAAGAGCCTCAAGTGCGAACTTATCTACGGAAACAGAACGCTAAAACCCGAGCAGATCGAGATAGAGATCTTCGAGTACATAGAAATCTGGTATAATAAAATCAGACGCCACAAAGCTCTAAATAATATGACAATAGATGAATTCTGGAAACTAAATGCAAAAAGTGCTTAACTATTTGTGCGGATTTAGTTAGGAATTCCAAACCGACAATAATAAATTTCGCACCCCATAGGATATTAACTTCGATCGTAATGGTAATGGCATCGATCCCATTAACTGCTCCTCCGAACACCTTGACTAGCATAACACACAGTTTTTTAATTCATGGACCTAAGTTAATGAATTTTCACAAAAAAACGATATGTTACATCAAAATAGTTTGAAGTGTATTCCGGGAAGATATGGTTTCTTAGTCTGCCTTAAGCAATGTCACCGTATTCCCGTCAAAGACGGCATAACTATAATGGGTAAGCCAATCGCCGGTATTAAAATAACGGCTGTCCGCGGTAAGTTGAACTTTCATAGGAAGATGGCGATGGCCGAAAATAAAAAAGTCATAATGCTCTTTTTCAAGCACCTTACGGCAATATTTTACAATCTTTTCGTCTTCCTCTCCCCGAAACCTGCCTGTCCCTGCCTTTTCGTTTTCGAGGCGGGAGTGCGAAGACCACTTGAGCGCCATAGCAATACCGCAATCGGGATGGATAAGCCGGAAACAGTGTTGCATAAAACGATTATGAAACACCTTTCTTAAAAACAGGTATTTTTTGTCGGAAGGATCCAGCCCGTCGCCATGCCCGATGAGAAAACGTTTTCCATTGATATCGAATATCCGGTTGTCCATATGGATAATCATACCACACTCTTTGTTGAGATAATCAAAAGCCCAGATATCATGATTACCGGTAAAAAAATGCACTTCGATCCCACTATCGGTAAATTCGCATATTTTAGACAGGAAACGGACAAAACCTTTCGGCACCACCCTTTTATATTCGAACCAAAAATCAAATATATCTCCCAACAGGTACAGCGCCGCACAATCCTCTTTAATGGAACCGAGCCATCGGGTGAGCCTGATCTCCCTTTCCCGGTTGTTATTAAACAGTGGGGTGCCTAAGTGAACGTCTGAAAGAAAATATACCTTCTTGTTATCCATTTTTATCTTTATTCCCTGTACCTAAACCAACATAACAATTATTTAATGATGTCATTCAACCGGTCATCCAATCGTTGTCCGTTAAGGTTTTTGCCTACAATCTCAAATTTCTTATTGATAATAAAATTGGCCGGTACCTCCTTGATATTCCAGGATCTTACTACCCGGCTTCCCAGCTCATCCGTATCGCATACGCAGATCCAGTTGATTCCGTAATCTTTTACGTATTTTCTCCATAAGAGTATATTCTTGCTCAGGCAAACCTGATAAATTTCCACTCCTTTGCTGCGATATTTGTCGTATATCCTCTTTAACTCATTGCAATAAGCCCTACCATCCTGAGTGCCAAGCACATTAAAGTCGAGAATGATGTATTTCCCTTTCAAAGATGCCAATGAGATCGTGTCACCGTTAATATTCGGCAAGCTGATATTCGGCAGTGTACTCTCCGTACTGGCCATCAACTCGAGCAGCCGTTGATTCTGGATCCCCTTGCTGATCTGTTTCAGGTGGTTCATAATAGCTTTCGTATAAGGTGAATCCGGATACATCGCCTGCAAAGCGGAAGCAACAATCTTAAACGATTGCAGGTCCCGATCGGGTAAAAGGACATAATATTGATCCAGCTTCTGGTAAAGAGCATAGTAAGAAGCCAATGACACGGCATGTTTCAGGATAAACTCACGCGAAAAATTCTGCTGTTTAACTACAACCGAATCCCATGCTGCAGATAGCTTTTGCCGTTCGGCATTATAAAGTTCCCCTGCAGGTAAAGCCTTATATGATTTTCGTAACGAATCCAATACGGACTGGCTTTTATTCAAGTGGAAATTTAATAATTTGATCCATAGCGACCCTTCCGACCCTTCTACCCAATAGTTGTCTTTTAACCCTTCCAATGTACCCGTCAACTCTATCTTGCTGTCCGGTTCGGCAAGGATGGTTACTGTCTCGCGATCCCCTATCTTAACCTGATAAAAATAGGGCATTTTCACCATCGTCTTAAAAGTAAAACGTCCTTTCCTATCGGTTTTGGCCGAATCAACTCTTACAACTTGGTCAACATTAATCTGTTCAAGATAGACCTTTTGTTTAGCGCCGTCCTTGATCTCCCCTTTTATTTCGACATTATGTTTATTATGGCAAGCAAATAACAACAGTACGATTAAAGTTAGAAAAATGCTATTTCTCATATCTGACGTTTATTAAGAATTTAATATGTATTCCCTTTCTTGGACACCCTCTAAAATCCGGGATTCCGGATTAGGCTCTGCAAGGTACAATTTTTTTTGATTCCCGCAAAAATAGTTATAATACTGTTAATTTACACCCTGATAGCTGGTATGAATAAAAAAACGGATACCTTTGCAGAGGTGTTATCTATTTGCTGTAAAATATTCCATTCTCTGATCTTGTCCATTATCGGACTGGCGTTTATCGGAGTGAATGTAAGTAAACTACATTGCAGGCAATGCGAAAAAGTATACTTGCAAATACAGGTTATGCCCCAAGAAGAAACCAAATCCCCCTGTGCACATGAATGCGACTGCTGTAATAAAGATGCGGGAGAAAGGGATGACCGCCAGCACAATCAACCGGAACATCAGTTTTATAAAATAACCGACCCTTCCCAGACAGAAAAAATAGTGGAGTGTCTGATTGTTTTTTGCTGGTTAGACAATCAATTACTTTTTGAACCGGTTTTAAATATCATGCCGGAATGGCTATCTGCCTTCGGGGAAGACGACAGCCCCGATCCTTCCTTCCCGTTTTCGTTTTTATGTATATATAAATGTTGAATAAAAGGATAAATAAAGTATGTCTTGATTCGTCGCTTATATTATTGTCCGGCATATACAATCCGTAAGCTGTTGCTTACTCCCGAAAGTGCCGGGAAATTCCAATCCCCGTTATATTCTGAATTACACAGGGGATTATAGTTTAAAATTAAAAATTCAACATTTAATGAAATATATAAAATTTCTATATATCATACTATGCTGTATCGCTTGTCTGAATGTCCATGCTCAGAAAATCTCAGGACGAATCGTGGAAGATACGCCGGATGGTAAAATAGGCCTGGCGGGAGCTAATGTCTACTGGATCGGTACAACAATAGGGGTCGTGGCTGATGCCAACGGTAGTTTTTCGATCGCCTGGAATGAAAAAGGTCAGCTTGCAGCCAGTTTTATCGGCTATCAAACCGAAATCATCAATGTAAAACGCTCCGATCGGAACATTGAGATACTGCTTGTAGCGGGAGAAGCATTAGAAGAAGTAGGGGTCACCGCACGACTTAATTCGACGATCATGAGTACCCGGGGCCCACTGATCGAACAGTTGATCACCGGTGAAGAGCTGTGTAAGGCCGCATGTTGCAATCTGGGAGAAAGCTTTACCACCAATGCCTCTGTAGACGTGGCATATTCGGACGCAGTCACCGGAGCCAAACAGATACAATTGCTCGGACTTACCGGAAAATATGTGCAAATGATGACGGAAAACATGCCTAATTTCAGGGGAGTATCATCCCTTTACGGGTTGAGTTATGTCCCGGGCCCCTGGATGAGCGCAATATCGGTATCGAAAGGAACCGGCTCGGTCATCAACGGGTATGAAGCGATTGCCGGACAAATCAGCGTGGACTATAAAAAGCCGCGGGTCAGCGAGAAACTTTATCTAAATGGTTTTACCAGCTCGGAAGGAATGTACGAATTCAATGCTAATACCGGTATCTTGCTCAACGATAGATGGAGCGCTGCCCTGTTGATACACGGAGACTGGTACAACCGCGAGCATACCTCCGGTGAAAGCCACCATCAGGCAGGCTTTCTCAGTATGCCTAAAAAGACGCAATATAACATCATGAATCGCTGGGAGTACAAAAGCGATATATGGAACGTCCAATTCGGAGGAAAGTTTCTGGATGAAACCAGATTGGGAGGCCAAAAAGGGTTTAAAGAGGATATGCGGGACAATATCGGAGGGCACAATCTATATGGTATAGGCATTGACACCCGCCGTTACGAAACTTTTCTAAAACTGGGATACCTGATGCCTGAATATGAACACAGCAGCATGGCCCTACTGATTAATGCCACCGATCATGACCAGCAATCCTATTATGGAGCACGCGACTACAATGCCCGGCAAAAGAGCTTATTTATGAACTATATTTACCAGTCGGTTTTTGCAAACAACGAAAATCAGAAGTTCTCGGCCGGCGTGTCGTTCAATTATGACAATTACGACGAGTCGTTCAATGACTACCTGGCGATATCCGGCACGAAAACTCCCCTCGTTTTTTTCGACAGGCAGGAGAAAGCGGCCGGGGCCTTCTTCCAATATACCGGTACCTATTGGAAAAGACTGACGCTAATGCTCGGGATACGTTACGATTATCACAATCTGTTTAAAGGATTTGTTACTCCGAGGGCCCATATTATGTACGCGCCGGATGACTTTACTATGTTAAAACTTTCGACCGGCAAAGGATCCCGCACTACCAATATCCTGTCGGAAAACAGCTATTTGCTTGCTACAGCCTACTCTTTCTATGTAAACAATAAGCTGTTGGCTGAACACCCCGAGGATCTATCGAATCTTGAAATGGAAGAAGCATGGAATTTCGGCTTTCAGGTAAACCGGAAATTCACACTTTTCAACCGGACATTGAATATCAATTTGGACTACTATCGTACCGAATTCAAAAATCAGGTGGTTGTAGATAACGAAACCCAGCCGGACAAAGTTAATTTTTACAACCTGGAGGGAGACTCCTATTCCAATTGTTACCAGGCAGAAATAAAATATGAACTGCTGCCCCGTCTGGATCTGCTGTGTGCACTCCGTTACAATGATGTGAAAATTACTTACACGGATCCGGCAGGTGACCAGCTGCTATTAAGAACTCCGCTACAAAGCAAATACAAAGGGTTGCTTAATGCTTCCTATTCGACAAATATGAAAAAATGGCAGTTTGATTTTACAACCCAATTTAACGGGTCGGGACGCGTTTCGTCGAGCAGCACGGTTCCGGAAATGTACCGGAGCGCAGATCATTTTGATGAGTTTCAGATTATGAATGCGCAGGTAACCAAATATTTCCGTAAATGGAGTGTATATGCCGGATGCGAAAATATCGGCGACTTCACCCAGAAAAATCCGGTAATTGCCGCCGATGATCCATGGAGCGAATATTTCGACGCATCAAAAGTATGGGGGCCGATTCACGGACGAAAATTCTATATCGGTCTGCGGTTCGCTATTGACCGGAATTAATGTGAGCCGGGATAAAGAGACCCCAAAGTTGAATAAATTCTAATAATTAAATCTTTAAACTATGAAAATGATGAAAATGGTAATGGTGCTGACCTTAGTTATTGCTACGGCATTTACGGCCAACGCCCAGAAAAAAGGAGAAAAAACAGTGATTTACTACACCAGTATCGACTGCGCCAATTGCAAAGCGAAGGTAGAAAAGAATCTTCCTTTTGAAAAAGGGGTAAAAGATCTGAAAGTGGATCTTGCCGCCAAAACAGTTACAGTGACTTTTATGGAAAAAAAGAACACCACCGAAGGCATTCAGAAAGCGATTGAAAAGCTGGGATATTCGGTAAGCAAAGTTACTGCTCCGGGAAGTCAAACCGCTCCCTGTTGTAAAGAAAAGAAATGTGAAACCGGAGGCTGCGGAGAACACTGCGGCAAAGAGGTGAAATAAACCGGAATACTAAATACCGGATGGCGGATTGAAAACAGTATAAATTAATCTGCCATCCGGCATTTAATATATTCGCTGGATATATCAGATCATAAATCAGTATATTTTCCTTCCCGGTCAAAAGCCTCCAAAGCGCTATTTATAATCGGGGTATCTTCCTGATAGGTGATGCCGAACCATTTCGCTGTGGTTGTCAGTACTTTCACTTTAGCCATTCGGTCTCTTACTGCCTGGTCGACCACTTTGGGAATATAAAACTCCGATTTCAGATTATCTTTGTTTACCGGATAGAAATCAATAAACTGTCTTTCGATCTCCTGAAAAATAGCAGGTGTAAAACCCCAGAAATTCATCGATACCACGTCATCAGGCTCCAGCATGACATTCAGCTCCTGATCCTTCAATGATCCATCCAGTTGCCTACCGATCTTTGTACATTCGGTCACTGAGGTAAGATATTGATGGCTATCTACCTTACAAACCCCTCTGGAAACCGTTCCATTCTCCGAAAGGGTCGAAGCCAGCCGGTAACCGACCAAGCAATATTCTTTAGGATCAATACTGGCAGCCAGAAAATCGTGGGCTTTGACAAAAGCATCGCTATCGTAAAAATCATCGGCATTTAATACGGCAAACGGTTCATGGACATCCTCTTTTGCACACCATATCGCATGGGCAGTTCCCCAAGGCTTCTCTCTCTCAATAGGAGGCATACCACCCGGCAGTCTGTTACTATCCTGGTAGCAATACACCGTCTCTACCTTACTTTCCGCATATTTTCCGACAAAAGCCTTAAACTCTTCTGCAAAACTTTCGCGGATAACAAACACTATTTTATCGAAACCTGCCTTTACAGCATCATAAACCGTATAATGCAGGATCGCTTTCTGATGAGGTCCCAACGGTTTAATCTGTTTCAAACTGCCGAACCTGGAACCCATTCCGGCAGCCATCACCAATAACGTAGTTTTATTTTTCATACAAACAATAATTAGACGCGAGATCCATAATATAAAATACGGGCTAAAATCGAACACACCTGTTGCCTCGTACCTTAATATCTGTTCTTGATTTATCTGATAATATTATTATCCTTGTGCTTATAACGCATAAATACTTCCATTGCCTCGTACTCGGCCATACCCAACTTATTATATATATCTGCGGTATGACGGTTTCTGTCTTCTGCCCTTTGCCAGAATTCGCGCGGATCATCTCCCGGGAACGCCGGGCCGTTATTCTGGGACCCATGCTTATAGATCGATCTCCGCTTGATGGAAAGCTCCGACGGACTAATAGGCACAGCCATATCGACCTTTTCGATCTCCCATTCCATCCAGGCTCCCCGGTACCACCAGGTATAACAATCCTTAAACCATTTATCGTTTTCGACAATATCATAAGCACACAGTATCGCTTCAAGGCAGACGCCATGTGTACCATGCGGGTCGGCAAGATCTCCGGCGGCATATATCTGATGCGGCTCTATCTTGCGAAGTAAGTCAACGATAATATTAATATCTTCCCTCCCCAGCGGGTTTTTCTTCACCGATCCGGTTTCATAAAACGGCAAATCGAGGAAATGGATTCGTTCCGTAGGTACGCCGATAAACCGGCAGGCTGCCCGTGCTTCAGCTTTCCGGATATCTCCTTTATATGTCATCAGCTCGGCAGATTCTTCATCATCCGGCTTCCGGTTGGCAATGGTATGCTTCATGTGCTCAAACGCCTTATCCATCGTCCGGGCATCGCCTTTTGCATATTTGGTAAAACAAGAGGCTATATCCATCAACTGATAGACATAATCGTCAAAAACCGCAATATTTCCGGATGTCTGATAAGCCACATGCACCTCATGTCCCTGCTCCACCAAACGGGCAAACGTTCCCCCCATTGAAATGACATCATCGTCCGGATGCGGACTAAAAATCAGAACCTTTTTCGGATACGGTTTTGCTCTCTCAGGACGGGTAGAGTCGTCCGCATTGGGCTTTCCTCCCGGCCAACCGGTGATAGTATGTTGCAAATCATTGAATACCTGTATATTCACTTTATTTGCCGACCCAAACTCCTGCACCAAGTCGCTCATGCCGTTTTCCGTATAATCTTTATTCTCTATTTTTAAGATCGGCTTGTTCACTTTCTGGCACAGCCAAATCACTGCTTTTCGGATCAGTTTATCATTCCATTTCACCTTACTGACCAACCAGGGGAAACGAACCCGTGTCAATTCCTCTGCTGCACTCTCGTCTATAACAAACTGCACATTAGGATGAACCTGAAGAAAAGTTGCCGGTACCTCATTGGACATAATACCTTCAACAGTAGCTTTTATAATAGACGCCTTCTTCTCTCCCCATGCCATCAATATAACCTTATTCGCCTTCATTATCGTTCCTACCCCCATGGTGATGGCTTTGGCCGGTACATTCTCCCTGCCGCTAAAATCCGCAGCGGCATCCTTAATCGTCAGATCGTCCAGATAAACCATCCTTGTCTTTGATGTGACGGCAGAACCTGGTTCATTAAATCCGATATGTCCCGTACGGCCGATACCTAAGATCTGAATATCAATATCTCCGGCTTGTCTGATCTGTTCTTCATACTCCTTACAGAATTTCTCCACTTTATCCGTCTTTAGTGTTCCATCGGGAATATGAACATTTTTAGAATCGATATCTATATGATCAAACAGATGGTAGTGCATAAAATAATGATAGCTCTTATCCGATTCCTTCGGCATCGGCATATATTCGTCAAGGTTAAATGTAATGACATTCTTAAACGAAAGCTTTTCTTCCTTATGCATTCTCACCAGCTCAGCATATAGTTTTATCGGCGAAGAGCCGGTAGCCAATCCCAACACACACATTTGTCTCCTGGCGGCTTTCGCCCGGATCAACTCGGCAATCTCTGTTGCAACGGCTTTTACCGCATTCTGGGGTGTTTCATATATCTGTACAGGAACCTTCTCGTACCTGCTTGCGCCATCGCCACTGGCGATATAATTTTTCATCATCATGACAGTAGTATTGTTAGGTGTTAATTTTATATATCAGTACAGTGAAAAATCATTATTCCCATCATAATACAAATGCTTCATCACTACCATCAATGTACCCATGATAGTAGAATGAGCATTCAGATTACTTAACCTGATTTCGCTCTGAATCTTCAGACGAGTCAACGTATATTTATTTATCGCCTGTTGGATTGGGATCGTAATTAAATCACCTGCATCAACAACCTCTCCGCCGATTACAATCACCTGGGGATTATACAAATGGATCAGGGTGGATATCCCCTCGCCTATCTTCTCTCCTGCTTTCTGCAACAAATCGATGGCAAAAATATCATCCTGTCTGGCTGCTTTGATAATCGATGAAAAGGTAATCTCCTGATTTGCTATAGTGGTTTTTACTCCTCTACGGATGGCTTCATTGGCTGTTTTAATAATCGTCCGGCCGGAAGCTACCGTCTCCAGGCAACCTACCTTTCCGCAATAACATTGTCCGTCAAGCCCTGAAATACGTATATGTCCGAATTCCCCGGCCATCCCTTTATAACCGGTATACGGCTGTGCATTCAGGATCATCCCGAGTCCGATACATTCGTTCACGCTGATACACAGCGCATGGTCTATATCTTTAGCCACTCCGAACGTATGCTCGGCCATAGCCATGATCTTCGAATCGTTGTCGATAAACACCGGTATACCCAACATGTTTTCCAAAACTTCTCTGATATTCGGATTCTCATACGTCAAATATGTATAAGAGTTTCCATCACTATCAATCAATCCGGGAATAGCAAACCCGGCAACCTTGATCTTGGAATATTGGATATTTAAGACATTCAATGTCTCATCGATTTTCTTCCGGACATATAACAGCGTACCGTCACGATCCTGTTTCTCAAGTACAGAAGGATATACTTTGATTCCCCCGATCACCTCTTTATTCAGGTTGAAAATGGCAATCTTTAAATGTTCACGTCCTATATCGACTCCCATAATATATGCCGCATCCGGATTTAAAGAAAAAAGATGAGGCCGTTTTCCTCCTACCGACGGTCCTTGGCCTTTATTGATCAACCAACCTTCCGCAATAAGCTCATCTATTATCCTGCTTATCGTAGGAGTAGTCATATTAGTCAACCGACATATTTCGGGTTTTGATAATTCTCCCATCTTATACAAAAAACCGATAATCTCTTTTTTTTGTTGATACCGTTTCTCTTTCAATCCAGGTAAAGCGTTCTTATTTGTCTGCCGCATATTCATTTTATAATCAATATAATGTTATACCCCCTTTGCACGTTAAGGAATATAAATGTTAAAACGACTCTTTCCGAAAACGTAGGGATTTATTCAGCTACAAAACTAATAAAAACTTTATAAAAAAAATATGAAAGAGTGATTGTTTTTAAAACAATCACTCTTGCCCACTGAATTAAATCTGATCATTAATGTTCTACAAACGTCAAGTCATCCGTGTTATAACCACGCTCTTGCGCTTTCTTTAATAACCTGTCCAGTTTGATTGGAGAAATCTCAGGCTGCCGGCTGACAATCCACAGCAAATTAGTATCCGGAGATGCGACCAAGGCTGCGCTGTAATCATCTTCCACCTCCAGGATATGGTATTCGGTATTGAAAAACAAAGCAAAAGAGACTTTCAATATTCCCGGTTTATTTTTATCGGGTGTTTTAACTTTTCCGACAACCATTTTCTGCCTCCCTCCGATACTATCTATGTACCCCGAATTAATCATTTCAATGTCTCCCGACGGTTTTAATACATAATTAATTGTCACACCAACCAGATTTTTTTCAAACGGATTATCATATCGGGCGATTTCATACCATAATCCAACATACTTTCTCACATCCAACTCATCCACTGTGGTCATGTCTATAGGCGATTTATCCGATACCCCATAGGCAGACATCACCATTGCTCCCATTAATAAAATAATCCATTTTCTCATCTTTCTCCAAATGTAATCTGTCTTTATATTAAACATCATCAAGCTACCGGTCTGTTTCCGGTACTGGGTTCCCTCCCGTTACTCCGGAGATCTTCCTATCCGGATCTCCTTCAAGATCCGGTGAAAATTCCCGTCTGTCCCAACTACACAAGATAATTTTGTGCTTATTTCCTTTTGGGTTCTACGGGAGAAGATATGAAAAGTTTTATCGGAAATTTAAAGAATAACATAATAAAATATAATAAAGACAATACTGTGGATTTCAATAGGTTAATTGACTACGCAATGACAAGCATTTGATTTAAAACCGATTAGCCAGTTGTCCGCAGGCCGCATCAATATCTTTTCCTTTACTACGCCGCAAATGTACAACCATATTGCAACTTTCAAGAAAACGGATAAACTCATCTCTTCTTTTTTCGGATGTCTGATTAAAACCGGAGCCTGCAACGGCATTATAGTCGATGATATTTATTTTTACCGGAAACTGCCTGCAATATTGGGCCAAAGCTCTAGCATCATCCAAACCATCATTGATATCTTTCAGTAAAAGATATTCGAAAGTAGGACGACCGCCGGTTTTCTTCACAAAGTATTTCAAACTTTCGGCTAGCATAGCCAAAGAATAGGTTTTATTCAACGGCATTAATTTAGTCCGGACACTCTCTTTAGCCGAATGGAGCGAAACCGCGAGATTAAAGCGGACATTATCGTCGGCCAATTGCCGTATTTTATCCGGTATTCCTGCTGTAGAAACCGTAATCCGGTATGGGGACATAGCCAACCCGTCATCCGCTGTGATCCGGTCTATCGCGGCCATCACATTTTCGTAATTCAGCAAAGGCTCTCCCATGCCCATAAAAACAATATTAGACAACACTATTCCCTGCTCCGTAGCGCTTTTTTTGGCAGCAACAACCTGATCAAAAATTTCTCCACGGGTGAGGTTACGTTTAAAACCAAGGGTTCCGGTTGCACAGAAATTACATCGTAAAGCGCATCCTACCTGTGACGAGACACATACGGTAAATTTCTGATCCCCGGGGATTAATACGCTTTCGATAATGTTGCCATCCTGCAGGCGCCATGCCCCTTTTACTGTTCCGTCACTGCCCGTTTGCACGCACTCGGACACAATAGCATCAATGTACCAAGCTTCGGCAAACCGTTCCCGGGTATCCTTCGACAGATTGGTCATCTCATCGAAACGGATCCCACCCTTCTGCCACAACCATTGCCAAACCTGTTTAGCCCGGAAAGCTTTCTCTCCGTTTTCCGTCAGAAATTTTGAAATATCCTGTAGTGTAGCTTCCCGTATGTTTTGTTTTTCCATATTATTCCTGTTTCTAATCCTTTGGCATTTTATTGGTCGATTGCTTTCTCCGACGGGTCAAAAATACACTTTTTTAATATGCCTGCAAAACATACAACACACCGGATTATTAATCTAAAATAAATACATTAAATACCGCTCTGTCCGGGACAAAAACACCTTCACCCCTGTTTCTTCCATTTTCCTATTTTAACATTAAATATATACATGAAAATCTTAAAACGAATGGATTAAGTTATATATTTGCATTTATATTACCCTTAAAGTTATAAATAACCGGACTATAAGTCACATTTGTTTAAATATATAACTAAGAAGGTAATAAGTCAGATGTGCGGCGGATATATAACAATTTAAATTATAAAAGAAAAGATGAATAAATTATTGGTTACCGGGTTTGCTCTGCTTTTGATATTGTCGGCCAGAGCTGATGAAGGGATGTGGTTGTTGTCAAAATTGCAGAACAATATCGATCAAATGCAAAAAATGGGTTTAAAATTAAGTGCGGAAGACATTTATTCGATTAATAAACCCGGAATTAAAGATGCCATTGTAGGCCTTGGTACGGCCGGGCAACCGTTTCGTCATTTCTGTTCCGGAGAAATCATTTCGAAACAGGGTTTATTGTTAACCAATCACCATTGCGGTTTCAATGCAATCCAAGCCCACTCTTCAGTAGAACACGATTATCTTTCCGATGGCTTTTGGGCGTATAAGATGGAAGACGAATTGGCAAACCCCGGCATGACAGCCTCCATACTGGAACGGATGGAAGATGTTACGGGCCGGATAACGGCTGCATTAAAAGACAATATGGACGACCTGGAAAGGGCAAATGTGATAGATAGTATTTCCGGTATTATCATAAGAAATGCGGTAAAAGGCACCTACTTCAGCGCACAGGTACAACCAA
Source organism: Marinifilaceae bacterium (assembly GCA_031553705.1). Classification (GTDB taxonomy): domain Bacteria; phylum Bacteroidota; class Bacteroidia; order Bacteroidales; family Marinifilaceae; genus JAVBLD01. The sequence goes on along the minus strand of JAVBLD010000049.1, from coordinate 31,224 downwards.
TGTTTGAAGGGAACCAATTTTTCCTGTTTGTTTATACTATCTATAAAGATGTACGTTTGGTAGGAGCACCTCCCCAGAGCATGGGTAAGTTCGGCGGAGATACCGACAACTGGATGTGGCCGCGCCATACGGCCGATTTCTCAATGTTTCGTATTTACACAGGGCCTGACGGAAGACCGGCAGATTATTCTAAAAATAATATCCCGCTAAAACCGAAACACTATTTGCCGGTTTCGGCTAAAGGGATAAAAGAGGGTGACTTTGCCATGATCCTGGGATTTCCCGGAACAACCAATCGTTATATTACCAGCTTCGGCCTTCAGAAAACAATGGAGGTCACCAATGCCATCCGGTACGAAGTGCGTACACAAAAACTGAATATCATGCGCGAAGAGATGGCCAAGAGTCCAAAAACCAGAATACAGTACGCATCCAAATATGCCAGCTGTGCCAACTACTGGAAATATTCGTTCGAACAAAACAAAGCGCTGGAACATCTTAATACAATAAAAGTAAAAAAGGATATTGAACAAACATTCACGGCATGGGTAAACGCCGATCCGGCCAGAAAAGCAATGTACGGAGATGTCCTGTCCGACATCGAACAAGGATATAATAATATGCAGGCATACTCTATTGCCGAGAGCTACCTGGGTGAAGCGCTTAATGGTCCTGAAATCCAACTGTTTGCTTACAGGGCCGGCCAAGCTATTCTGAAACTGTGCGATAAAAGCACAAGCAGTGCGGACAAAGCCAATATAAAGAAAATGATCGAGGCAAATGCGGCTAACTTCTATAAAGATTATAATGCAACTCTGGATACAAAATTATTTGCCGTGCTATATAAAATGTACAGCGATCATGTGAACGCCGATTTGTATCCGGAGATCATCAATATGATCAACAAAAAATACAAAGGAGATTACCAGAAATTTGCAAAAGATCTCCTGAAAACATCGTTCTTTATGAATGAAGATTCGTTCAAGGCTTTTATCGAAAAACCGGATGTGAAGCAACTGGAGAAAGATATGGCATATCTCGCCGGGAAGTCTTTCTATGAAACGTGGATCAAATTGGCCGCCCAGACCAGCGAAATGAACGGAAAGATCAGAAAAGGCGACCGGCTTTTCGTAAAAGGGCTAATGGAAATGAACCCGGGCAAAACATGGGCTCCCGATGCCAACTCGACAATTCGCCTCACCTATGGAGAAGTAGGAAGCTACAAGCCGAGAGATGCCGTATTCTACGACTATTATACCACGATGACCGGTGTGATTGAAAAAGAGGGACCGAAAGGCGGAGAGTTCGAAGTACCGGAAAGATTGAAAGAGTTGTACGGTAAAAAAGATTTTGCTCCTTACGGAACGGATAATCTGGTTGTAAACTTTATTACCAATAATGACATCACCGGTGGAAATTCCGGTTCGGGAGTAATCAACGGAAACGGAGAACTGATCGGAACGGCTTTTGACGGCAATTCCGAGGCAATGTCCGGAGATATTGATTTCGAAGAAAACCTGCAAAGGTGTATCAACCTGGATACAAGGTATATGCTGTGGATTGTAGATAAATATGCCGGAGCAAAGAACCTGATCAATGAAATGACCATTGCCAGATAAGTAAATCGGACGGGCATGAAGGCTTTTTAGCTATTCTGTTGTTCCTTTATTCCCGGATCCGACATGAGTTAATGACAAAACGATTCAAAAAATAAAATTATGAAAAACATAGATTGGAGTAAATTAGCTTTTGGCTACAGCAAAACGGATTACAATGTCCGTTGTTACTACAAAGACGGTAAATGGAGTGCTCCGGAGGTAAGCGACTCCGAAATGGTTTCTATTCACATGGCTTCTACTTGCTTGCATTACGGACAAGAAGCATTTGAAGGAATGAAAGCCTTCCGCGGTAAAGACGGTAAGATCAGACTATTCCGCTGCGAAGAAAATGCCAAACGTATGATCAATTCGGCCGAATATGTAATGATGAAAGCTCCTTCCATCGAACTATTTACCGAAGCGGTTGTAAAAGCGATCGAATTAAACAAAGAGTTTGTTCCTCCTTACGAAACGGGAGCGAGCTTGTACATCCGCCCGATGCTGATCGGAGTAGGCCCGCAAATGGGTGTTGCTCCGGCCAAAGAGTATATGTTTGTGGTATTTGTTGCTCCGGTAGGGCCCTATTTCAAAGATGGTTTCAAGCCGGCAAAAGTGATGCTCGAACGTAAGTACGACCGGGCTGCCCCACACGGAACAGGACATATCAAAGTGGGAGGGAACTATGCTGCCGGACTGAAATCGGGAGAAGATGCTCATCATAAAGGCTACTTTACCGCATTGTTCTTAGACTCGGTCGAAAAGAGATATATCGACGAATGTGGCCCGGCAAACTTCTTCGGAATTAAAAATAACACCTACGTTACTCCTCATTCCCACACTATTCTGCCGTCCATTACCAACGCCAGTTTAATGGTTCTGGCCGAGGATATGGGGATGAAAGTGGAAAGGCGCCAGATTCCGGTAGAAGAACTGGAAACATTCGAAGAGTGTGGTGCTTGCGGTACGGCCGCCGTGATCGTACCGATAGGCCAGATCGATGATATCCAGGAAGGACATAACAAGTCTGTCATCTTTGGTAAGCCGGGCATACCGGGAGAGTGTAGTACAAAATTGTACAACCGCCTAAGGGCTATTCAATACGGAGACGAAGCCGATAAATTCGGGTGGGTGAAAATATTGAACTAGTATGGTCATATAGGAGAATAATCCTTAATATCAGGCGTTTAAAAACAATATATATTGTCCGGTTTTATGACCGGACAATATTTTTGAACAAAAAATCGCCTATTTACTAATTTTTCGTAGATTTGCGAAACAATCGTAATTGTTGAATGAATATGGAAAAACTGACATTTCAGGAAGAAGAGGTGATGTTGATCATCTGGCAGGTAAGAGAAGGAGTGATCAAAGACTTTTTAAACCGGATGGACGACCCGAAGCCGCCTTATACGACGGTAGCCTCGATTGTAAAGAATCTGGAGAAAAAGGGGTTTGTTTCCGGAACACGATATGGAAATACCTTTATTTACAAGCCGGTTATCGATGGAAACGAATATAAGGCAAAATTTATGTCAGGAGTGGTACGCGACTATTTTGAAAACTCATATAAAGAGATGGTTGTTTTTTTTGCCAGGAAACAAAAGATCTCAGCGAAAGAATTACAGGAGATTATTAAACTGATTGAAAAGCAATAAGACGATGAATGACTTGTGGATATATATTATAAAAAAATATCTACCCAATCTCGAATAGACTCGTAAAAGCGAAGGTGCCCTTGAAAGACACCTTCGTTTTTTACATATTATAAAAAGCAGTAAAAGCCTTTATGGCGTGCGTGTGATCGTCAACGCCTCCCGTTTCGCGCACAGAGTGCATACCCCACATCGGATTGCCGATATCTACGCCGCGGATCTCCATCTGGGACTGAAGAATGTTTCCTAATGTCGATCCGCCCACCATGTCCGAATGATTTACAAACTCCTGGTAAGGAACATCTGCTTCCTGGCAGATAGTTTTAAATACGGCCGCCGAATCACCATCGGTCATATATTTCTGATTGGCGTTGATCTTGATAACAGGTCCGCCATTAATCACCGGATGATTTGTCGGATCGTGCTTTTCCGGATAGTTAGGATGCAATGCATGCGCCATATCGGCGGAAATCATAAAGGAGCGGTGAATCGCACGGTACAGATCCTCATAACTCCCCCCCTGGGTCAACACGATCCGTTCGATAATCGTGCGCAGAATCGGAGAACCGGCACCCTGTTTGGTCCCACTGCCGACCTCCTCGTTATCGAAGACAGCCAAAACCTTTGTCGCATTACATGGCCCGGAAGCCAACAGCGCGCTCAACCCCGCATGTACCATTGCCAGGTCGTCTAACTTGCCGGAAGAGATAAACTCCTCATTTAATCCTATCAATGAACCCTTCTCATATTCGTATAATGTGAGATCAAAATCTAAAATCTCCGAACAATCGATCTGCATCTCGGCAGCAATCAATTTCAACAAAAAGTTGTCCTTCTCAAATTTTTCGTTGATCATGGCCAGCACCGGCAACATATCTTTTTGCTTGCTCAACGGATTCCCCTGTTCATTCACCGCCCGGTTGAAATGGATAGCCAGATGCGGAATAACCATCAGAGGACGGTCAAAATGTACCAGACGGACTGCAGGCTTCAACGGATTGTCGCTTTTAATCATGACTCTGCCCGCCATCGATAACGGACGATCAAACCATGTATACATGATCGGACCGCCGTATACCTCCGTATTTAATTTCAGGTACTGCCCCTCCACAACCATCTCTGCATGAGGTTTAATACGAAACGTGGGTGAATCGCTATGTGCGCAAATCAATTTAAAACCATGCTCGGCAATATTGCCACATCCCGGTACAAACGCGAAAAGGGACGAATGGTTTTTCGTAACAAAATACTTCTCTCCGTATTTAATATGCCATACATCACCGGAAAACAACTGCTTAAAACCATGTTCTATCAACTGCTTCTTAAGGCTTACCACAGCATGAAAGTTCGTAGGACTTTGATGTATAAAATCAATAAGTTCCTGTGCATTCTTTTTTTGCATAACTTTATATTTAAGTAATTTACTTTTCTCCTGCATCTCACGGTATAAAAAGATAATCCCCGGGATCCATCTCCTGCTTTGCCCTTTTACCATACATAATAAAAGAGGGGTTGACAAGCTCCTCTTTATTGTACTTCATCGGAGCGTTTGTTTCCACCTCCCTTACTCCTCCTCCCGTCATCTCTACAATAATCTGCCCGGCAGCCGTATCCCATTCATAGCAGCGACCAAACTTGGGATAAATATCGACGGTACCCTTAGCTATCTCACAATGCTTTGCCGAAGCTCCCATCGGTATCACTTCCAATTCATACCCTCTCGATTTCAGGCTATCAATGTATCTATATTCCGCCTCCACCCGGTTAAAATTACTGACGGCTATCCTCAACGCCGGACGATCTGTCGGAACGACAACAAATTCCCCATTTTCACCATCTTTCCTGATATAACACTTATCATCTCTAAAAGCCCACAGAATTTCACGGTTGCAGATATTATAGATCATACCGAACACGGGGATCCGCTTTTCGATAAGTGCGATATTAATACAAAACGAACCTGTTTTATGAATAAATTCCTTTGTTCCGTCCAGCGGATCGATAAGCCAAAACCGTTCCCATTTTTCCCGTATCCGGTAGTCCGGAATATTCAACTCTTCACTGACGACCGGAATTTCCGGAAAAAGATACAGTAAGCCATGGCACAACCGCTTATTGGATAACTTATCCGCTTCGGTAACCGGCGTAGCATCCAGTTTCATTTCGACAGCCAGGTCCTGTTTGCGGTAGATCTGCCATAACAAATCTCCAGTCTCTTCAACCAACCGGATAATATCTTCTATTTTATCCCGTACTTTCATGCAGAATCCTATTAACCTTTCGCAAGGTAATAAATTTTTTAATACGGGGAAAAGGAAAAGTTACTCTACGGCATTTCTGCGTTTCATCTCATTCTCTACATCTTCTCTCGATTTACTCTGGGTCACCAAATACACACCGGTAAATACCAACAGAGTTGCAACCGGCTTATCCCAAGTCAATGTATCCTGTCCGATCGCTATAGCAACAATAGAAGTAACGATAGGCTGGATATTATTATACATGCTGACGGTAGTCGGACGGATTCTTTTCAGAGCCATCGGAATCAGCATATAAGTGATTACCGTAGCAAAAATGAGAATAAAACCAAAGCGCATAAGTATATTCATATTGGCCTCTCCGGAGAAAATCTTCGCCTCGGCAACATCCTGAAAGCTGAAAGGGACAGATAAAACCGTAGCAAAAAGGAACATCCATTTCATTAATGTAATCGGCCCGTAACGCTGCGAGATAGGACGGGTCATCACCAAATAAATGGAATAGGACACAACACTTATAAAGCAAAACATATTCCCAACAAGATTACCCTCTTTCCCCGAGTACCCGGAAGCCGACTGCCAGATAATCAACATTGCTCCGGAAGCGCCGAGTAATACACCAATCGCTTTTTTACCGGTGATAGGTTCCTTCAACACCAGTGCTGCAATAAGCATCACCATCACCGGTACATTGGCTGTGATCATCGATGCATCTACCGGAGAAGTATGAGACAGACCGGTCACAAAACTCAGTTGGTTGCCGATCATTCCAAACAGTGCGCCTAAGAAAAGAATAATCATATCCTTTCCGGGGACCTTTTCATTTTTTGTAAAAAGAGAGAGAGTCCAGAATGCCGCCGCTCCGAATCCCATCCGGACAATGGTCAGGCCCAAAGGACTAATCCATTCCGGCAATAATGTTTTAGTAATCGGAGTATTGAGGCCGAATATAATGTTAGTGATGAGGATAGCTATATGACCTCCCCATTTTTGTCGTGTCATATCTTATAAGAATAAGCGACAAATGTATAAATTAAACGACACATTATTCTGTGTGGTAATGTTATTATTTTCCGGTCAGCCTGTAATGAAAGGCTTCCGTCATGTTTCAGAAAAACAGGTATCCGGCTGTTTTGTATGCCTGATTTTCAATCACTCCTCTCTATCCTTCTCGATACCTGAGGAAAAAGGAGCAGAAGGATTCCCCAACATCGTTTGAATCATCTTCTTCAACCGTTCCGAATTAATCGGTTTAGTAGTATACCCGTTAAATCCTCCCTCCATGATCTGACGTTCGTCCTCAGCAAAAGCAAATGCAGTTACGGCGATAATAGGCACCACCTTTGATCTCTTACGGATAACCGCCGTCGCTTCATAACCATTCATTTCAGGCATCTTGATATCCATCAAGATCAAATCAACCCTGTTTTCTTCGAACATCGCCACGGCTTCCTTACCGTTCCAAGCATGTAACAGATCATAATCCTTACTCAGCAACGCTTTATATAGGGCAAAATTGTATTCGTTATCTTCGGCTATCAGTAATACCTTTCTGGTCTCCTTAACTGAAGCCGGATCGACTGTTTTTAAACCGATCGATTCAGGTAGATCCGGTAATTTTATCACCGGAGAATTGGGGATCGTGAACCAGAAGGTCGATCCTTTTCCCTCTTCGGAAGAGACCCCGATAGTTCCCCCGAGCTTATTTACCAATGTTTGGCAAATGGCCAATCCGAGTCCGGTGCCCTGTGAAAATTTATTCAGTTTAACAAACCGGTCAAACACCTTATCGATCTTATCCTCAGGAATACCGCATCCGGTATCGGTAACATAGAAATAAAGATTCATTCCCCTGACTTCATACCCAAAACGGATGCTCCCGATCATTGTAAACTTTATTGCATTATTGATCAGGTTGGTCATTATCTGGAAAAGCCGGTTCCGCTCTGTCCTTACATCACAAGGTTCCGGTTTCCTCTCATAGACCAATTGTACTGCCTTATTCGTTTTTAAACGGTATATCTGTTCTATCTCTCCCATCAATTCATTGACATTCACATCGGAATAGATAAATTCCAAAGTACCCGCCTCTATCTTGGAAAGATCCAGTACGTCATTGATTAATTGCAAAAGCAACTCGTTGTTCTTCTCGATAATCGAAATAAAGTTTGCTTTTTCCTGTTCATCATCCGTTATCGTGAGAAGGCTCGAAAATCCTACGATTGCATTCAATGGTGTACGAATCTCATGGCTCATATTAGCCAGAAATGCCGATTTAAGCCGATCCGATTCCTCCGCCTGAAGTTTGGCATTCTTCAACTCCTCCTCTACCTGCTTTTGCAAATCAATATCAATATTCAATCCTACGATCTCAATAATATTATTGCTGGGATCAAATTCCCTCAGTATCAAATACTGTTTCACCCATTTCCATGTCCCGTCGGGCCTTCTTACCCTGATATCGTAGGCAATTGCTTTAGCCTGGCCCCTACATGCCTGTTGCATAAAACGAATCAGTTTTTCCCGGTCTTCAGGATGTACATTCGTATACTCCCTCATGCTCTCCTTTATATCGGCATTCTCTTTCTCCCCAAGGTTCTCGAACCACTCTGAAGTTGCAAACCCTTCGTCCTGGAGAAAATCCAGGGAAGCAACGCCAATTTTCGATACGGTAGAGGTATAACGAAATAAATATTCCAATTTCCTGTTTTTCAGGATTGCATTATGAATATCCGTATTATCGAGAAGGATCATGATATAATTCTCAGGCTCTCCTTTACTGTTTTTTATAGAATCGATAATAAAATTATGTATCCTTACTCCATGTTGCCCGGTCCTAAAACCCGTATCTATCTTTCCAAAATCGACTCTCACCTCCGTGTTGGCGTATTTCCCGGCTCTGATCTGATCTTTTATTTCTTTAGAGAGAACAGGTATATCAAACAAATTCGATCCTATCGCCTCCTGTTTATCCGCCACCTTCATGATATTCAGGTACGATTCGTTCATATTGATCAAATTGCCCCGCTTATCATATACAAGTACACCGGTAGGCAAATTATTAAATATCATCTGGAAGCGCTTCTCATTTTCCTTGGCGGCAGCGGAGGCCTTTTTCTGTTTGGTAATATCGACCAAAAAAACAATAAATTCATCTTTTTGATAAGAGTAAATGATCGTGTCGAAATGTTGTTTCAACGTCTTACCATAAAACTCCACATGCGCCATTCCCCGGTTTTGTATAAGCTCCTTCAAGCCATGGAATACTTCCTTAGAAAGACTTGAATCAAGTTCCGTCGCAAGAGTATTTATACGATTTTTTTTCTCGTCGCCATAAAGTTTATTAAATGCCGGATTTCCATCCAGAATCTTGAAGTCCGATACTTCCCCTTTCTGATCGTATATCAGCCCGCACCGGACAAAAGCAATGGGCATATTATCAAACAATGTATGATACTGCAGCAAAGAATCTGCCAGGTTATTTTTTAATGTTTTTGTCTTCGACCATAAATAAAGGATGATACCCAGCACGGATAAAAACACAAACGTCAATAATAAAAATATCAGGATTGTCTCTTTATATTTGTCCCATAATGTAGGAGGAATATGAATATATTGCGCATGTTTCGGCCATAATTCCGGATCGATTTTGCTTTCAATCAGGTTCTTCTGGCTCAAAAAAGGCGTCAAAGTTCCCAAATGAATAAACGGCATGGTGTCGGGAGATGCCCCTTTCAATACTTTCATTGCCAATAGCACCGTTTCCTTCTCGTATATATCGCTTGACGGGAAAACGCCTCCGGTATAATTACCCGTCTCCATGCCGATATCGGTAAGTGTGAAAATCGGGTTAATATAAAACTGGTTTAAAACCCGGTGAAGCCGGTCTACCGAATAAATATAATCATCCGAATTCGCATTCCACCGGTAAAGTAAGATCCCCGATTCCTGTGTCAGATCGTTTATTTCATTTAATAGCTTTACCGGAGAGATCGAGTCACTGTCCAACTGTTTAAATCCCAGTTCAGGGAACGACTTGTCCATCACGTCTTTGAGCAAGACCCTCGCATAAATACTGGAATAACGATAATCGGAGACAAAAACTACCTGGTTCATTTCCGGACGCAGTTGCTTCATTAAATCTATCGTTTCCTTGATATGGAATGTTTCGTAGACCCCGGTTACATGGAATCCTTTGGTAGAAGAAGCGGTCGGCATCAACCGGCCAATATCCACATTATTCGATCGCTCATAATCGCTAAAGTCAATAATACTTTCATTCACCCTGCACAATATTACAGGAATGTTTTTCCAACTTTCGGGAACCGTCGCACGATAAGTCATCCATGCCTCATCCTCGATAAGAATCACCAAACTCGGAGGATTCTGATAGTCCTTAAACCACAACTCCATCCTCATTTTCCAATTGCTTGGCAGTCGGAGCATTCCGCTGTTTAAGTACTCTACATGAATCGTGCTTTGATTATTATGGCTCTGTAAAGCTTCCTTTAATGGGGTAAGTATTTTATCCGTCCATTGATTTGTCTCTCCATAGGAGTTAATAATTAAGACAAAACTTTCCGTATTCACAGGCTGAGAGACCGCATTAAGGCCAGACAGGCAACCAAATAGTACAATAAACAGGGCTTTTTTTACAATCATACCTAAGCAGCAAGCTCAATTGGGTAAAACATTTTTTTAAGAAATTGTCAACAAAGGTAATAAATATTAGTTTATTCCAAAACTCTATCCTTATCACATTTAATCTGTTAGTAGTTTTTTTTTAATGCCGAGGAAATAAGAACAGCAGCCCGATAAAGAGACAAATTAAAACGTCCATAATATATGATATTTCAAAAAAAAATCATTAATTTGCATACCAAAAAGTATAGGTCAGCTATGACATTGAAGGATCAGATTATAAACAAAGCGTTTTTTCAGTTTTTAAACAAAGGCTATAAAGTCTGTTCGTTAAAAGACCTCGAGCAAGCAACGGATTTAACGAAAGGAGCTTTTTATTACTATTTCAAAAATAAAGAAGAGATACTAAAAATAGGCATTGAACGATATTTGTCGGTTATCAAAGAGATGGATGAATCGGAATTTCTGAAAATCAACACATTGAAAGAGTACATCAATATCGTAATAGAGGAACAGGAAAGAAATGCCGCCATTTTATCCAAACTATTTGATTATTTTATTTTAGAAGTCTCTTTCTTTCAGCTCATTCTGGAAGTTACGCCTCTTTTCCCTGAATTCCGGGAGAAGATCAATGTCTGGTCCAGAAACCGGCTAACCCGCTGGGAGTTTATGATTCTGAAAGCCAAACAACAGGAAGAAATTAAAGAAAATCTCGATACGTCGATTTTGGCCCGCAACCTGATGTCTGTGGCGACAAGCATGTTAAATATCGAATTGCAGTCGGAAGACCTACGTTTTACATTCTCGGATTTACGCTTGCAATTTGAACAATATTATCTGTTGATAAAACGATGAGTAACAATACCAGAAACCAGATTATCGAAACGGCTTTCCTGTTTTTCTTGAAGAAGGGATTCAAGGCTGTCCGGTTAAACGATATCGAACGGGCGGCCGGAATCACCAGAGGAACACTTTATTATCACTTCAGCGGTAAAGAGGAGATTCTGAAAGAGGGGCTATACCGGTACTACGCACTGCTCAATCATAAACGGACAGAAGAGTTTGAGCAGATCAAAACATTAAAAGAATACGTGGATCTGACCATCAAGAAACTAACAGACATTCATAATTATACTGCAAAAACATTTAATAGCGAAATACCTGAAATACTTTGCCTTTCATTGATTGTTGAGGTCATTGCCTTGTATCCGGAATTTAAAAAAGTGGTAGCAACGTCAAAAATGTTACGATTATCGAAACTGGAACAATTGATTCTAAATGCAAAAAGAGCGGAAGAGATCAGAAATGACGTCGACACGTCTATCCTGGCAAAAAATTTACTGAACATCGGAGTAGGTATGATCAACTACCTGATCATGCACCAGGATGTCTCATATGCATTATCAGCCATCCGGTCGCAATACGAGCAACTCTATACGCTCGCCAAGACCGGATGATTTTTTTAAAACAAATACATACCAAAAAGTATAAAATCGATTTTTAAAAAAGAGCAGCAGATTATATTTGTTTCTGGAATAAAACAAAAAGAAAAATAAAATACGTAAAAACAACTAAGGCGAGATATTAATGAATAATGAATAGAAGATAGATAAAGATTGCCAGGTCTGATCTTGAATCTCATTCATGCCCAATTTCCTGTTTCTATGAATAGAGTATTTATTTATATTATTTTATTGGGGTTTGTTATAAACTCAAATGCTCAGCAGGTACTAAATTTGGAAGAGTGCCGGAATTTAGCTATCGAACATAACAAAAAGTTAAAGATTGCCGAAGAAGAGATTCGTGCAGCAAAAGCCCGGAAGGCAGAAGCCTTTACCAACTATCTGCCCAATATCGATGGCATGGGGGCTTATCTGCGAAATCAAAAAGAGCTAAACCTGTTATCGGAAGACGCACACCTGCCGATCTTTAATTTTGATCCGGCCACCGGTGCTTACAAACCGGGCATTGCAATGAACGGCAACGCGCCGATAATCGGACCTGACGGTAATCCGGTATTCCAACAATTTGCATTATTGCCGAAAGAATCGATGACTGTTGATATCAGGAATACGGCCATCCTGCAAGTAGGATTAATACAACCTCTTTATATGGGAGGGAAGATCAAAGCCTATCACCAATTGGCAGGCCTGGCAGAAAAGCTGGCAGAAAGCAGTTATTCGCAACAAACCCAGCAAATCATACTGGAAACCGATCAGGCCTACTGGCAGATTATTTCATTGGTAAACAGGCAAAGAATGGCTGTAAAATATGTAGAAACTTTAAAGAAGCTTGAACACGACGTCGAAGTCATGCAAGCCACAGGCATCGCGACAAAAGCCGATATGCTCTCGGTGAAGGTCAAGTTGAATGAAGGAGAAATGGCACAGACAAAAATAGAAAACGGGCTGAGCCTGTCCCGGATGATGTTGAATCAAATCTGCGGACTGCCTCTCGACACTATCGTTCCGCTGAAAGAAGAATCGGAAGAGATCGCGCCGGCACAAACAGTAAAAGAACTACAACTGGAAGAGATTTATAAAAACCGGCCGGAGATAGAAAGTCTAACGCTGATGTCCGACATATACAAGAAAAAAGAACGGATCGCTCGCGCCGGCCATTTACCGAAAATAGCCCTTACAGCGAACTATTTGGCCAGTACCCCTTCCTTTTTCAATGGGATCAGTAGCTCTTTCGAAGGTATATGGAGTGTCGGCGTCGGGATACAAACCCCTATTTTTCACTGGGGTGAAGCACGTAAGAATATGCGTCAGGTAAAAGCGCAAACCAATATCATATATTATCGTTTAGAAGAAGCGAAGGAACAGATTGAACTACAGGTCAACCAATCACAATTCAAGATAAAAGAAGCGTACAAAAAAATGGAGATGGCGGACAACAACCGGGAGCGAGCTGAGGAAAACCTGAGGTTTGCAACCCTCGGACTGGAAGCAGGAGTAATACCCGTCTCAAATGTCCTGGAAGCACAAACAGCCTGGTTGTCGGCACAATCGGAATGGATTGATGCCCGGATTGAAACCAAACTATGTAAAGTCTACCTGCTACAAGCGTACGGGACGTTAGGAAAATAGACAAGAGACAAATTAACCTTAAACCAAAAAATGATATATCATAAAAGGTATAAGATACCCATCTCTACCCTTTATCTCTTAAATTAAAAGTTATGAAAAAGATAAACAGCAAAGTAGTCGCGTTTACCGCTATGATCTCGGTGGTATTTTTGGTAGCGGTTTTCGGTTTCATCCTAAAAGAACCGAAAACAGAGTATATACAAGGGGAGGTTGAGGCGACCGAAGTGAGAATTTCCGGCAAACTACCCGGAAGAATCGAAGCATTCCGGGTAAATGAAGGAGACAAGGTGAAAAAAGGAGATACCGTAGCCATGCTCGACAGTCCGGAAGTATATGCCAAATTTGATCAGGTACAGGCAGCACAGGCAGCAGCCCAAGCCATTAGTGATAAAGCGGAAAAAGGTGTTCGCTCCGAACAACTTATTATGGCCTATGAAACCTGGCAAAAAGCCAAGGCTGCAGCAAACGTAGCAAAAAACACCTGGTCACGCATACAGAAATTATATGAAAACCAGGTAGTTGCCGAACAGAAACGAGACGAAGCGGAAGCCAATTACAAAGCGATGGAAGCAACTGAAAAAGCGGCAAAAGCACAATATGACATGGCAAAGAACGGAGCGGAAAAAGAGGATAAAGAAGCTGCCGAAGCACAGGTAAACCGTGCCAAAGGAGCTGTGGCCGAAGTAGAATCTTATCTTAAAGAGACCTATCTGGTCTCTCCGATCGACGGAGAGATCTCTGAAAGATATCCCAAGGTAGGGGAACTTGTCGGTACCGGATCCCCGATAATGAGCGTATTGGACCTGAAAGATATATGGGTTGTTTTTAATGTACGGGAAGACCTCCTGAGCGACCTGAAAATGGGCGAAACCTTTTCTGCATCCGTACCCGCACTGGATAATAAAGAGATCTCTTTACGGATAACCCATATCAAAAACATGGGAAGTTATGCCGCCTGGAGAGCGACAAAAACCACTGGTAAATACGATGTAAAAACATTTGAAATAAAAGCCGTGCCTGCACAAAAAATGGAAGGTCTCCGGCCGGGTATGAGTGTATTGAAGAAAATGAATTAAGTAACGCACCAATCATGAATTTTATATCTCCGATACCAGTCTTAGCGAAACGCGAAATATACCGGCTTGCATCGCGGCGGATCTATTGGTTTACGATGATATTGGCTCCGGTTCTCTGCTTTCTCTTTTTCACCGATCTGCTGAAAGAGGGATTGCCGACCCGGTTACCCGTAGCATTGGTAGACGAAGACCACACCACGGCATCGCGTGCCCTAGGGCGTTCATTGAACGCCTTCGCCCAGACTGAAGTGGTAATGCGCACCGGAAACTTTGTGGAAGCAAGGAAAGCCATGCAACGGGGAGAAGTTTATGGTATCTTCCACCTGCCTGCAAATTTCCGGCGGGACGCCTCGACCGGAAAGGAACCGGTCATCTCATTCTACACCAATGACACTTACTTATTGGCCGGTTCATTGGTATATAAAGACATGCGCTTACAAGCAGCTCTAGCCAATGGTTCCGTACAACAAACCTTTCTGCTGGCCAACGGAGCAGACCCTGTCACATTACCGGCCAAACTAATGCCAATCATCGTAGAAACCAATCCATTAAATAACCCATGGTTGAGTTACGCTATTTATTTGGGTAATATCCTTTTACCGGCTTTTCTATGTATGTTTGTCATGTTCACCACTGCTTTCAGTATAAACGACGAGATTAAATCAGGCAGTGCACGTGAGTGGCTGCAAGCCGGTAACCATTCGATGGTGCTATCGCTGCTTGGAAAATTTCTCCCGCACACCATTATCTTTTCAATCACCGGTTTCTTATGCTTGTCCATACTATACGGCTATTCTCATTTCCCATTAAACAGCGGGCTGTTTCCGATACTGATGGCTATCATATTACTGGTCGTTTCGTCGCAGGCTTTTTCTATATTTGTCTCAGGAATTGCCCGCCGGGGCCGTATAGCACTTAGCATATGCGGTATTTGGGGTGTACTGTCATTTTCAGTTTGCGGATTTACCTTTCCGGTACGTTCAATGCCGGAACTGGTACAAATAGCCTCCCACCTGTTCCAGATGCGCCACTATTTTTTAATTTATGTAGATCAGGCGTTGAATGGAATCAGTATGGCCTACTCCTGGCAACCATACCTTAGCTTATTCTTGTTTGCATTTTTACCTTTATTTATATTGCCATGGTTAAAGCAGTTTGTCATGTCTCCACACAAGCCGTAGGAATAAAAACTCAATATCTCATGTATGATATTTACTATATTTTCAAAAAAGAATTTTATTCGATTTTCCGCGACCACGCGATACTGGTATTCTTTATCCTACTACCGTTGGCTTATCCGCTGGTTTATACTTACATATACAGCACGGAAGTCGTACGGGAGGTCCCGGTAGCTGTCATCGATAACTCCAGGTCGACATTAAGCCGGGAATTTATCCGCCGGTGGAATGCCACCGCCGGTGTCAATGTCGTTGCCCATTGCAGCAACATCGAAGAAGCCCGCCAGTTAATGTACCGGAAAAAGGTGTATGGGATATTGGAAATACCTTCCGAATTCAGCCATAACGTTATCAACGGCGTTCAGGCACATGTTTCTCTTTTCTGCGATATGGGAGGGTTGTTGAACTACAAAGCGCTTCTGACAGCGGCAAGTGACATTTCAATCCTGATGGGTAAAAAAATTCAGACCGCATCGGTCAACACTACAAAAACACAACAAGAACAATATACATCCCCGATAACCGTCAGCGAGGTAAAAATATTTAATCCCCAAGGAGGGTTTGCATCATTCATTATCCCGGCAATATTGGTGCTGGTTATTCAACAATCCCTGCTATTAGGTGTAGGTACCATTGCCGGCACTGCCCGCGACCGCAACAAAGGAAAAGGAATAATTCCCTTAAACCGCCACTATAAACGCCCGTGGTGTATTGTCTGCGGAAAAGCGTTAGCCTATCTGCCGATCTATCTGGCAATGTCGTTCTGGGTGTTCTTTATCGTTCCACGGATATTCGGGTTGGTACAAATTGCAATAAAGGGAGAGTTGATCCTGTTTCTACTGCCATTCCTGCTGGCCTGTATTTTCCTTGCCATAGTAACAGCCTTTATATGCAAAGAGAGAGAATCGGCATTTTTGCTATTTGTATTCACCTCAATTCCCCTGATGTTTATCTCCGGCATATCGTGGCCCAAAACAGCCATCCCCGACTACTGGATAGCCATCTCAAAACTGTTCCCCTCTACCCATGGAATTGACGGTTTTGTAAAAATAAACAATATGGGAGCTTCTTGGGCAGACACCATACCGGAATCCTGCTGGCTATGGATACTGACCCTGCTCTTTTTCATTGTTGCATGCCTGCTATACCGGAAAGAGATCAAAAAAAGAGAGAAAACTATCCGCACAAAGGTACAGTGACAAAAAAAGGACATACCCAAATCGGCATACCCTATCTTGCTAGTCCTGACATATACTACAAACAGCGTGAACCCACTACAGGGATCTTATCAACCCGGCATTGGTGACGTCCTCCTTCAAACTCCGTTTTCAGGAAGGCCTCCACAATCTCTTTTGCCTTATCATAAGAGACAAAGCGGGCAGGCAATGCGACAACATTGGCATCGTTATGCGAACGGGCAAGCTGCGCAATCTCTGGCATCCAACACAGAGCACAACGAACACCCTGATGTTTATTCGCTGTCATGGCTATCCCGTTTCCGCTACCGCATAACAGAATGCCTTTTTCATATTCTCCCGACTCGACAGCCATAGCAAGCGGATGCGCCGTATCTGGATAATCCATGCTATCCGGCGAGTGCGTACCAAAATCTTTTACTTCATGCCCTTCGCTCCAAAGGTGTGCCAACAGTTTTTCTTTATATTCAAAACCGGCATGATCACAAGCGATAGCTAATTTCATAGATCTAAAATTGGAAGATTAAATATCGAAAAAGAGAAGGAGCAACAGACAAGAAAACAAAAATGAAGAACGTCGAAATTTCAAATCAATACTTTTGAGCCTTCTATCACTCAAAGTTTTAATTTCTAATCCCTTATTCTAAATTTTCTTGCCCCTGCTCCTAGGCCCGATCCTTTTGTCAAAGAATCAATTTATAGCCTTTCCCGTGTACATTAATAATCTCTACGGAAGGATCTTTCTTCAAATGTTTACGTAATTTGGTGATATAAACGTCCATACTTCTGGCATTAAAGTAATTATCGTCTGCCCAAATGTTCTTTAACGCATAGTTTCTTTCCAACACTTTGTTTACGTTCATACACAACAGCTTCAACAGTTCAGACTCTTTCGTCGTCAATTTTTGTTCCTCTTCACCGTCAAACAAAGTCTGTTTCTTAGAATTGAACGTCAATTTACCGATTTTAAAAATCTCTTGTTCATCTTCCGGTTTCAAACCGGTAGAACGACGTAATACGGCCTCAATTCTCAAGAGAAGCTCTTCCATACTGAAGGGTTTACTCATATAGTCATCAGCACCTAATTTAAAACCTTCCAGCACATCTTCTTTCATCGTTTTGGCCGTAAGGAAGATAATAGGTATCTCACTATTAATCTGCCTTACCTCTTTAGCTAAAGTAAAGCCATCTTTTTTAGGCATCATTACGTCAAAGATACATATATCAAACGGTTGATTTAAAAATGCCTCATAAGCGATTTCTCCATCTTCGCATAAGACGGTATCGAAACCCTTAGCTCTTAAATACTCTTTCAAAAGCATTCCAAGATTCGTGTCATCTTCTGCCAATAAAATTTTAATTCTGTCATCCATAATTATGTGATTTAGGTAAATTATCTGAAAAATATACGATTTTAGAAAAATAAAGTTCTCTTTACCTTTTGTTTTTTTGCCATTAATGGTAAAATAATATCAAACCGACTCCCTTTACCCTCAACACTTTCTACTTCAATTCGGCCACCATGAGCTTCTGTGATTGTTTTTACATAGGAAAGTCCCAAACCAAATCCTTTAACATCGTGCAGGTTCCCGGTAGATACCCTGTAGAACCTCTCAAAAATCAATTTTTGATCTTTCCTAGCAATTCCTATGCCATTATCAATCACACTTATAATTATCTCATCTCCTCTATTACGTGTGTATACGCTAATTTCCGGAACTTTAATGCAATATTTAATTGCATTATCCAGTAAATTCGACAGTACATTGGTGAGATGTACCTCATCTGCAAAGGCTTCGTCCCGGGTTGCTTCCAGATGACAAAACAATTGTCCTCCCTTATCCTCAACAAGAAGCCGGAATTTTGCAGACAAATTATCTACAATTTCATTCAACCTCATATTTTTTAACTTCAGTTTCATCCTCGTCTCAGTAAAAAGAGCCGTTTGCAGTACCCTCTCCACTTGGAATGTCAATCTCTTGCTCTCATCCCTGATGATTCCGGCAATACGATCGACCGTTTCGAGCGAATGCTTCACGCCCCCATCCTTCAGCATTTGTGCTGCCAAAGATATTGTCGCAATCGGAGTCTTAAACTCATGCGTCATATTATTAATAAAATCATTCTTTATCGCTGACAACTTCTTCTGACGCACAATCACCGCAATACAAAAACCAAAACAAAGAACTAACAAAATAGTAATAATCAAACTTGGCAACAACAGATAGATGGATGACATTGTGTCATGTATCTGATCCGGTAAAAGTAAAAAAAGTGTCGCTAAACTCTGGCTCTCTCCAAAAAACATCTCCCGATTATAACTGTAGTCAGAACGTTTATTAAAAAAATGTTTCGACATCAGTATAAAATGGTCCTTCTCTTTAACTGCAAACTCAAAACTACTGTTTATTCCGTTTTTTTTAAGTTTGACAGCAATGACTCTCTGCAAGTCAATATCTTTTATTCGCTCTTCAACTGCTCTCTGAGCCTCCTTTCCAATCCGGTCTTCTCCCCATACATGACGTTCCTTAACTTCCTGCCGGGATCTCCGGATTGAATTTCTCAAACTATTATTTCCTTCCTCTCCTAAAAACTCCTTCACGTTTTCGTCCGACTTCTCATCAAGCCAGAACAGATCGTCATTCATTAGAAGGTTCAAATCGCCCAATGTCTGCAAGATCGATATATTTGCCTTATTCTTCCCCTTTATTTTAAAGGGCTCTAAAGGCTGTCTCTTTTCGGCATATAACCTGTCTTCATGCTCTATATAAGAAATAACCTCATCGAGAGATATATTTACCATATAGTCCACCTGTGCTTTCTTTAATTGAAAAGCCGTTCTAAAATAAGTCGCTTGCGTAAAAATCAAACCAAGCAACGATAAGCCAAGCACTATACCAAGTATAACAATCTGCCTTTTCCCCATATCCGCCTCAAATTAGGAATTAGAAATTCACTAAGTATAGCTTTTCTCTTTGTAACTAATTCCTTGATTATTAACCTCTGTCTCTTATACATCCTCCCCAAACATACGGGTCGAGTTTTACTTCCTGCCGTTTAGAATAGCGTCGGCTGCCAATCCTGGCTCCGGAATTCTTTTCCCAAATGTTTATAAGACAACTCCGTTACCTCTCGTCCCCGGGGAGTCCGTTTTATAAAGCCTTCTTTAATCAGAAAAGGTTCATATACCTCTTCTAGCGTACCGGCATCTTCTCCGACAGCCGTTGCAATAGTAGTCAAACCCACAGGTCCCCCTTTAAACTTCTCAATGATTGTTGTCAGGATCCGGTTATCCATCTCATCCAATCCATGCTTATCAATATTCAACGCTTCCAAGGCAAAACCGGTTATATCATAATCAATCTGTCCGCTTCCTTTTACCATCGCAAAATCCCGCACCCTGCGCAATAAAGCATTTGCAATACGTGGGGTACCCCGGCTCCGGGAGGCAATCTCCTTTGCAGCCTGCCCGGTAATTCCTATATTCAGAATCGACGCCGAACGATGGATAATACCTGACAAAATGTCCACATCATAGTACTCCAAATGGCAATTTATACCAAAGCGGGCACGTAAAGGCGCAGTCAACAATCCGCTACGGGTGGTCGCTCCAATCAATGTAAATGGATTTAACTGTATCTGAACGGAACGGGCAGCCGGTCCCTTATCTATCATTATGTCAATCCGGTAATCCTCCATGGCAGAGTAAAGATACTCTTCCACGACCGGGCTCAATCGGTGAATCTCATCAATAAAAAGTACATCATTTTTTTCCAAATTAGTCAGCAAGCCTGCCAAATCGCCCGGTTTATCCAGAACAGGACCGGAGGTGACTTTGATACCTACCCCTAATTCGTTTGCAATAATGGTCGACAATGTTGTTTTTCCCAAACCCGGAGGCCCATGTAATATAACATGATCCAATGATTCTCTGCGCATTTTTGCCGCACTTACAAACACTTCCAGATTGTCTACGATCTTACTCTGTCCTCGAAAATCACCGAAACTCAATGGTCGTAAAGCACGTTCGAACTCACCATCCGAATCTTTAGTACCATTAGTCCTTATATCAAATTCACCCATGACCGATTACATCTGAGTCCAAAAGTAGAAAAACAAATCATTAACTCAAAATGTTAAAATAGAAACCATCTCCATATTTTTCAGTGTTTGCGTTATTTCTTCGTAAATTTATCATAAATATGTTAATTTAAACAGAGTGTTATTGTGAACATTCTCTTATCCAAGCAAATACCGAACATCCTCTTCTATTTTCCGGATGGCAATATATGACCCGAAGAGGATGTTTTGTTTTAAATAAATATCCACGCTACTCCTATCTTTATACAAATCGCGGATCATCTCACGGGTATTACGGTTATCTTTTTCCTGCTCCAATATCCTTCTGCATACTTCCCTGCTGATGCCACTGATCATATCATACATATTGTGTCCGCGGATAAACAAGTATGTGGTATCGGGAGTAAGCCCACGTATCTCCATTTTACGTTTGACACTTTCCAAATCGGCATCGGGATAATGGCGCCCCAGATAGCCGGTCTTTTTATCTACCCGCATCCGCAAGTGATCCAATGCATGGGAAGCATTGTCCCGCACTATTGAATAAGGCTTATGACCGACCAGATTTATATATGCATTAAATTCATATTTTGAAAAATATCCCGTATCGGTACTCAAAAAATAGAGGTGCCAGATGAAGAGATCATAAATGATATTGGAATAAGTTTTGAGAAATCGGCGAAAGTCAAATATATGATTCGGCAAACGGGTTACCCGGCTGCATACATCGTCCAGTCCTTCTACAAAACAGTGGTGATTCTCAAAAGAATAGGTATAAGTTTGTAGAATGTAATGCCGCACATCGACATGCCTCTCATGTAGCAGATAGCGGTAATCACTGTCGATACAGATAAAAAAGTCGTCGCTTAAAAAATCCTTGAACTTTAAACACTGTGTCACTCCCCGGGTTTCATTCCCAAATTCGTTGCGTGAACCGGCAATGAAATGAAACCGATCGTCAGGCCGAAAATGTTTCAGGATAATATTCCAAAAAAAGATATCATCTTTATCTTCAACATGCACGGCTGCTCTACACCTGAACATTTTAGCATCCAACGCAAAACGTTTTGCCATATTTGAAAAATGCATCTCTTTTTCTCCGTTATCTATACGTCTGCCTAACATACAAACACCTTTAAACACACCAACGTAACTACCCCGAAAGCATCCGGGACACCTTGTATCTTGAACTTTTTACTTTATACCCCTATCACTGATTCCTTACCTTAAACAGATCTTCCACAAATACCAGTTTATCTCCCCAACCATCCCCAAACAGGCTTGGAGAATGAGTCGATGTAATAATCTGACAATTCGGATTCAATCGTCTTATCTCCTCAAAAAGACGATACTGCCATTCTATATGCAATGAAATCTCAGGCTCGTCCATCAGAAGAATATAAGGAGCCTCTTCCATTAAAAAAACTTTCAATAAAATAATCAACAATTGCTTCTCTCCTGAAGAGAGTTTATACAGCGGGATGACCTCTTCGCCGTCTATAAAAATCAAATGATTGGTATGCGGATCGATCTCTATGACTTTACCGGTTTTCGCAAACAGGCTATTCACTGTGTTATAAAACATTCGGATCCGTTGGTTGATTTTTCCGGCCTGCTCAGGAAAGTTGGTCGCTTTCAGCCGGTAATCCGAAAAAGAAGGACTTTCTCCCCCGATATCGTACACAACCGCATGAAGTTCACCATAAAGCGGACTGAACTCTTTCCCGGATTTCGGACGATCTTTGAAAGGAATATCAAAAGTGCTGACTTTCTGATATTTCAGATTGGCAAGAGAGCTTTTCAACTCCGTACCGGTGGTTTTCAGATGATACTCCACCTTGTAATCGTCAATTCCAAGACATACATCCACTCCATACGCTTTCAACCGCTTCACGTCAGCTGTCAGTATCGAATCGATAATATTAAATAACGTCGTTTTGCCGCTACCGTTTATTCCGATAAGAATATTGACATCCGGATTTAAATCTTCCCAATAGAAATCGTATTTTTTCCATAAGTTCAGGATTTCTATGCTATGAATAGTGTTTGTGTCCATGGTTTCCTGTTAAACGGTAAAAGCTCTTCTCAATCTGACATCATGTCATACGGCAACACAATGGCTTCTGCAATTTTTAAATCCTATTTTACAAAGATACGTAAAAATGAAAAACGAAAAATGAAAAATGAAAAATTTTTCACAATATCGAGAGCAATAAGTATTCATAAAATAAATAGATCCGGATGAAACCGTTCGAAAGCATTCAGCGTTTTACTACAACAAATATCGCCTATGACTTTAACTGAGTTCATATACAACATAACATTTATTTACAGGATATTCAAAAATATACTGGATAAAGCAACCGGGATCGTATTCTTCCTGGCGGCATTTGCTGCTGTTTTTATATTGATATATGAGTTTGGATTTTACCAGACGGTACTTTCCCAACAACACATCCAAAAGACCTATTATATAATTCTAAAGCTGTTTTTATACGGAAACCTGCTCCGTTTAATATTCAATCCAGCCATGATCCGGAATGAAAAAGGTTTTTGGTATGAGGTCATAACAATTGTAGGACTTCTGTTTATAGTGGCTACCCACCATAAAGGTGAAGGATGGATGTACAATATAAATCATCTTTTAACTTATATCCTGCTTATATCTTTAAGTGTTATACAACTATCGAAGGATATTGTCGGCACCCTGCAGCGCCATCTGAAGCCTGAAATGATGTTTATATGCAGTTTCTTATTTATCATTCTGACCGGAGCGCTTCTATTGATGCTGCCAACCGCCCACTTCGGGGAACTAACGTTTATTGATGCTCTGTTCACAGCAACAAGTGCAGTATGTGTCACCGGATTAACAGTTGTAAATACCGATTCAGCTTTTACGGGTACCGGTTTAATTATTCTGATCACACTTATTCAGGTCGGAGGAATAGGTGTAATGACCTTTACCAGTTTTTTTGCCATGTCATTTTCCAGCCAGACCTCTTTCCAGGATCAAATGGCATTGAAAGACATCCTTAATCAGGACTCTTTAAATCATATCTTCCGCACATTAGCCTATATCCTTCTGACAACAGTAATTGTAGAAAGTATCGGCACATATCTGATCTACAGACAAATCGAAGATGTTCCTGCAATTCAGGATAAATTTTTTTTCTCATCTTTTCATGCTATCTCGGCATTTTGCAATGCCGGTTTTTCAACACTACCGGACAATTTATTTAATCCGGTAGTACGCCATCTTTATGGCTTACAAAGTTGGTTGGCCCTACTGGTCATTCTCGGCGGGATAGGTTTCCCGATTGTATTCAACTATGGTAAATGGCTGAAGCACAAAATATATTCACTGATCAGTAAAATCACAAGATTACCCAGACGATATAAATTACAACCACGAATCGTCAGCACAACCACCCGGATTGTCATCCCGACAACTATCGTACTGATCATTGCCGGCACCGCTCTATTCTGGGTATTCGAGAATGACAACACATTAAAGGGACTTCCGGTGATCGGAAAGCTTGCTACATCATTTATGGGAGCCGTGACTCCACGCACCGCAGGATTTAATAATATATCAATGAGCGCCATGTTGCCCACAACCATATTCCTGACGATGATTCTGATGTGGATCGGAGCTTCGCCGATGTCTACCGGAGGAGGTGTCAAAACAACGACGCTGATTGTTGCATTAAAAGGCATTTACAACACCGCCAGAAGAAAAGAAAGAGTAGAGCTTGCCAAACGGCAACTTTCTGTCAGTAACGTAAATCGCGCCTTTGTTATCATCCTTCTTTCAATTCTGTGGATACTCACAGCTACGATGATACTCGTCGTCGTGGAAAAAGATATTTCTGTCACGAAAGCGGCATTCGAAGTTATATCGGCAATCGGAACAGTCGGGTTAACCCTTGGAATCACTCCGGAACTAACCGTAATCGGTAAAATAATCATTAGTATAACCATGTTTGTGGGAAGGGTAGGATTGATCACTATCTTATTCGGAATCATAAAACAGCAAACCGAAAAAACATATATATATGCCGACGATACAGTCATCTTATAGAACAAAATATAAATAAAAAAGCAGATTCCTGCCGGGTCAAAACTTATAATCAAAATCTGACATGAAGTGTATTATCATAGGTTTAGGAAAATTCGGGATAGCTCTGGCACGACGCCTCACGGATCTCGGCCACGATGTAATCGGAGTAGATCACGACCTTAGCAAAGTCAACCATTATAAAGACCACATTAAAAATACAATATGCCTTGATATTAATAATGAACAAGCTGTGAAAATGCTACCGCTGAAAGAGTCGAATTTCGTGTTTATTGCTTTGGGGAAGGATGTTGGTACATCGATTCTGGCCGTCGCTATCCTAAAGCAAGAAGAGGCTAGACGTATCATTGTCCGTTCGATATCGTCGCTTCACCGGACAGTGCTCGAAGCGATGGGAATTACTGAAATCATCGACCTGGAGCAGGAATTTGCCGATTTCTTCACGTTGAAAACAGAAATATTGAATTCCGTCTATTCTTACCGGGTAACCCAGGATTACGTCATCCACGAAATAGAGTTACCTGAAGAATTTATCGGCAGACAGATGGAGGATATCGATTTCGAAAAAGATTTTTCCCTAAAACTGCTCGGTATAAAACGGCCTCACCATGTAAACGGGAAAGGACCGGAAAATATTGAATTTATTGAGGAACCGGAAAAAGACGAAACCGTACAACAGCATGACATATTCGTATTATTCGGCAAACAAAACAAATTCAAAGCTTTACAATAAACACCTATAGGTATCGCCTGAAATAAAAGATCATTTGAATAAAATTTTCTTTTGTAAAATTAAATAATGAAAATCCAGCAGGAAGTATTTAAATATTATATATATTTACATTCTCTCTGATTTACAAGTATAAAGGTGCATTTTATGCTATATATAAGGTATGTAAAGAATTTCATGGTTCGAGAGTGTCGTTGTTTTTATTTGATTAAAGTGTTTTACATATTTGCAAATGTAAGCGTATGAAGGGTTTTGAATTGCAACACAATAACGAAACAATATCGGCTTCCCTGGAAAAAGGCGTAGTGTCGATTATTATCATAAGTAGTAACGGTTCTGTCAATTTGTATTTCGGCGGACTCGACAGAGGTAGCGACAAACATATCAAGTGGTTCGACGCCAATATCCAGAAAAATTATGAAGTGAAAATAAAAATCGTCGATATTACTGAAAACTCTGTTCCGGTAGAAATACGTTCTGCTAATATGCCCAATATAGACTTGCGGCTAGGGAAATATCTCTCATTGAAAAAGAAACTCACAGAGAAAGGAGTAATCTGATATGGAAGGATTTGAATTAAAAATTAACGGGGATATCTTCTCTGCGTCTTTTAGCGACCGGATTATAACGATCATTGCTACAAAAAACAATGATAAAATGGAGTTAAGTTTCAGCGGTATGCATACAAAAACGTTAGCATCAACCGATTGGTATAAAGCGGAATTGGAAATAGGGGACGAAATCACTATTTCCGTAAAGGATATTGAACAGGACTCCGAACCGGTCATAGCACGACAATTTGTATTGTCTTCACAAAGTAAAGCAGCAACCGAACAAGAACTCGAGACTTTTTTAGCTTTGAAAAAAGAACTTCAGGCAGAAGGACTGATAGACAATGACGATTAAAAAGAGGTTGTCGTATGGCAACCTCTTTTAAATCATATGGACTATTTCCCCCTGATAGCCGTGATACCGGGAAGGTCTTTACCTTCGATATACTCGAGCAACGCGCCGCCGCCAGTCGAAACATAACTTACTTTATCGGCAAAACCAAATTGGGTAATAGCCGCCACCGAATCCCCTCCGCCGATCAATGAGAATGCACCTCTCTCCGTCGCCTTTGCTATCGATTCGGCTACAGCCTTAGTACCTTCTGCAAACTTGGGTATTTCAAACACCCCAACCGGACCATTCCAAAGAATGGTTTTTGATTTCTCAATAATCTCCGCGAAACGTTTCCTTGTTTCCGGACCGATATCTAGTCCTTCCCAACCATCGGGGATATTCATTGAGTCACACACCTTCGTATTGGCATTCTCGCTAAAATCATCCCCAATAACGGCCTGGTCCGAAAGCACCAGATTCACGCCATTTTTCTTCGCTTTCTTCATAATATCGAGAGCAACATCCAGCTTATCCTCTTCACAAATGGAATTACCCACATGGCCACCTAACGCTTTTTTAAAGGTATAAGTCATCCCGCCACCAACAATCAGGTTATCTACCTTACCCAACATATTCATAATGATATCTATCTTCGATGAAACTTTTGAACCGCCCATGATTGCCGTAAATGGACGTTCCGGATTTTTCATCACCTTGTCGACACTGTCCAGTTCGTTTTTCATGACATAACCGAATAGTTTGTCCATCGGGAAAAATTTAGCAATAACAGCTGTCGAAGCATGTGCGCGATGTGCAGTACCGAAAGCATCATTGATCCAGACATCGCCTAAGGTGGCTAATTTCCCGGCAAAAGCCTCATTTCCGGCTTCTTCTTCTTTGTAAAAACGGAGGTTTTCAAGCAGCAACACCTCTCCCGGCTTCAATCCGGCAGACAATGTTCTGGCGCTTTCACCTACACAATCATCCGCAAATTTCACGCTTATACCCAACAAAGTCTCAAGATGTTTCACGATGTGTTTCAATGAATATTTCTCTTCAATACCTTTCGGACGTCCCAAATGAGACATCAAAATAACAGAACCCCCGCCGGTAAGCACCTTTTTAATTGTAGGAATGGTGGCCCTCATCCTTGTATCATCGGTAATCTCAAATTTATCATTTAAAGGCACATTAAAATCGACACGGATCAGTGCCTTTTTGTTTTTAAAATTGTACGTTTCAATACTTTGCATCATAATTGTTTTAATTATATATGTTTAAAATCATAAATTCAATATGCTCCCTGCTCTCTGTTTTGAGCAGTTAAAATTAAGAGTTTTTAGAAATCTACCCAAATATTCAACATAATAAAATAAATTAATGGGATACTCAGGCTAACTTATCAACAAAAAAGATAATATATCGGAATTCAAATTTTTCGGAATTACTGATACCGGGATATTAATCACATTGAAATCGGGCAAAGCAGAAAATTTACTATTGATAAAACTAATCGCCTCCGCCATATATTGTCCGATGTTCAAACGAATCAATAAAAAGAGTTATAATATTTATCTCTTGGAACGAAAAAATTTTTTAACCAATTCACTGCATTCCGGAGCCAACACTCCGGAAGTGACTTTTGTTTTCGGATGAAGGACGGATGATTCCATGCGGCTATATCCACGGTGAGGATCCGAGGCACCGAAAACCAGTTCGCCGAGTTGTGCCCAGGCTAAAGCTCCGGCGCACATTACACACGGTTCCATCGTAACATATAGGATACAATCATTCAGATACTTCCCCCCCAGAGCCGATGCCGCACAAGTAATTGCAATCATCTCGGCATGAGCGGTAACATCATTTAGCTTTTCCGTTTCATTATGCGCCCGGGCAATGATTTTTCCTTTACAGACTATAACAGCCCCTATCGGGATCTCCCCTTCCTTCCCAGCCTTTAAAGCTTCCTCCAGCGCTTTACGCATAAATATTTCATGTGGCATAGTCTTCTTGATATAACAGTGAACGACCGATAATAATAATTTCGTCAATATAATTTAGAACAGTTCTTCCATACTTTCTATCCTAACTCTTGCACTTTACACCCCACCAATTCCAGCTGTTGCCAATAACCGGGAAACGACTTATTGACCACATCCCTGCCAATTACAGTCAGCCTTTTAAATACAAGCGCAGCGGG
This sequence comes from Marinifilaceae bacterium, assembly GCA_031553705.1. Taxonomy (GTDB): domain Bacteria; phylum Bacteroidota; class Bacteroidia; order Bacteroidales; family Marinifilaceae; genus JAVBLD01. The sequence goes on along the minus strand of JAVBLD010000049.1, from coordinate 2,560 downwards.
AGCAAAGGCCATTGCCATACGGTGGTCGTGATAGGTAAAGATCTCAGGAATCCCGCCCATACACAACGAACCGTTCCACTCCAGCCGGTCATCTCCTTTCGTTTCGAGCCGATAGCCCAGTTTAGCCAACTCATCAACCAACGCCCGGAGCCGGTCGGTCTCTTTAATCCGTAATGTTGTCAAGCCGGTGAACACAAACGGAATATTCAACAGGCAACAGGCAACAGCAAAAGATTGAACGATATCCGGCATCTCGACAAAATTATATTCCAGAGAGCTTATTTCTATCTGCTTCTTACGAATGGTAATACCATCTTTTATAAAACATGTCGACACGCCCAGCTTATCCCACAAAGCAACCTGTGCGGCATCTCCCTGCAAACTTTCTTTTTGTAACCCGGGTAGCCGGATCTCTCCGCTATCAGCCACAGCAAGCAATTCATAAAAATAAGACGCTCCGCTCCAATCCGGCTCTACCCGGTAAGCTACCGGGGTATAAGGTATACTTGCAACATTTATCACATGATTATCGAAGCTTACCTCAGCCCCAAACCTCCTCATAATATGAAGCGTCATCTCGATATAAGCACGGGATACAATTTCACCTTTTAACCGGATCTTTAATCCCTGTTCCATATAAGGAGCTATCATCATTAATGCCGAAATATACTGGCTGCTAACCGACGCCGGCATGGTCACTTCTCCTCCCCGGAGTTTTGTCCCATATATTCTGAGCGGAGGGAATCCCTCTTTTTCCGTATATTCGATTTGGGCGCCCAAATCACATAAAGCATCTACAAGCACTGCGATAGGACGCTGTTTCATCCGTTCGGAGCCGGTGATCTCCCATCTCCCGAAAATACGGGCCAGATAAGCGGTCAGGAAGCGCATGGCTGTTCCCGCATGACCGATATCAAAACAAGAGTCATTTGAACAAAGCACCCGAAGCATACTATTCGTATCGTCACAATCGGACAGGTTTTCAATGGGCAGTCCATTATCTGACAAAGCATTGATTAACAATACTCGATTGGAGATACTTTTGGAAGCCGGTAGTACAATCTCTCCATTCACGGCCTTCTTTTCGAATACAATCCGCACATTCACTCTGCGAGCTCTGAATTTTAAATTAATTACTGATTTACAGCGTCAGATGTCCCAGTTGGGCAAGCGCTTCGTATATTTCATTTTTTGTGCAATATACATCCGTTTCAAACTCTCCCGGGTTATGCAGCAATGTAAAATTTACACCTTTCCGTTCATTTTTCTTATCATTCAACATAATACCATATAACTCTTCCGTTCCTGCCACCGGGCTGTAAGAAGGATATGCCGATCCTACAAAATCTTTTAGAGCCTCATAATACCGTGTATCAAAATCCAGTTTTTTTACCGAAAGGTATAATTCGGCGACCATACCGTAAGCAACAGCATCCCCATGATGTATATCTACACCATTGGCTATTGCAACACTTTCGATGGCATGTCCCACCGTATGTCCGAAGTTCAATGCCCTGCGGATCCCCTTCTCTCTCGGATCTGCTTTGACAATTGCTTCCTTAACCGTTACGGAATCTTTGATCATCTGTAAAAATGCGGTACTGTCTACCTGGTCCAGTTTTATATCCAGCAACTCCATGAGCGATTCCGCCTCCGACAGTAGAGCATGTTTCAACATCTCCGCAAAACCGGAAAGAATGTGCCGCTTTGACAATGTTTTCAGGAAACGGTTATCTATTATTACACATTCAGGGGTTGAAAAGGTACCAATTTCATTTTTGTATCCCCCGTAATTGATTCCTGTCTTACCGCCGATAGAAGCATCCACCTGAGCCAACAATGTCGTCGGGATATTGATATACCGCATTCCCCGCTTGAAACACGAGGCAGCAAATCCTCCGACATCGGTTACAATTCCTCCCCCTATATTCACTAAAACAGAGTTTCTTTTCGCATTATGAGCGGTCAGAATACTCCAGATCTCCGAAGCACTTTCCAATGATTTGTATTGCTCGCCCGACGCGATCGTAATCGTATATCCGGAATTAAACAAACCTTCCGGGAAAAAATCGATACAATGCTCCTTCGATCCTCGATCCATCAAAATAAATACTTGCTCAGTCCCTGTCGTCCGTAGATATTTTTGTAAAACAACATCCACCTCATTTGTAAAAATAACTTCACTCATAAATATAATCTGAATTTCAAATTTAATCCGTCCCCTCCTCTCTCCATGATTTTTAATTCTACATCGCCTTGTACAAAGATAAGAAGTTAAACACATTTTTTCTCCTTTAATACCCATTGTTTTTAACTTAAAAACAATAAATTTGTTACATCGTCAAAATTTCAATTGTATGAATCCGGACAATACTTTAAAAGCACAGGTTGCCCTAACTATGATTCCCAGGTTAAACTCTTTGGAATTCCTAACTAAATCCGCACAAATAGTTAAGCACTTTTTGCATTTAGTTTCCAGAATTCATCTATTGTCATATTATTCAGAGCTTTGTGGCGTCTGATTTTATTATACCAGATTTCTATGTACTCGAAGATCTCT
>JAVBLD010000002.1:0-72315 GCA_031553705.1 Marinifilaceae bacterium | reverse complement strand
TTCATAATTACTCTTTTTTTGTTTAATCAAGTAATCTGATGGACTAAAGGTACTATTTACCGTTTAAACTTCAATCATATAAAAATTGTTTTACTTCCACAGATTACTATTTTTATATAAAACAAAAAAAATGAAAAAAAGCCTAGTTGTTTTTTACTTTTTTTAAAGATATACAGCAATATATATTCATTCTAAATAGGATTTTATCGCCATCGCATACAACCCGCTTCTATTTTCGGGGGACAAAATTCCTGACTTTTTATCAAATATCTGATTTTGCTCCGTAAATATAAAAGTCCAAAAGCTTCTATAAGACCCAGTGCGCTATAAAACAGAAGATCAATAAACGGAAATCTAGGAGAATAAGAAGAACAGCAAATAATAGTGATCCTTTAAAGCCACCTTTAGTTTTTTATAAGCCACTTTTTTCAAGGTATGAACCGTATTTATGGACACCCCTAACCTCTCTGCAATCTCCTCATTTTTAAGTCCGTCCAAAGCCAGGTTTATAATTTCGCGCGTCTGATGGGGCAACTCTTCAATTGCATTATAGAGCATACGATACGATTCCACCCGAATCAATGTATTTTCCCAAAAAAAATCAGACTCCATGTATGCCATACCTCTTTTTCTACTCTTCTCTTTTTTCAGAGAATTCAGGCAATTGTTACGCACCATCGTATATAGAAAAGATTTTACACTTTTTTCATGTCGTAACTCTCCCCGGTGAAACCAAAGGGACAGATAGCTCTCCTGAACGATATCCGCCGCCAGTGCGTCATCTTCCACATAACTTGATGCAAAAACACACAACGCCTGAAAGAATTTATTAAATAAATTCTTTAATCTTTCCTCATCAATTACTGCAATATTACTTTTCAGCGAAGTTTCCATATCAACAAAAAACATAACAAATATACAAAAATAAATGAACCTAAAGTCAGAGTAGCGGATCACAGAAATATTCAAAAAAATCATTTCCCCATTCACCATGAATTTCATTTTTATTGTCTTATTAAAAACAAGATATAAAATGAACATAGACCACTTTACCATAGCGCAACTCATCGCCACTTCTTTAACAGGGGAATTGACAGAAGAAGAGCAACTCCTGTTAGACAACTGGCGAAATGCATCAAAAGAGCATCAACTCTTATATGATGAGATCAGGATGCAGGAGAATCAATTTTCGAACCGGGAGCGTTTTTCCTCCTTTGACAAAGAAAATAATTGGAATGAGTTTTTATACAAACGGAAAAGAGCAGAGAGAAAAAAAGTATTCCTGCGTATTTCCCGTTACGCCGCTATTCTGTTATTACCTATCTGCACCGTACTCTTTTTTCTAAAGAAAGAAAGTTCAACTTCCGTACCTGATCCGATGATCAGTCCAGGTCAATATAAGGCCCAATTAACCCTCTCGACCGGGGAAGTGGTCTATCTGACAGATAGCACCAATGCCATTTTTGCCAAACAGGAACAGTCGATCATTACAAATCAGCGACATATCGTTTCTTATCAGGATACATTAGGGCAAAAAGGTGATCGATTGATTTACAACGAAATGGCCGTACCAAGATGTGGGGAATATCAACTACGGCTGAGCGACGGGACAATGGTATATCTCAATTCCGAGACCAAACTTCGTTTTCCGGTACGTTTCAGCGAAAATACCCGGGAGGTGGAACTGGAAGGAGAAGCCTATTTCGAAGTGGCTGAAAACAAAAAGAAACCGTTTATCGTACGGACTGCCTATTATAACGTGGAAGTATTGAGTACCAAATTCAACATCTCTTCCTATCCTACCGATCGCCGGATCCATACCGCATTGACCGAAGGATCGGTTGCTATTTCCGGAACTTCTATCGGACATAAAGTACTGCTAAAACCAAACGAATTATTCACATTCGACCGGATACAACAGAAAACCTCCGTTGAAACAGTAGATATAAAAAACTATACGGCGTGGAAAGAGGGAAAATTCCGTTTTATAGACGAGCGATTGGAAGACATTATGACCATGATCAAAAGATGGTATGATATAGAACTCGTATTTGAAGACAACGAAATAAAAGAGTACCGGTTCGGACTCTTTGCCAATCGTCATGAAACGATCGATCCGATATTGCGCATATTTGAACAAAACGGAAAGATTGCAATCGAACGCGAAGGTAAAATTTTAAAAATAAAACGAGGTAGATAAAAAGATAGGAAATGCTGGAGACACACCCTATCTCTGTCACTTCGTGTAAATTCGAAATAACCATTTATTAATCTAACCGCCAACAGGGATAAATTCCGCGAAACGTGCGGACGCGACAAAGTCGACGCAGTGTTTAAAAACAAATATACGGCCTATTACTCCCAGATCATCCAAGGGTATGATCGTAATGCGACAAAGGAAAGCATCGAAAAAACAAATGGCAGGTTGGCCATACTCGGCCTGACCGACGCCGGCATTTTTCCGATATTCCAAGCAGCAGCTCTTGCAAAGGTGGCAGGAGAAGGTGCCGACAAGGTTTTTAAAATGATACAGGAGAAAGCCACTTCCCTGGCGGATGACGACCGTAATATAATGCTTTACCACGTCACGATCGGACTGAAAAGCATGTTCAGCCAGGAGCAGAAAGACGCATTGGTCGCACTGATCACCAACGAAAATACAAAAGGCTACGTCACCAGATCAATAAACCGTTGACCTCACCTGTCAGAATAGAAAAACATACTCAATCTTTAGCCATTATAAATAATGAACAAAAGTGAGTATGTTTTTTTAATTTCGGCTATAAATGTACGAAAGGATCAATTTAATCCGATCACTCCCATACAAGCGGCTTGCCTTTTTCCATATTCTCAAGATTATTTTTTATCAACACCGTCTTCCCCAGATTTTCATCCATCTCAATCGCTTTCCGTTTAAGCTCTAATGCCTTTTTTTTCTCTCCGGCTTTATAAAGCCCGTCGGCATAATTATTTAAATATAGCGGATTAAATGAAGCGACTTCCGTTGCTGTCCGAAGGTAAGGAATAATATAGGAAATCTCTTTCTTTGTGTCGGCGAAACGCAAGTATTGATATCCATACGTGCTTAAAAAATAACCCAGCTTATTTCCTCCGCTTCTCATTCGGGTAGCGATATAACTCATTTTAATTCCAAACGAATCGATCGTTCCGCTTGCAACCCGCTCATCCATTCTTTTCGCCAATCCCTCCAAACCTTTTTTATCTTTTTCTATAATCTGCGGAATGTCAGCCGATCTATATATACTGTCTAAGTAAGGAGCTGCTAATTTTTTATACATTTTTCCATCCTTGACGGCAGCATAATAATCCAATACCACTTTCATCCGGTCGAAAGATTTGTCCGAATAACGGGTTATAAAATCCAACGAACGCGTAACAACTTCAAAATTTTTGATCCTCGTACCGTAATCATATGTATTTTTGGATAAATCCGACATAACAGACTGATATTTATTTGTTTTTCTAAAATCAGGATTTGCTGCAATCCAACCACTCTCGCTACGCAGAAAAACTTCTTCGGCCGCTCCTCCTAACCTAAGTCCTTTCCGATATGTAAATAAATCGTCAAACAATTCGCGATCCCCTTTTCCTAGCGACTTCGACAACAGTAAGTATTTCCCTAATGCTTCCGAATAATCTTCGCCATTATACTCTTTGAATTTCATATAGGTTTGCAGAAAAGCCGTATCCTGACTATTGGTAAGATACCTATCTTCCATCTCCTCCCGATCGCTACGTATATTTTTCAATCCGCAGGCATATCTTGTTTTTTCCATTAACCGCCCCGGCGATCCGTATCCGCTCTCTTTTAATACAAGATCTCCATTAGGCCTCAGGTAAACAAAAGAAGGCAATGATTTTGCATTATATTGCTCTGTAAATCTTTTTCCCTCTTCTGTTTCTGCATCTATCTTCACACAAATAAAATGCTCATTAAAATAAGCCGCTAAAGAATCGTTCATAAATACCTCTTTCTCCGCTTTTTTACAAGGACCACACCAAACGGCATACACATCAACAAAAACCATTTTGTCCTTCCTTTGGGCCTCCTTCATTGCTTTTTCTACATTCCCATATTGAAATGCCACCCCCTGAGCATTAGCCCATCCATAAGCAAATAATCCAACAACAAATAGTAATCTTTTCATTTTTATCAAGTTTAAAATTGTAAGTCCATATTCTAAAAAGCGAAGACCGCTCTATCCGGCAATCTTCGCTTTTTGTACCTATAGCTAATTCATATAAATAAATTCATAATTCCGGTTTTGAGAAGAGCTGCTCGGCATCACTTTCCGTAAAGTCACAACCCTCCCCAACTCGTCTAATTCATAGCTATATCGCGTCTGTACATTGGTTCTGTCCAGATCCCGCACCCTTTGATAAAACATATAAGGAGTAAAATAAAACTCGGTTAAATAGGCTATAATCTCAGGAAGCTGAGGCAATTCTTCAATATAAAAAGGATTGGGCACCCTATCCACAAATTCGTACACATCCCGGCTAGCAGGAACGGAATAACCCGTTCCATTCAAACAATCGATAAACATCTCTTCTCCAAAAATTGTCGCATAATTAGCCACAATGGTTTTCGTACGGGCATAATATTGTTTAATGCGTCCATCGTCATAGAGTTGGATTTGTTCTACCGGGGTTGTTGTACTCGATACAACTCCGGTAGTCCTATTGGCTAATGAATACATCATTTTAGTTAATTTCCCGTTTTCGGAAATATAAGTATAGGTGTATAAATAAGAACCAAGATGAACTATTTTTTCTATTTTCCCTGAACTATTATAGGTAAAATCAGACGATTCCGTATAACCAGATGCGACGAGTGTCGAAACGATTTTGCTCACCTTCCCGTCTTGATTATAGGTATAATCGTAAGTGGTAAGCGCTCCCACCGGATTCGTCATTTTTATTTGCTTCAACCGCATCTCCGGTTTCGGGATACGCTCCACCTGCATCACCTTTATGATGGTCTGTTGTTTTATATCTTCGACAAAAACCGAAATTTCATTGGTACCCTGGCTCAAGGTTTTGGACATTACATTGAATGCACATAAAGAAGAATCGGCCAGAGTTTCCCCATTTATCTCGGATATCAACACTCCATTTTGAGTGATCCTTACGGTTTTGATAGCGTTGAATCCTGTCGTTACGGTACCTGAAACCGGATAAGCATCATATGATGTCACCATTTTATCCCTATAAAACTGCACATTAGGATGTGAAGAACGTATCATATTCACCGAAAAAGCGTTATTCATTGTTCTTCCGGTGTGATCCTCCACTTTAAACAGATAAACAAGCGTCGTATCCACATCTACCTGCCGGTAGTCCAATTCGTAATTAAGCTGATATTGGGAACCCTGTGCCGGAATGGTTTCAATCTCTTGATAGGTAATACCATCTATCACTGTCAGTTTGCGAATACCGTTCGGTGCGAAAATTTCTGCCCGGATAGTGTATTTATCCAATGTATCTCTACGAAAAGTAGTTTCAATGATACCATTCGAAAATTTAAATTTAGGTGCGGGAAACTCTTTCTCATCTTCACAGGAAAGGAAAGATATGATCCCCATCAAAAAGAGTATATAGATTCGTTTCATTTTTCTGTGTATTAAAAAATTACTTAATCAATTCGTTTATTTCCGGATTCAACCTGAAAATATCGATACCCATGGCAGCTAAACTTCGAGCTAAATGGACAGATTTGCTCTTCACAACAGGGTAATTCCGTAAAGTCGCCCTGCGGGCAGAAGTAAGGTTTATCAACTCATGTATATAATTCCTTAAATCCGTCTCTTTCGAAGGATAGACAGAAGTAGTGGCTGTCCCGGTAGGAGGGATAAATCCTCTTGTATAAAAATCAGTCGGATTATATGTTGCAGGCGCTTCCGTATCATAATACACACGGCTGATTTCGTAGAAATTATCATTCCCGACCTCCACCCCTTTGGCATTGTTCAGGTAACCGGCGATAAACATATAGTGAATCGCATTCCTAAACTGTAAAGGCCGATCCGCAGATTGACTCATTTCCTTTAACGAAACGCTATCTAAACGGGCTATGGTAAAACTGTTCATACTGGCCGTTGCATCATGGTAAATAACACTATTCCCTTCTACGGTAGAAATCCCCAATGAACCAGCAACTATCTCTTTGCAAATCAGCAGCTTTAACGGCATGTGTTTTTTATGGAAATCGGTTTGTACCAATTTACCATCCCCGTTTCTTACCGTATCCACATAATAGGGAAAGAAATGTTGTTCCAAATATTCCAAAGCTTTCGGCACATCTTTTATATCCAATTTCTCTACGGCTGCATTTCTCCAGGAAGAAGCCTGGGCAAACATATAAGCAAAATCCGATATAAAGTCAAACTCATATAGAATATAGGATTCATACTTGTCATGATACTCCTTTATCAATGGAAAGGAGAGATCAACCAAATCCTCCAGCCGGTTATATTCGGCATTAGAAGGAGAAGTATCTTCACTTTCTTCACATGCAAACAGCATTGTGCTGAAACAAATGATCATGTATATTAATTTCTTCATCTGTTTATTTTTTAATATTAAAACATTCCTCAAAATTTATATTAATCCAAGACTATTAATTTTTTATCGGTCGCTTTTCGTACCGGTCATTCTGGATTAACAATTCGTTATTACCATCTATCTCATCATTCGGTATCGGCAAAATATAATTCGGATCGTTTTCCAACAAAATATATTGCTCGGTTCCCAAGGTTGCCCCATCCGTACTCCTCATGGTATAGCTATGGGAAATCTGGGTCCTCCTGTCTTTCCATCTTTTTAAATCGATCCAACGCATACCTTCAAAACAAAACTCCCGCCGGCGTTCATTATAAATAAAGGTTTTCAATGCTTCTCCTTCATCGGGAACAGTTATTTTAGATATATCGCTTACCCTGTTGCTCACCACTGTGGTTATATCTGCTTTGGCCAGATCGGCATGTCCCAATTCGAAGTTAGCCTCCGCACGATTTAGGAAAGCCTCTATACTCCTATAGGAAAAAGCTCCCAATCCTGTGCATTTATCGGTCATCTTCACCGGCAGATAAGCGCTTTGGGAATAGTTGATATAGTACGTTTTACGTGCATCTCCGGTCAAAAAAAGCGAATACAATTCCGTAGACGCCTGGAACAAGGGAGTACCATCAACATAGGATTTAGTTTGTCCGTCGCTGGATCTGCAATAACCCGGATTACACCATGTAAATAATATCTCAGGATTCGCAAAATTTACATACGGCATAGATGTGTTTTGTGACAAATTCCACAACATCCCTCCGGTAGCATCTATTATCTCGGTCGATATGTCTGCGCATTTTTGAAACTCTCCTTTATACAGGTACACTCTCGACAACAACAGTTTACCGGCCAAAGGACTCATACTCCAGACATTCCGGCGTATTTTGCTGTCTGTCATCAATTGAATACCGGTAATCAATTCGGATTCAATCACATCATATACCTCTTGTACGCTTTTCCGGGAATAATAGTCCTCCACCCCCACATCCAAGCGGATAGGCACACCTAAATCCTGGCTTGCCGTTGCCGGGTTATAGTGTTTGGCATACAGATTAACCAACTCCAAGTAACTTTTCGCACGTAAACAATGGGCTTCTCCTTTCAGATGCATTTTTTCAGCCTCATCTCCGGTTGCCTCATCTATCTGTTCAAAAACATAATTCAAAATAGCTATCAACTTATAATTCCGTATCCACGAATAATTCAATGCAGCATCCACCTTGTTGTTTCCGTTCATTTCCAAATCCCGCTGCCAGGTATAAAGACTTTTCCATTTATTTTTATTCTCCGCCGTAGCATTAGCGTACTCCCTTACATCATCCGTCATTAAGTCAGTATGAAAATAGTCCACCAACTGCGAATATGCTTCTGCATTAAGCATCGCCCTGTAATGCTCAACCGTACGAGGCACCACCTTATCCTTATCCGTTTCTTTCAGGAAATCGGAACACCCTGTAATCAATCCTAATACAAGGAAAGATAATATATAGATCCGTTTTTTCATATGTATATATTTATTTTTAAAGGTTATATGGAACTCACCACATACATTCGTCTCCTTTAGTGTAACCTCTTGTATAGCTCGTTTCATACTCTTTGTTTATGCGTTAAAAATTAAATGAAAGATTCACCGAATAGGTGGGTAAAGTAGGCATTCCGACGTGCTGTACCTGCTCAGGATCCTGTCCCTTTAATTTCTTATCGAAAACAATTACCCCTACATTTTGCACCTGAAAATCCATACGTGCATTTTGCAAGCCAATAGAGTCCATCCACTTTTTAGGGAAATTATATCCCAAGGAGATATCGCGTATACGGATAAAATCGCCCTTTGCTACCCGGATATCTGAATAATCATACATAAACCAGCCTGTATTGCTCGACGGACCTATTATCCGATCATAACCGGCATCTACCATCGTATATGTCCATTCGTTTTGGGGGGTAATAGGGCCTAATGCTGTGGTAGACATATTCAAATATTCGTTACTTAAGGCAGGAATATCGGTTTTATCCCCGGGATTCCGCCAGCGCTGTGTAAATGTTCGTTGCATGTTCCTTTCCGGCAACGGAAGCGATTGCGCTCCGTTATAAAGTTGCAATAAACGGACTTTATGCCCCACTTTGTAATTGAAATTAGCCCGGACACGCCAGTTCTTATAAGCAGCCTCCGTTGAAAAATTTCCATACGCCAACGGAACCCGCGAACCGGAATAAGTAAACACCGTTTCAAAAACCTCATCCCGGGTCAGATTGGGATCATTGCCATACAGGTTTTTATAACGGGGTAATCCTCTATCGTCCAACCCTGCAAACCGGTATGAATAAAAACCGTCAACGTTTTGGTTTTCTTTTATAACAGACCCTTGAAGATAATTCATATATCTATTGGCGCTTACATTGGATACCTCGCCTTTTTTAATCTTATTTTTATTAGTAGCTACAGAAAACGAAGTGGTCCAACGGAAATCTTTCATATCGATATTTACGGTGCGGATATTAAATTCCACACCAAAATTGGTAGCCGAACCACTGTTCACCATTCGTTGTCCCTCTCCGTTTACCAACGAAATCTTACGATAGGTAAGCAAGTCGGTGGAAAGACTATAATATACGTCAAGCGCACCGGATATCCTGCCTCGTAGAAAGCTATAGTCAATAGCCGTATTTACGGTAGATGTTTTTTCCCAGTTCAGATTCGCATTCGGAAAATCCGTCACGTATGCAATATCATCGTCAAGCAATGCATTTACTGTCGGACTCGAAATCAACAAATATGGGGAAGCATTCGGAACATTTCCACGATAGCCGTAAGATGCTCTTATAGCAAACGAATTTCTTTTATCAGGATCTCTCATAAATCCCATTTCCGTCAGATTCATCCGTCCGGAAACCGACCAGGTAGGATTAAAACGCGACCGTTTATATTGACCAAACGTATTGGATCCATCATTACGGATATTGAAATTCACACTAAACAAACTCTCATAGGAGTAGGTAAACGTTCCGTAAAAAGAGAGGTTATTCTGCTCCCGGTTGGTGATTGAAGGATAAACACTTGGAGACGTACCGACAAACCACCTGTTTACAGCAGTTATGTATGCATAATTCAAAGCGGTAGCCTGTGTAAAAGGACTAAATTTCTGTCCCTGATCATACAAATAGCCCGGTATAGAAGTCTTGCTGACTCCCCAGTATTTGGTAGAACGAGCCTCCTGCCCCAAATCCACATTGATATTATGTTTACCACCCAACATTTTACTGATATTCAACTGATTACGCAACGTCCACGAGCTTTGATCGGTCGTACCGGTGCCGTATACCCCTCCCTTGTCTAACAACGGAGCACGTTGTAGATGTAAATTATCGGTATAAAACGTCTTATCGGCTATCCACTCCTCTTGTGTATTGGTAGTAGAAGTATATGATGCCGTACCGCTATATTTGATCCCCGGAACGATAGTCCAACTCATCGTTCCTGTAAGGTTAAACGATTTATTTATGATTTTCTGGTTACTACGATCCAACTCATTCAAAATATTATAACCGGCATAAACATCATCGCTCGAAGCAACAAGTTTAGGGATATAGTGATAGCTTCCGTCCTCATTATAGATCGGTATCGTCCTGCTGGTATAATAAGCGGCATCAAATAATGAATAGGCAGAATGCACATAATCCGCATTTTGTACCGAACCGCTCATATTAACAACAGCAGTAAGATTTTTCCTGAGTTTGCTGGTCAGATTCATCCGCGACGTTATCCGGGATAAATCCACCCATTTCTCCGCGCCGTTTTCATCGGAATATCCCACGGAGAAATAGTACTTTGTCTTATTTCCTCCGCCGGAAAGGCTAAGGCTATGCGATTGACTGATTGCAGGCCTGTATAGCGCTTTAAACCAATCCGCATTATTGCTTTCCATTGCATATACACGCTGCTCAAACTCATTATAATTAATCTTTTTATCCCAATAGTCCATCACTGCCCCCTCGTATCCTACACGAGCAGGAGTATTGGAAAACCATAAACCTTTATCGATAATTTCCCTGGATACATCTATACGCTCCTTGGAATTCATCATATCAAAATGTTCGTAACCGGGACGTTGCACAACCTTCACATTTCCTGAATAACCGATTGTCACATCCCCATCCTGTCCTTGTTTGGTTGTAATTACAATTACCCCGTTAGCGGCACGGGTACCATATATGGCAGTAGCACTTGCATCTTTCAATATATCGACCCGCTCGATGTCATTCGGATTTAATCCTGAAATTGCATTCCCGATCAGGTTGATGTTATCCCAGCTATTAATATCGGAAGCAGTCAGCGGAACAGGATTCTCATAGATGATTCCGTCGATTACCCACAGCGGCTCACGAGTCCCGGTAAAGGTAGTGGATCCCCGTAAACGCATTTTAGTTGCAGCTCCAGGGGTAGCACTCAATGTACTGATCATCAGTCCCGGTACTTTTCCTTCCAACATCTGGTCAACAGTCAATGCTCCCTGAAAATCCAAGTCCTCAGCCTGAATAGAAGTGATCGCACTTGAAACTTTTCGACGGTCAATGACCTGGTAACCGGTCACTACCACATCCTCCAATTGAGCGACATCTTCTTCCAGAATTACTGTCAGTTCCTTTCCTGCTTCAAAGGCAACACGCTTTTGCTTAAAACCGACAAAACTGAAAATCAGATATCCTTTTTGAAAAGGAACTTGTATGGTAAACTTTCCGTCAGTATTCGTCACGGTTCCCATAACCGTACTATCCAACCGGATAGTTACACCGGGAAGAGGCGCTTTTTTATCGTCCAGTACTACTCCGGAAACCCGGAATATCTTCTGTTGAGGCTGGTTTGAATTAAGCTTCAAGACCACAACATTATTATCAAATATATAAGAAAACGATGTACCGGCCAACACTTCATCCAATAGCTCCTTAACTTTTTTATTCTCCGCATGCACATCAATAGCAGCCAATTGCCGCAATTGATTCGTATTGTAAACAAAGTGCAAACCGGTCTGCTTATTTATCTCATTAAACAACTGGTAATAACTGGCATTCCTCAAGTCAAGGGTGACCAACTGATTTTGGGCATTAATATTGGCATATCCCGAAACCATGAAGACCATCAGAAAAACAAAGCACAATTTCATAGCCAACCACTTTTTTGTGTGCGCCTTATTGAAGAAGAGGCACCTGTTCCATTTTTTTTTCATACATTTGTATTATTAATTAATTACTAAATAAATACACTCCTACAGTATTTATTATTGATTAAACAACGGAGGGTTCCAGCTCTCCGTTTATTTTCGCTCCTGTAATACTTCTATTATTTTCCCTTTTACCTCAAAACGCAGATCAGATGCTAGTTCCAGATATCTTAGCAATTCCTGAATGTCGGCATAACGGGGAAGATTCATATCAAAACGCAATTTCTTCGCCTCTTCGTTCCGATAAACCACATCAACATCATACCAGCGGGAAGTCTTTTCCAGCAATATCTCAAGGGGTTCATCCACGAATATCATGAAGTTGTTTCTCCATGCAGTATAAGGAACAATATCCACATCTGCTATTTCGGTTTTTTCTGTCAACATATTCGTAATCCCCAACTGATGAGGCTTTAATTGCCTTTCTATCGTCTGGGGTGTGATTTTTAATCCGATAGCACCGGTCACCAGCACAACTTTAAAATTACTGAAATCGTACGTATCTAAATTAAACTCCGTACCATATACATTAATGGCATATTGCCCGGATTTTACTGTAAATATCCTTGTGCTATCCGTCGATACTTTAAAATAAGCCTCTCCTTTTAATCTGACCTCCCGCCGATCAGCTGCAAAGCTCACAGGGTACTCCATTTCCGATTCTGCATTCAACCAAACCTCCGTTCCATCACTTAAGCGGGTATAATACTCTCCGCCACGGGGTATTTTTATCTTATTATAAACCATCTCCTGGGACGAAGAACTTGTACCTGACTCATAAATCAACCCATGCCTCTTATCCACTTTTAAAACAGTATTATTATGTTCTATGATCAAAGAATCATGTGTCGCCAAATCGATCTCTTCTCCGGAAGAAAGTACTAATATCGCCTTTGAGCTAACGGGTTTTATTTCCGAAGTCATCCAAATCCGCTCTGTAGCAGAAGGAAAATATCGTTTAGAAAAGAAAAACACGGACACGGTGATCAGAATGGCTATAGAAGCTGCAATCGCATAGTAAGGCCGATATACTCTCTTCTCTTTCTTTATTCCTTTTAAAACCGCAGACAGCGCCCTATCCGTATCTATCGATTTTTCCACTTGTGCCCAACGGATATAAAGATATTCTTTTACCCACATTTCATACGCCTGACGATTTTCCGAACTCTCATTCAGCCATTGTACAACCCGCTTCTCGTCCTTTTTACTTAGTTCGCCATTGTATAATGCAAGAAACCAACTTTGCATCTCATCATCGATTCTTTTTCTACCCATGATATAATATCTTCTTTTTTATATATCAAAAAATAATACGAAAAGGACTATTCAAAATAGTTTTTTTTCATCTATATATCAAATAACAGATCCGATCTCATCCATAATATAGGGGAAAGCAATGATTGCTCCACAGAAGCGGACGGAATGAGTAACTGACTTTTATTTGGGAGACGATGAAAAGATATTTATATTTGCCGGATATAAATATCGCTTTAATCAGAATTTTAATTTAGCATGGAAAAAGAATTAAAATATACGGCAGAAACTATCGTTACGGAACAGAATACAGCCTCATTCTACGGGTCAGGGGGAGTTGATGTTTTCGCAACTCCGGCAATGGTCGCTTTGATGGAAAATGCAGCTCGTCATGCTGTAGCAATAGCTTTGCCCCCAGGTTCATCCACTGTGGGCGTAGCCGTGAATATAACTCACACCCGTGCCACTCCCATAGGTAAAACCGTTTATGCGACAGCAATCCTTCGTACAATTGACGGACGAAAGCTGATCTTTGACGTAGAAGCTTATGATGATAACGGAATCATCGGTACAGGGACTCACACTCGCGTAATTGTCGAAACGGAGCGCTTTATGTCCAACGTGAAAAAGTAGTGAAAAAAGATTGCTATCGATTTACCGTCCAATCTCTCCCGTAATTTGCTCATCGCATTAGTCAAAAGCGATTTTACCGTAGAAAGCGTTATCTTCATACAGTCGGCAGTATCACGATAGGTCATCCCTTTAATAAAGATACAATCGAGTACCTCTCTGCACCGGGGAGGTAATAGTGCAATTTCGTCAAAAACCCTGGATATGATCAGGTCGCGCTGATCGTTATATTCTTCCCAGATCGCCTCAATCCTTTCCAGTTCCATGAAACGGAAAAGAACATCCCGCTTACCTACCCTGTTGATGCTTCTATTCCGAACAACTAATCGCAGATAGGAACTTAATGATTCCGGACGGAATTTCTTATATAATCGCTCATCCCAGATATGAATAAAATACTCTTGAACAAGATCTTCCGCCAATGATCTATCGTGAAGAAAAGTGTCTGCCCATGCTACCAACGGAACATAATACATATCAAACAGAAGCTTCATCCCCTCCTGCTCACGAGCATTTAACAGCCTGCAAATCTGTTTATTATGACCTTCCCCTAACATGTCCCTCAAAATACCTATTTTACCTCAAACTAGTAATAGTATTAAATCTCCTTATAAAATTGCTTTTCATTATCTTATTACAAAGATATACGATTTTTGCAAAAAACAAATATCATAATATATAAAACGACTATTTCAAAATCGTCACTTAAATTCCTGAGACTCTATTTTACAGAGGCATTCACTGGCCCTTTCTGCCAAATCAACTCAGTATATTTGACATCGTATCGCGGTAAAGCGTACTCTTTAGCGTTCAGATGCACTGATCCGCTTTCCAGGTCAATCTCTACCTTATCGCCATGCTTATAGGCCTCGGCAATCTCAGAGGCAATGATAACCAATAAACCGTGATTGGTAGCCATTCGAAAGAAAGTCCGGCTGACGGACTTTACGATAATAGCCTTCACTCCGGCTTCAACCAAACCGACGGCCGCATGTTTAACCAGTTTACCGCACCCAAAATTCCATCCGGCAATGATCGCATCCCCAGCTTTCACCTGCTTGGAAAACCGATCATCTAATCCCCCCAGCAGATAAGGAACCATCGCCTTAGCATTTTCAATTGAGATATGATAGGTAAATCGTTCGGCAAATAATTGTTCGCACGATATATCGTCTATCTCCGTATAGTCCCATACATTTCCGGTTCTCCGGTTATCGTACTCCTCCACGACCATAGCTTTGGAGGGAGTACTCCAATAAGGATAACTTATATCCGGACGCTCAACTTCGGTTCGTATATATCCCGTTAAAGCAGTCATTGCCACAGTTGCCGGAGACGCGACATATTTCTCTACCCCGATGGCCAACATGCGGCGCATCGAATTACTATTGGTGGTAGAAATAAAGCGCTTTGTATCGGCCAATATCATATGGCTGCTTCCGAGGCAAGGCCCGCAACTTGCTCCCATAATAGAAGCTCCGGCCTTGAAAAGTGTATCGATAATTCCCTCCTCGATAGCCTGAAGGTATATCTTCCGGGATGCCGGCACAATCGAAAGTTGAAAACCGTCTGCAATCTTTTTTCCCTTCAGGATAGCTGCCGCCACCCTCAAATCTTCCAGCCGTCCACAAGCGCATGCTCCGATCAATCCCTGCTGTACTTCCAGATGCTTATACTCCTTCACCTCCTTTATCTCATCTTCTCCGTTTGTCACCATAACCAAAGGAACAACCTGCTCCAGATCTATCTCAAATACCTCCGAATAATTGGCATACTCATCCGCCCATACGCCCTGTATGGCATAATCGCCAAAATAGTCCGCCAACACATCGTCGGGAGGAAACACCGAGCTCTTCACTCCCATTTCGCCCGAAACATTGGCAATCGTCATCCGGTCCGATATTGATAATGTGCTGACTCCTTCGCCATGATACTCTATCGACCGGTATTCCGGATGTTCATTTCGCAACATTCCGATAACCCACAAGGCCAAGTCTTTCGCATACACTCCCGGAGACAAGGCATTTTTCAGTACGATCTTTATTGTTTCAGGTACTCTGAACCACATCTTTCCCGTTTTCCATAAAACAGCCGTTTCTGTCTTATTTACCCCTACGGCCAGACAATTAAAAGCGCCTGCCGTGCAGGTATGGCTGTCATTTCCCACCACTAGCATGCCTTGTTTCAGATACTCGGTCACCACCTGATGGCAAATTCCTTTATCACAATCAAAAAAACGTCCTACCCGCTGCTCTTCCATAAAGTTACGGATTGCATTGTAATCACGGATCAATTCATCCGTAGTCCCGATCATCTTCCGGTCCAACACAACAAGCAACTTTGATGGGTCCATCACATTTTCCCCACCCATCTTTTCAAAAAGCTTAGATATACGGGCCGAATTATCATGGCTCAACACGATATCCGGCTGGCAACATACGACCTGTCCGGCTTCGGCATTCAACATTTTCTCTACAAAAGTACGCTTCATGATAATAATTATTTGTTATTCCTTTACTTCCCACCCCTAATTCCCGTGGCTCATTTACAAATATAAAATAGTTTTCACGATTTAAGTTTATTTTAACAAGAAAAAACCACAATTCTTTTTAAACCGGGTATAAACCTTTTTTTGTCCATATTGTCTTACTCAGCAGAAAGCAGTAAAAAAAATGATTGAACTCAGTTTTAAACCTTAAAATTTATAGTATGAAAAAAATTACACTATTCGCAACAACTCTGATGTTGTTCCTCGCTTTTAGCGTCAACGCACAACAAGGCGGACAAGGACGTCCCCAAGGTCAAAGCCAACGCGAAAGACCGACTCCCGAACAAATGGCTAAAAACATGGTTGAAAGAATGAACAAAGAGTTGAACCTGACTGAAAAACAGCAAAAAGACTTTACCACTTATTTCACCGAATCGGCTAAAAAACAACAGGAAATGTTCGAAAAAAACAAAAGCAACCGGGAAGCTATGGTGGAAAACATGAAAAAGAACCGGGAAGAGACCGATGCTTACTTGAAAAAGAACCTGACAGCCGACCAGTATAAAAAATACCAGGAAAATCAGGCAAAACGTATGCAAGAGCGGCAAAATAGAAACGGAGAACATCCGGGAAGAGGGCAAGGCAGATAATACAAAGCCCTGAAAATAAAAATCGCTCAAACCTATTTCTTATCGTTTGAGCGATTTTTATTTTATTCTCCGCTGTTTATCACTAACTTAGGATATACTCTTCCAGCTTAAACCCCCGTAGAAAATCCCCCGCTTCCATTCTTTTTTTTCCGGCTAATTGTAACTCCTTCAAGCGGATCACCCCTCCGTTCACATAGATGTCAAAATTACACTTCCCGTCAGTGGAAAGCTCCCCCGATCTCCTATTATGTGTCCGGATATATTTTTCGGCCGCATATACCTTCAGGGGCAATATCTCACCCGTAATCCTGTGCTTCAGCTCCGTCCAGGCTGTCGGAAAAGGCGATAAACCGCGGATGTGATTATAAATATCTTCTATTCTCCTATTCCAGTCTATTCTCATATCCTCCTTAAATATCTTGGGTGCATGGAGCGGTTCGCGCCCCTCCAACAAACTCCGTTGATCCGTCAACGGAAACTCGCCCGATTCGATGGCATCGACCGTTTTTACCAATAACTCCGCCCCCTCTTTCATCAACAGGTCATGTAACTCTCCGGCAGTCATATCCTCCTCAATCTCAACCTTCTCTCTATATATCACATTTCCGGTATCAATCTCATTTTTTAACAAAAAGGTCGATATACCGGTATACTTCTCCCCATTCATAATAGCACGGTTAATCGGCGCCGCCCCACGGTAATCAGGCAACAACGAAGCATGTAAATTTACGGTCCCCAAAGGAGGCATATTCCACACCACTTCCGGCAACATCTTGAAAGCAACCACTAACTGCAAATCGGCTTTCAGCCCGGACAACTCCTGTAGAAAAATTTCATCCCTGAATCTCTCCGGTTGTAAAAGCTTTAACCCCGCATGCTGGGCATACTTCTTCACAGCCGATTCCTGCAACTGCTGTCCCCGGCCGACCGGCTTATCCGGATTAGTCACCACCCCCACCACCTGATAACCCGCCTCCACTACTTTCCGTAAAGGCAAAACCGCAAAATCAGGCGTTCCCATGTAAACGATCCTCAGCTTGTGCATCTTTTTCTCTTTTCCTTTTAAAAAACCGTGTAACTTTTTTAAAGAAGTCGGTATATACCTCCGTACTCATCATCTCCGAATCGGTTACCGACTTATATGTCAGGAAAACTCCCAATCCCAGAAACAGGAAGGAGGAAAGCCATAGTCCGACAACAGGAGACAATACAGCCTCCCGGGCCGCCCGCTCGCCCATCATCGACATAATGTAATAAATGATAAACAGGAATATCGACACAACTATAGGCATCCCTAAACCTCCTTTCCGGATAATAGCCCCTAATGGCGCCCCAATAAAGAAAAATATCAGGCAGGCCAACGACAAAGTAAACTTTTTATGCCACTCTATCTTATGCTTAATAACAACCTCATCCTGAGCCTTATAATAATACTCATCGTTCTGTACCCGCTGTTTGACATCCCGGGCATATTGCAGGGCATTTTGGGCAATCTGTTGCTGCTCGTTCGGGTCAAAATTTCGATAGAGGCTATCTATATTCCCGGTCATACCCTTCGTCTGCGTCAGGAAAATACTATCCCGATAAGGATCGTTCACCTTACCCCTCTGATAATTCAACGACAGCAAACCATTGGCATCCTGCGCTTTCCTGACATGAAGGTAATGCTGCACCGAATCGATCGAGTAATCCAATTGTTTTATATTCAACATCAAAGATAATGACTTGAACCCTTCCTCATCCGTTCTCTTAAGATCGGTACCGGGCAACTCAATCATAACAGAGAGCTTATCAAACTTCAACCGCCTGAACGGGAAGGTCTGTCTCAAAGTGGGATCCTGCATGCCCTCATCAGTATACCGGTAGCCATTAAACAAAATAAGCTCCATCAGATTATACGCAGGGTCGTTCTCCATCAAACAAGAATCGGCCACCGTCACTTCATAATTACCGTTCATTCCTTGATGGGAATAAATCAGTACATTATGCATCACTCCCGTCTCCTTATCGATTTTATCTACTTTAACACTATATCCTTCCAGATCATTGGTAAAAATACCCTCTTTAAAAATCAATTCCGGCTTTTGCCGCCTGACATCATACAACAGACTGTAAAACTTCAGGTTAGCCACCGGAAGAACATTATTAGAAAAGAAAAAAGCGGCAAGCGTTATGCAGATAGCCACCACCATAAGCGGATACATTATCCGGTAAAGGGAGATCCCGGCAGCTTTAAAGGCGATCAATTCATAATTCTCGCCCAGGTTTCCGAAAGTCATAATAGAAGATATCAACACCGCCAACGGCAATGCCATCGGAACAACGGTAGTAGCCATATAAGTCAACAGTTCGGCTATCACCATAAAATCTAACCCTTTCCCCACAATTTCATCGATCATACGCCACAGAAACTGCATAACCAGCACGAATATGCTAACGAAAAAGGTCGCCACAAAAGGCCCGGCAAAGCTTTTCAGCATGAGCAAATGTAGTTTCTTCATCTGTATCTTTTATAATCAGGCGCAAATGTACATAAAGTTTCCTTTCTCCGTTTTAATAATCAGGAATAATAATAAAGATAAGAAGCTAACAAAACCTGGTCATGCTCCAAGATTCCGGAGTAACAGTTCAATCTGTTTATTCCATAACTCGATTGCATCCTCAACCTCGTTTTCCTCAACAAAATCAGTAATCATCAAAGCCACATCCTCTGTCAACGGCTGAACATGTATGTTAAATTCGAAATATTCCTCTTCATGGCTGGCATTATCCCATCTGAAACGAACAAACCCATTATTTTTCTGGTCTAATAACATGGCCGGATGTTCCACATTATCCCATACAAATATAAACTGGTCTCCCTTCTGATATACATCCTCTGCGAACCATTCCGATAAACCAGCCGGCGTACTCAACCGGGAAAACAATACTCTCACAGATGATGAAAAAATAAACTCCAATTCTATTTTTTTCTTCATATTTGTAAATTTTGAGCCTAATATAAACAATTCATATCAGTTTCCCAAATAACCTATCATATTACAACCCGAAAAACGAATCCTAACCGATTGAAAACAAAGGATTGGACTACTCAATTCAGGCAAACCTTTCTGTAGCGAACTCTTTACGGACAGCCGTACTCAAACGGATCTTCCATTCCTCTCCTTTATTATTATCGAGATCAGACAAAAGAATAATTACATCCGCATAAGAGAGATCATGCAAATCCTTTGCAGGGAAATATGAGGTATCATCCTCAACATCAACCTCCACCAGTAACCGTTTTTCAACCAGATCTTCCAATACTACACACAATTTACTGGTGCTCATCCTTAATTTCTTACTGATCATAGCTAATGTAGGCCCGCCCTTACCCTGAACAAACTCCGAAGCGATATACTTTATCACACGAAGCGATGTCTCAATGCTGTCAACCCATTTATCATCGGCATCCAATGCGCTCCGAAATAAAAAATGCCGGTTTCTGAGGATATAACACAACTCCGTACCCCATAATACAATACTCCAGCTAAGCTGTAGCCATACCAATAACAGCGGTAATGCCGCAAGACTCCCGTATATCGCATTATACGAACTTACCCCAATCTGAAAACGGATATAGAACCACTGTACAACCTGAAATACGGTACCGGCAACGATACCGGAAACCAAAGCATATTTGAACTTCACCGGCGTAGCCGGCACATACATATACATAAAGATAAAGAGCAGCCACACCAGTACATAAGGGACAAGGTTAAGCAGAAAGCCCATAGCCGTACCGGCATAGCTCAAAAATCCCTCTTCGGTAATGAAGTTTTCTATATTGGATGTCAGGTAAACATTCATACTGCTGGCCAGTATCATCAGGATAGGGACAATAAACATGATCGACAGGTAGTTCGTCGCCTGTTTTACAAAACTCCTGCCCTTCTTGACCCCCCAAATCCGGTTCATTGCCAGTTCCGTACTTCCCAGCATTTTGACGACAGACCAGATCAAAAGGACTATACCGACACCGGTAATCATTCCGCCTTTTGTATTTTCCAATGCTTTATTGGCAAACTGCACCACCCAATCTGTCACAGCCGGATCGGTAAAAGCCTGCTGTCTGATCTCGTTCTCTAAAATCTTGGAAACTCCAAAACCGCGAGCTATCCCTAAGGCCAATGCCAAAACCGGGATAAAAGCAAGCAACGAATAGAAAGTCAATGCGGAAGCCGATATACTGCATGCATCCTTGATAAACCGGTTGATGGAAACAACAAGTACCGCCACAAGCTTCAGCAAGATATCGGTAATAATCGTAGCAAACTGCCAATCTCTACGTAATATGGAGTAGTAGAAATCCAGATTAAAGTATAAGCTCATTCTTTTCTTATCTTTCATCTGTTCATTATTTTTATTTTTGAATCTGAAAAATATCTGGTACTAATCGATTTTACGCTTCAGTATTAAAATAGCCCAGACACCGTTTCCTTCACCGATTTCGGATCTGCTCCGACCGGGAATATTGCGTCCGGTTTTTTATATATTAATGTATGTTCGCTTTTAAACCTCTGTACTCCTCCGCCGGTGATATTAAGCATAATTACAGAATCTTTCTCCACCCGGTTTTCACGTACGGCCCGTATCAATGAGGCCAAAGCCACCGCAGCCGCAGGCTCTATATCGTTTCCCTCCTTTTCGGCAAAAAACTTTCCGGCAGCAAACGCCTCCTCATTTGTAGCAATCAATACATCCCCTTTACTCTCCCGTAAAGCATCGAACAATCCTCCTTTTACGGAATAAGGAGGCTTACGGTTTGAAAGTACTTTTGCACAAATCTCCTCCACCTGCTTGCGTGCCGTTTCGTCATTCATCGGCAGCAATACCCTTGAACCGGCTTTCCAGGCGTCATACATCGGAATAAAAGGGAAATTCTGCGAAACAATCAGTTTCATGAGATGATTACCATAACGCCCGTCCCGGATAAGCCTCTTGTTCGCTTCCCAGGCAGCAATGGCGCCTGTTCCGCTACCAACAGCCTGGAAATAATAGTCAGGAATCCGGCCGATCGTCGTGACAGCCGATAACACCGTTGTTCCCATTCCGTCCCTGCGAGCTACATTTTTTGCCCCTCCCTCCGCATAAAAAAGATCCATCTCACAAACTATATTCGAAAGGTGTATTGCATCAAAATAGTCACTCCCGGCAGCCGTCGCAATCAATTTAACGCAATCATTCAACGGCTCGGCCGACCATATTGCATCCAGGCAATCTTCAGGCACACATAAGAGCAGAGGGATATTGTTTTCGGAACAAACCCTCGCAAACGCACGTGCGGTATTTCCGGCAGAAGCCACTACCAACACTTTCCCATGATTTTTGTTCACCCGGGCACAGACAGCATACGCCTCGCACTCTTTAAAAGCTCCGGTCTTCATCCGCGCTCCCCTTTCCGGCCAATAGCCGCTAAAAGTGATATATAGATTATCCAATCCGAGGTAGTCGGCCACCCCTTCACTCTTGTAGGTAACCGGCATGCCCGATCCGTGTAATGTACGACAAACCGGTAACCAGTCGGAATACTTATAAAGCCCCGGCAAATCGTTCCTTACTTCCAGCTGTTTTTTTGCATAATCGGCAAAAATCAATGCCGGACCGTCCCCATTCGGGCAATCCAATTCCCAATTCCGATCTTCAAACCGTGTACCACAACACCTTGATTCCAATATATATTCCGTCATTTTAACTTCCGATTCTTGATTCCTAATCTATTTTGTAACTGTTATATTTTTCGCCAACTGGGCTTTTAATTTCAACGCCTCCACGTTTTTACCGTCCAGCTCCAAAGCACGGTCCAATTCGGCCATTGCAGTTCCCGTACTATTCGATAAAAGATGATATAAAGCCCGCAACACATACAGCTCGGAATCGTTCGTAACAGATTCCATTTGTGCCAAAAGTTGCTTCGCGTTAACCATATCTTTCCTCTGAATCATCATCCTTAACCACACTTTATAGACCGGCAGAAAACCCGGCTGAGCTTTCTGAATCTCCGTCAATAACTTATCCGCCTGGTCATACTGTTGCATACGGCAATAACAATCCGCCAGCGCAACCAGATCGTTTACACTCTTTCTGATATTAAACAACCTCTGATAAATCTCTGCAGCCACTTTGTAATTTCCGTTCTCCAGCAAAATCTCTCCGGCCAATGTTAATGCCCCTTCGTGCTGGGGTCGATACGAAAGCGTTGTATTGATATGATTAAGTGCATCCTGGTAACGTCCCATCTCACTATATGCCAAAGCTTTCAGATAATACCCGTCCGCCGAAAGCTCGTTTTCGTCCAATATAGACTGTGCAGCAGCTAATGCCTCGTCATATTTTTGTTGCTTCAGGTAAGAGAATGACAGGACACTCAATGCTTCATTCAATGTCGGATGTAATTTTACCGACTTCAATCCATACTCTATCGCTTGCGGAATACTGTCAATTGCATAATACAACTTTGCCATCCTGGCATAAACTTCCTCCGACGGGGTATACCGGCTGATATACTCTTCAAAAACCTGCAAGGCTTTCCCATACTCTTTTTCCCGTTCCAGGCGGAACCCTTCCAACTCATCTTTGATCTGCCTCTTTATAACAACCGACATCGGGCGTCCATCCACATCGGTCGAATAAATCGTACCTTCGGAAGGGAAAAGTCCGTTTTTCAACTGAAAACTGTTGATATAAACATTAGCAAAGATCGCATAATCCCAATCTTTAGAGTACTTCTCATAATACCGGCTATAAATGATTTTCACCTGCTTATCATGCCTGAAATAGTGTTCCAGGATACCTGTATGGTTTGTAACGATGATGGTCTCTTTATCCTTCGGTAACTGAATATTTTTCCGGAACCAGTCGCAGGCATTCTTCAACGAATTATAGTAATAATCGGTCTCATAATCCCCATATGCCCCCTCCAGGCCTCCCACAACTTCGTTGAAATAAACATAATCGTTAGGGTGATTCTTCACCATATGAATCGCCGGCAATGACAAGCCCGCCGCAAAAAGAATAATCACTACAATCCGGACGACTTTCGAAACGCACGCCATCAGGAGAACCCAGAAACGGGCAGCAATCACGGCCATAATCGGCATGACAAACAAAAGATGCCGGATACCGCCATACAGGTTAGAATGCTTATATATCACCCAGAATACCGGAAATATCGCAACAAACAACAAGAAAAATGAGATCAACGAAAACTCCTTACGCCGGAAAATGAGATATACAATATATCCCAGAAAACCGGCAACAATCACCAGAGGCATTCCGATCAAAAAATATTGGGGAGCGTAATTCCACGGCAACATAGTCGACATCACCTGCTTCCCGTCAAATATCGTCCGGAGACCGATATTATAATTGGTAAATTGTTTCAACGACACAATTACTCCCGTTGCAGGCTTCTGTAATGCATAAGGCCATAACAGGATGGACAGGATATAACCTATTACGAGTACAACAAATATTACCCAGATTATGCGCAATATATCATCTTTATAGCGGCCGATTTTGTAAAACTCCCGTACCCCTACACGCAAAATATAGAAAAGTCCTCCGTACATCAGTAAATAAGGGAAAAGGAGCAATCCGCCGGAACGCGTTCCCAGCGTCAGGAAAATACCGATCATCGCCCCAATCATATAACGCGGTTTAAAATAGGGATAATGGTCGAACAGCCGGATAAAGTAGTAAATCGACATGACATACCCCACTGCAAAAGGGGCGTCCTTCATATTATTCATACTATGCCCGAAATAGCGCGGAGTGAAAAACATCATCAACATTGCCAGTAACCCGCATAATCCTCCTCCCCATCTTAAAGCCAGTAATCCGGTCATCAGCACTCCTAATGCACCGATTAGTCCGTTAAACGCATGACGCACCGCATATATATCCTCTACATGGAATGTCCGGCATATCGCCTCCGCAATAACCTGCACCCCGTTACCGTAAAGGTGCAGAGCTGTTTTTGGCTGATACAATGCAGCCGAATCGCCACGGACAAAATAATCAATGACATACCCTGCATGCCGCTGATCTACAAACTCGTCCCCGGAGATTCCATAATCCCGGCTGATATAAGGCATATAAAAAAAGGTAAACAGGGCAAATACAACCATCAGCATCCGAAAAACCATATCCCGCCGCACACAGTCTGCCGGCCGGAAAATATTCCGGAAAAAATCCCCGGAAAAAAGATACTGTAAGGGAGCCTTAAACAGATAATTACAAAGCAATCCTTTTGTATTCAAAGATGGCGAATCTTTCGCTTCAGGAAGCTGTATAGCCAGACGGGTGAACCTGGCAAAGCTCTTCTGCAGACTATATCCCACCGCAATCAACAAATTATCGGCCAGATCATTTCCTACATAAGATTTCTGAAACACCGACTTCCTGCCCACAAAAACCGGAGACACCGTAATATGCTTATCTGTTGTGGCAAAACTCCGCTGTATTGCTCCATCCCACAACCTCACATCTTTATGGCTGACATACCCAACCGCATCCTTATCTTTACGTTCAAAATAACAATTCAGCAAATGGGTAACATCTCCCAATGGCATCCGGTCTCTATCCACCAACAACACCGTATCCCCCCCGCAACTATCCAGCAACTCCAAATACGCTTCCTGTGTCAACCCCCGAGGTAAAAAATGGGAAGTACAGTTATACGCTTTGGAAACTACGACCTCTTCATGATCTCCTGCTGCCGAATAATATAAAATATCAATATTCCGGTTATCTGTATCTTTGGTTTCTTTTCTCATTCCGTACAGTTTTAGGCGCTAAAGATAATACTTTTGTTTTAAATCGGGTTATTGCTGTTTCTTTTGCAAATATAAATAAATAACTTTCAAATAAAACGATCTTTCACGCTATAGTCCATCAACCTACGGTTATAATTTCCTCACTGACTTTCTGTCATAAAAACTGACATTTCGGTATATAAACTTCACTTAAACCGGACATATTTACAAAAAACAAAGAGTTTAAATCTATGGCATAACGTTTGATAAAAATAGGTTGTACATAAATTGAATTTTCGAATATCGTATAAAATTAAAAATAAGATTATGGGAAAAATTATTGGAATAGACTTAGGAACGACCAACTCATGCGTTGCTGTAATGGAAGGGAATGAACCTGTAGTTATACCTAATAGTGAAGGTAGACGTACTACTCCTTCTATTGTTGCTTTTGTAGAGAACGGAGAAAGAAAAGTCGGCGACCCAGCCAAACGCCAGGCCATCACCAATCCGACAAAGACAATATATTCTATCAAGCGCTTCATGGGAGAAACTTACGACCAGGTAAGCAAAGAGATCGCCCGCGTCGCTTATAAAGTGGTAAAGGGCGATAATAATACACCACGTATACAGATTGACGACCGAAAATACTCTCCGCAGGAAATCTCTGCCATGGTCTTGCAAAAAATGAAAAAAACGGCTGAAGACTATTTGGGCCAGGAGGTAAGCGAAGCGGTGATCACCGTACCTGCTTATTTCAATGATGCTCAGCGCCAGGCAACCAAAGAAGCCGGAGAGATCGCCGGACTGAAAGTGCGCCGTATTATCAACGAACCGACAGCTGCCGCTTTGGCATACGGACTGGACAAAAAACATCAGGATATGAAAATTGCTGTGTTCGACCTTGGAGGAGGAACATTCGATATCTCAATCCTTGAGTTAGGCGACGGTGTTTTTGAAGTAAAATCGACCAATGGCGATACCCACCTTGGAGGAGACGACTTTGATGACATTATTATCAATTGGCTGGCAGACGAATTTAAAAAAGATGAAGGAGTGGATATCCGTAAGGACCCAATGGCTCACCAACGTCTGAAAGAAGCTGCTGAAAAAGCAAAAATCGAACTGTCAAGCTCTTCTTCTACTGAAATCAACCTGCCGTATATATTCCCGGTTGACGGTATTCCGAAACACCTGGTAAGGACCTTAACACGCGCCCAGTTCGAACAACTGACCGACAGGCTGATTCAGGCTACCATCGAACCTTGTAAAAAAGCGTTGAAAGATGCCAATCTGAAACCGGCGGACATTAACGAAGTGATCCTGGTCGGAGGTTCCACCCGTATCCCTGCCGTACAGCAGAAAGTACAGGAGTTCTTCGGAAAAACTCCTTCAAAAGGTGTAAACCCGGACGAAGTGGTTGCAGTCGGAGCTGCCATCCAAGGCGGGGTACTGACAGGTGAAGTAAAAGACGTGCTACTGCTTGACGTGACTCCTCTCTCATTGGGAATCGAGACATTAGGTGGCGTAATGACCAAGCTGATCGAAGCCAACACAACGATTCCGACCAAAAAGTCAGAAGTATTTTCAACCGCATCGGACAACCAGCCGTCGGTAGAAATCCACATCCTGCAAGGAGAGCGCTCTATGGCCAAAGATAATAAAACCATCGGCCGTTTCCATTTGGATAGTATTCCGCCCGCCCCGCGCGGAGTGCCGCAAATCGAAGTAACATTCGACATCGATGCCAATGGTATCCTGAACGTATCGGCAAAAGATAAAGCTACCGGCAAACAGCAATCGATCCGTATCGAAGCCTCCTCCGGACTCTCCGAAGCCGACATCAAACGGATGAAAGATGAAGCTTCCGCCAATGCAGAAAGCGACAAACTGGAAAAAGAGCGGATCGACACAATCAACAAAGCCGATTCGATGATCTTCCAGACTGAAAAACAACTGAAAGAGTTTGGCGATAAGATTCCGGCTGACAAAAAAGCTCCGATTGAAGCAGCATTGCAAGAATTAAGGGATGCACACAAAGCGCAGGATGTGAAAGCAATTAATGAAGCTATCGACAAACTGAACAATGTATTCCAGGCCGCATCCCAGGAAATGTACAACGCTCAGCAACAAGCCGGAACACAACAGGAAGCTCCCCGCAACGAGCAACCGAACAACAACACAAGCGACCAGGAAGTAACTGACGTCGATTTTGAGGAAGTGAAGTAAATTCGATTATCAATAATAGCGAATCCGCAGTAAACGATTGATTTACTGCGGATTTTATTTTTAAAGAATTATTGATTTTGATGTTTGGTTATCGATTTTTATCGTATATTTGTACCATATTTGTGCCGCGCGTTAATTGGCGATAATGTGCGCCTTATTCATGCTTATTATGCCTTAACATACATTAATTGATGATAAAGTAACAGATGTAAGAAAACGATATGGGAATTAGCAAACTGAAAATACCAAAGATTTGCGAGCAGTGCGGGAAGCCTTTTGAGGCAAAAACCGTTACTACTCGTTTTTGTAGTGCTTATTGTGCAAATAAATCGGGTAAAGAAAAAAAGCGAGAAGTGAAAGAAGCCGAACATAAACAAACTATCTTGGAACAGTCGGCTGAAAAATAGCGCAAATGCAAACCCGCCCTTACATTTCTATTACGGAAGCAACCATTCTTTTCGGAATATCTAAAGACACTATTCGCCGCCTTATCAAAACAGGGAAAGTTCCCGCTGTTAATCTTGGACAACGGTTGACAAGGGTAAGCCGAGTACATCTTGAAGCCATGTTTACCACCGTGATTATACCCGAACAACCCAAAGAGCAGCCAGTGAAATTGCAATACAATACAAACGAATGCTACACGATTGCCGAGGTGTCCGAAAAATTCGGTGTTTCTCTTTCAACAGTGAGTAATACCATTCGCCGAAATAGCATACCTAAACGGCAAGTCGGAAAATTCGTGTATGTACCGAAGGAACAAATCGATAAAATATTTTCAAAGAAGTAAATAATACCACATGAAACAGTTATCCAATACTAAAGTAACCGTAAGGCTTCGGAAAGTCGAAGACCGGAAAGAGTGGTACGTTTATATTGAGAGTTATCCCGTGTTTGTTCCCGGCAAGAAAGCCCCGCAGCGTGTTCGTGAATACCTGAATCGTAGTGTAACTACTGTAGAATGGGATAAGAAACGAGCTGCCCGCACCGAAGCAGACGGAACAAAAACCTATAAGCCCAAACGCGATGATAACGGCGTAATTATTTGTCGGAGCGAAAAAGACCAAGAGAGCATGTTGTATGCCGATGGGGTTCGCAAACTTCGTCAACGAGAATACGACAACACCGATTTGTATAGTGATACCGAAAGCGCACAAGCAGAACAAAAAGAACGCTTACAACAGAATTTCATTGAATACTTTAGTGCTGTATCGAGAAAACGCCATGCTAACAGTTCAGAATCTATTATTGTCAATTGGAGACGGACACACGAATTATTAAAGATTTTTGCAGGTGAGTATCTGCCATTTTCAAAAATAGATAACCGTTTGGCAGAGGATTTTAGAACGTTTATGTTGTCTGCCCCTTGTGGTGGCAATAAAGGCGGCACAGTTTCGCAAAATACCGCGGCAACTTACTTCTCTATATTCAAAGCAGCTCTCAAACAAGCTTTTATCGATGGATATTTGACAACTGATTTGTCTGCTAAGATTAAAGGCATTCAGGAACAGGAATCACGCCGTGAATATTTGACCGTCGAAGAACTCAATACCCTTGCCGCTACCCCATGCGAGCGGGATGTACTCAAACGGTCAGCTCTTTTCTCTGCCCTCACAGGATTACGGCATTGCGATATTCAAAAACTTCGGTGGAAAGAAATTAGTATGGATGGTAACCAAGCCCGCCTGCATTTTACACAGCAGAAAACCAAAGGCGTTGAATATACACCCATTTCCGAACAAGCCCTACAACTGTGTGGCGAACGACGCGAACCGGAACAATTGGTATTTGAAGATTTACCCGACCCTGCTTGGATTTCAAAACCCCTCAAAAAGTGGGTGGAAGCTGCCGGCATAAAGAAAAAAATCACCTACCATTGCTTAAGGCACAGAAATCAACCTTTTTAGCTGAAAATAAGCAGGTTACAAAAGTGTTTTTGGGGACAGGTAACGATTTGGAAACAAGCCTATGCCTTTGAATTATTCCTCTCTGAATCAACATTTTGAAGTTGTGTAAATTCAGAATAGGTAACGGATAAGTAACGAGTTAACTTCACCAATTCGCTCCGCTTTGAGCAGGTTGATTAGCTTATTTTAGTTTCAACCTATTCTTTTATTATATATTTTGGTTATATTTGCCGATATTTCACATTTGTAGCGATAGAATTCTTGTATAAGTATTTGATAAAGAATACGAATACAGTTAGGCATTATTTATTGCTAAAAATAAAATTATACCACATATGAGATATCTTGTATTTATTCTTTTTTTATTTATGGTTGGGCTGATACCGGAAACTTCAGCACAGACTCCCAAACACAAAATGTATCGGAAAGGTTGGATTGATTTTAATAAAAACGGCCAAAAGGATATTTATGAAGATCCTGCCCAACCTATTGAAAAACGGATAGAAGATTTGTTGAGGAAAATGACTGAGGAAGAAAAAACCTGTCAACTGGGTACTATCTACGGATATGGTGCCGTAACCAAAGATTCGTTGCCCACTCCCGCATGGAAAAGTAGGGTCTGGAAAGATGGTATCGGAAATATCGACGAGCATCTCAACGGCGAATGGAAACGTTCAAGTTGGGAGTTTCCCTACTCCAATCATCCCAAAGCTTTAAACCAAGTACAAGCTTTCTTTGTAGAGGAAACACGTTTAGGAATTCCTGTCGATTTCACGGATGAAGGAATCCGTGGCGTGAAACATGAGAAATCGACTTTTTTCCCTGCACAAATAGGCCTAGGCAGTACATGGAATCCCAGTTTAATACGTCAAGTGGGAGAAATAACCGGCAAAGAAGCCCGTGCTTTAGGCTATACCAACATATATTCCCCGATTTTAGATATTGTGCGCGATCAGCGCTGGGGGCGTACCGTGGAATGCTACAGTGAAGACCCTTTTCTGGCGGGGGAACTGGGACGCCAACAAGTACTGGGTATTCAATCCAACAGAGTAGTTTCTACTCCCAAACACTTTTGTATATATAGTGTTACCGCCGGTGCGCGTGACGGTTACGCCCGTACCGATCCGCACGCCACGCCGCAAGAAGTACACGAACTCCATCTGGAGCCGTTCCGCATAGCCTTTCAGGAAGCCGGAGCTTTGGGTGTCATGTGTTCTCACAATGACTACAACGGTACACCCATAAGCGGCAGTAGTTATTTCCTGACCACTCTACTACGCGACACCTGGGGTTTTAAAGGCTATGTGGTAAGTGACAGTTGGCGGATCGACAAAAACGAAGCGGTATATCATATTGCAAGTTCTATGGAAGAATCAGTGGCACAGGAAGCTAATGCCGGTGTTAATATCCACACTTGTTTTGAAGAGTCCGAAAAATTTATTGAATCCTTGCGCAAAGCCATTAAACAAGGATTAGTAGCACAGGAGATACTCGACCAACGAGTGCGTGAGGTATTATATGTTAAATTCTGGTTAGGTCTGTTTGATAATCCCTATACACAAAATCCCGCCGAAGCAGATAAGATCGTACACAATAGCGAACATCAGGACGTTGCATTGAAAGCGGGACGTGAATCCATCATATTGCTGAAAAACAAAAACAACATTCTTCCACTTTCAAAGAACATTAAAAATATCGCTGTAATCGGACCTTTGGCAAACGACGATAAATCACTGGTATGCCGCTATGGTTCGATCCGGCCCCAGGTAATCACCGGCCTTAAAGGTTTGCAGCAATATCTTGGATCAAATGTAAACATTATGTATGCCTTGGGATGTCCGGTACGCGACAAAAATTTTCCCGAAAGCGACGTCATGTATTTTCCGCTAACAAGCGATGAGCA
This sequence comes from Marinifilaceae bacterium, assembly GCA_031553705.1. Taxonomy (GTDB): domain Bacteria; phylum Bacteroidota; class Bacteroidia; order Bacteroidales; family Marinifilaceae; genus JAVBLD01. Next base: position 40,658 of record JAVBLD010000002.1, on the reverse strand, counting down.
GGCTGGAATCAACCAAGCGGTAGAAATCGCCCGAAAAGCCGAAGTTGCCATCTTGTTTGTCGGAGATGACAGCCGCACTATCGGCGAATCGCGCACCCGTCTCAATCTCGATCTGGCCGGCCGGCAGAAAGAGTTGATACGAGCTATACAAGCCACCGGCACTCCAGTGGTACTGGTACTTTTTAATGGACGTCCTGTCACCCTGAATTGGGAAAATGCCAATGTAGACGCCATTGTCGAAGCTTGGTATCCCGGAGAGTTCTCAGGACAGGTAGTGGCCGAAGTTTTATTTGGCGATGTCAATCCGGGTGGCAAACTGCCGGTTACCTTCCCAAGATCGGTAGGTCAAATTCCCTGGGCTTTCCCTTTTAAACATGATACAAAAGGGAAAGGTTTTGCCCGCGTAACCGACGGATTATACCCATTCGGCTTTGGACTGAGCTATACGACATTTGAAATTACAAATCTTCAATTGAAGCAAAACAAAATACGAAGCGGCGAAGAGTTAACCGTATACTGTACGGTAAAAAATACTGGTATGCGAAAAGGCGACGAAGTAGTGCAGGTCTATTTAATGGACGACGTATCCTCAATTTCCCGTTATGAAAAAGAGCTGTGCGGCTTTCAACGGGTGAGTCTGAATTCCGGCGAAGAAAAAACACTGACATTCAAAATAGGCGCCCGACAATACGGCTTATATAATGCCGAGAACCATTTTGTAATAGAACCCGGTTCATTTACCCTTTTTGTAGGAAATTCTTCGGAAAACACTCCTTTAAAAACAACATTTTATGTGGAATAAGCTTTTGCTTCCGGTTCTATTTCTTATTTCCGGAATAAATATCGCGTTTTCTCAAGAGTTTCTGGGAAGAACGCACACCGAAATCAAACGATTTCTTGAAGACAATCGTGCAAATGTACTGCATTGTATAAAAACCGTCGACACGCTCCGGCTGGTCTATAGCGAAGAAGACGAACGAAATCGCCGTTTCGAAGTGGAATACTCTTTTTTCTTTACAAAGGACACTTGCAGACAATATGAAAAAAAAGTTCCATCGCATGAATACTATGCGAATCAAATCAAAGATAATGTTTCGCTAAAAAATGCTGAAGGCAGTGGTAACATGTTGGAGATAGATGGAGAAACACTTTATTCCGTCTATCGTTTTGAGAAATACGTACTGTTATTGCAATTAGAAAACAATAAACTTATATTAAGCTATCAATTTTTATAATAGAAAGTAATACAGATATTTTAGCAAAGAGATTCCGTTACATAAACAAACATCAGGAGGCTGTTCATTTGGACAGCCTCCTGATGTTTATCCGTCGGGGTGGAGGGATTCGAACCCCCGACCCTCTGCTCCCAAAGCAGATACGCTAACCGGACTGCGCTACACCCCGAATAAATCTGTCGCCTCTTTTCCAAATCCGCTGCAAAATTAATACTTTTTCTGAACAGCACAAATCTTATTCATGCTTTTTAAGAGCCGCTCATGGGATTCGAACCCACGACCTACGCATTACGAATGCGTTGCTCTACCAGCTGAGCTAAAGCGGCATTAGCGGGTACAAAGGTAATAATAAAATATAAAATACATCTTTTTCCTTCTCAAAAATTATCTATACTATTTATTTGTAATATATACTAAAGAAAATCAATACATTAGTTTAGATCTTGACTAGAAACATTCCTTTCCGGCACCAAAAAAAATCTCATATTTATCGAAAAACCTCTGTACATAAAGGATCTCGAAATTAAACCGATATGTTGAAAATATACAAAGTTCTCTATTTCACTCCTTTGTAATAGTTCAACTATTTTCTTTCCTAAACCGTACAATACAGAAACTAGAAATTATGAATTACAATTAACTGATTATTAAAGACAATACTATTAAAAAATACCACATAATTTTATAAGGTATATGATAAATTACAGTAACCGTGTCACAATGTTAATGTTTATTAATTAAGAGTTTATTAATAAGCGATTGGCAAAGATATTGTTAGCCAAATAAATAAAGAGCAGAACGGGAAGATGGGAGATGGAAGTAAAAGTGAAATCAAAATAAGGACGGTACGGATCGGACAGATGTTACAGAAACGAACGATGTACTTATTTTATAAGAAGTAAATCATATACGTATGAAAACAATGAGGTTTATTATTCCTTTATTATTAGGTATTGCCGGTGGCTTCCTGGCTTTCTGGATAATGGAAAAATCCACCGGTTCCAAAGAAAGAGCGACTATCCAACATGAGATTGTGGGACCAAACCTGACGAAACAGGTTGTCCAGAGCAGCATTTCCGATACCCAAAACAATTCGGGCACATCGACTGCCGGTAACACCGATTTACGATACGCTGCCAAAAAGACAGTCCAGGCAGTAGTAAATGTCAAAACCGTCCAAATAGGACGTGCTTATACCGGAAACCCGTTACTGGAGTATTGGTTTGGTAACCAGCCACAGACGCGGGAGGTGCCGCGGAGTATCGGCATCGGTTCCGGAGTGATTATTTCAAGCGACGGCTATCTGATTACAAATAATCATGTGATTGACGGAAGCGATCAGATTGTGGTGACATTAAATGATAAACGTGAATTCGATGCTAAAATCATTGGTCGTGACCGGAACACTGATATCGCGTTATTAAAGATAGAAGCCCAGAACCTTCCGTTCCTTGAATACGGCAATTCGGACGATGTAGAATTAGGAGAATGGGTATTGGCTGTCGGTAATCCCTATAATCTGAACTCTACAGTCACTGCAGGTATTATCAGTGCAAAAGCAAGGGAACTCGGCGGACAAATCGATCTCGAATCATTTCTGCAAACCGATGCCGCAGTAAATATGGGAAACAGCGGAGGAGCACTGGTCAATGCAAAAGGCGAACTGATCGGTATCAACACGGCAATCCAATCTCCGACCGGCAACTATTCCGGCTATGCATTTGCAGTTCCTGTAAATATCGCTCGGAAAATAGTAAGCGACTTGAAGGAATTTGGGAAAGTACAACGTGCGGTATTGGGGATCCGCATGGGTGAATTGACTCCCACACTGGCTAAAAAACTAGGTATCAGCGAAACCTCCGGCATCTATGTCGGAGAAGTAATCACCGGCAGTGCCGCTCAAAAAGCAGGTATACAAACGGGAGACGTCATTCAACGTCTTAATAATACGGAGGTAAAAACCGTTCCGGAATTCCATGAACAACTGGTAAAATATAACCCGGGAAATACTATACCTATTACATTGAAACGGAATGGTAAAGAAAAAACGGTTCGGGTTGAACTACAAAACACATACGGAGAAACCACACTGGAAGAAAAAGATAATTTCGGTATTCTGGGAGCAATAGTTGAACCTCTCGGCAAAATCGACCGGGAACGTTACAACCTGAATAAGGGAGTGAAAATCAAAGAGATCAGAAACGGTAAATTTAAAGCAGCCGGCTTGTCGGAAGGCTATATCATTGTTAGGGTTAATAATTCGTTTATATATGATAGTGATGATTTAAAAAAGGCATTGCTATCTACGAATGATGATGGAGTATTTGTTACAGCAGTAAATCCGAAAGGACGAGTTGAATATTTTGCTTTCTCATTACAGTAGTAAAAATATTATTATTCAAAATTAAAAAAAAATGAAATGCAAACAGAATAGCATTAAATACTACATACTACTTAAAAAATGTTAACAACTACATTTGGTTGAATTTAACAAATGGATAAACGAATAAAAAAGTTTATCTTTGCAAGATGTTTGCAGTGGTACTATAAAAGAGAGTATGAGACAACTAAAGATCACAAAATCAATAACAAATAGAGAAAGTGCTTCTCTAGACAAATACTTACAGGAAATAGGTAAAGAGGACTTAATTACTGTAGAGGAAGAAGTTGAGTTAGCGCAGCGCATCAGGAAGGGGGATCAACGAGCCTTAGAGAAGTTAACAAGAGCTAATTTACGTTTTGTTGTTTCTGTTGCCAAACAATACCAAAATCAAGGTCTGAGTCTTCCCGACCTGATCAATGAAGGTAACCTTGGATTGATCAAAGCTGCTGAAAAATTTGATGAAACCCGTGGATTTAAGTTTATCTCTTATGCCGTATGGTGGATTCGTCAATCGATTCTTCAGGCATTGGCTGAACAATCACGTATCGTGCGATTGCCGTTGAATCAGGTAGGTTCTCTGAACAAAATAAATAAAGCTTTTTCAAGATTCGAACAGAAATACGAAAGGCGTCCCTCACCGGAAGAACTGGCTGAAACATTAGACTTGCCTGCGGAAAAAGTTGCAGACACGCTAAGAGTTTCCGGCCGACATATATCGGTAGACGCTCCGTTTGTAGAAGGGGAAGATAATAGTTTACTGGATGTACTGGTAAACGACGACTCTCCTATTGCCGACCGTACATTAATCAACGAGTCGTTATCTACAGAGGTCGAAAGGGCTCTTTCTACACTTACCGAAAGAGAACGAGATATTATCAAGCTTTTCTTCGGTATTAACACACAAGAGATGACATTGGAGGAGATCGGAGAAAAATTCGGGTTAACCCGTGAACGAGTCCGCCAAATCAAAGAAAAAGCAATTCGAAGGCTACGACACTCATCCAGGAGTAAATTATTAAAAACATACTTGGGGTAACGTCGGTTTTCAAATAAAATTGAATACCGATGAATATCGGTCACCTCCTCTATTCGGACTTGTCCGATTTAAGGGGAGGTGTCAGATTTTAATTTAACTATGCAACACTGTTTTTTTACCACTTTTTAACTGGATTATAAGAAATTAGCCTTACCTTTACACCATAATTCAGGGGAGATTATCATGTATTTAAATATATTGACATTACCGGAATTGCTAAAATACAGTTGTTCCAAATTCAAAAAAAATTTATCTTTAAATTTTGTTCAATCCGGCCATAGAACTTATGAGGATTTCCATAATGAAGTTATTTCGATTTCCAAATACTTGACACATCTTGGCGTTGCGCAACATGACAGAGTAGCCATTTTCGGCGCTAACATGCCTAACTGGGGTGTCGCACAATTTGCCATTGCAAATATCGGAGCTATAGCCGTACCGATATTGCCGGGATTCAGTACCACGGAAATCCAGAACATACTCGAACACTCGGAAGCAAAAGTCCTTTTTGTTTCCAAACTGCTTTATAATAATGTCGTTCAGGTAAAGACCGGCCAGCTTCGACACAAAATACTACTGAACAACTTTGCTTATATTCCCGACGAACACGATACGGCACATGTAGATTGTTTGGAACCGAATAGCGATTGGGATGATTGTAACTTGCCGGAAGTTGTGGTAAATGAAGAGGATACAGCCTCAATTATCTACACCTCAGGTACCACCGGTTTTTCGAAAGGCGTAGAACTATCACACCGTAATCTGATCTGGGATGCAAAGCAGTGCAGCACAATACAACCGATCTGCGAAAAGGACCGTTTTTTAAGTATCCTGCCGATTGCTCACACTTTTGAAAATACGTTGGGGTTACTACTTCCTCTTATGTTCGGAGCACAGGTTTACTATCTAGATCGCGTTCCGACGCCAAAACTGCTGGTACCGGCGATGCAAAAGGTAAAACCCACGATTATGCTTTCGGTGCCGTTGATCATTGAGAAAATTTATAAAACCCAGATACTGCCGAAATTCAATTCGTCAAAAACGATGGCAACTCTCTATCGTTTTGCTCCTACCCGGAAAATACTAAACCGATTGGCCGGGAAAAAATTGATGCAAACCTTCGGGGGAGAAATCATATTCTTTGGTATCGGTGGTTCGAAATTAGACGGTACCGTAGAACAATTCTTACGGGAAGCTAAATTTCCATATGCAATCGGCTACGGCCTGACCGAAACTTCCCCGATGTCGGCAGGCGCTGCTCCGGCAGACACCTTCTACCAAGGCGTAGGACTACCGATGGAAGGAGTAAGTATCAAAATCAATGATCCAGACCAAAGCGGGGAGGGAGAAATATGGATCAAAGGACCGCACATCATGAAAGGTTACTATAAAAAACCGGAACTAACCCAGGAAGTGATCACTGAAGACGGTTGGTTTAAAACCGGTGACCTCGGATCGTTTGATGCCAAAGGAAGGTTAACTATCAGAGGTCGCATAAAAACAATGATCCTCGGATCGTCCGGAGAAAATATCTATCCCGAAGAGATCGAATCCATCATCAATAACTTCCGGTTTGTCAACGAATCACTTGTTGTCGAATACAAAGGCAAACTGGTAGCCATGGTACACTTTAATACGGAAGAGTTGGAAAAACAGTACCATAAACTAAAAGACCAGGCGGACAACTACAAAGCCCTTCTCAACGAACGCATTGAGGAGCATAAAAAAGAGCTTTTTGAGTATGTTAATTCAAGAGTAAATAGCTTTTCAAAGTTGCAATTGGTTATGATACAAAGCGAACCTTTCGAGAAAACGCCTACACAGAAGATCAAACGTTTTCTGTATAATAATATCACGATAAAATAAGCCCGGGGACTATCGGATATGAAAATCCAACAGCTTATCTTCACCCAGATAAACACGGATACGATCATTTATCTGTAATCCTTTGTATCGGAATAGGTTTCCACAAAAGATAAAATCACCAATCTTTATCATATGATAATCGGATGAAAGTGCCAGTAATCCGTCAAATGATAATGGTAACCCTTCCGGATTACCTTCAAAAACAAGTTCTCCGTTCACCCACATAGTATAATTGACAGAAGAGGCGGGTAATGGTTTCATTACGCTGATCGCAGCGGAATTATCAAAGGAAGAAGCCACAATCAAGGGTAACTCCTTCCGGCGAAGCTCATTTTCAAGCGTATCGGCATAAAACCGCACCCCTACTCCTATTTTATCATAATACCTGGAAGCAAACCGTTCACCTATTCCTTTTCCGAGTTTGCTTATCCGGAGCACAAGCTGGGGCACACCGCTTAGTGCAGCGGTGAATGGAGGAAAATAAAAATCCTCATTATTACGAAGCAACACATCATCTCCGACCGGCACAATGACAGCCTCTCCCTTGCTACTATATTCCGCACAGAGAACCTTCATAACCTAAATTTTGAATCAGTAATAACGAATATTATTAGAATCCGGCATCCAGTTTATATATCAGTTCATCAATTTTCCGTTTAGGAACATGATGGGTACCATCCGGTTCGCGCCAATATTTATAACTGCCACCGCTTGACATGTCGTCCAGTACAATCACCTCTTTAGGTTTTCCCAAAGCGATAACATACATAATCTTCAATGCATCAGGCAAATTCAGAATAGACCTTAACTTGTCGTTTTTAAACGCTTTAATCATACAGCCACCGTAGTTTTTTTCCACAGCACCCAGCAGTATCGCCTGCGCTTGTAAACCGTCATCACACAAACAGTTTTCTGCGATCTCCGTATCCAACAACTGGATCAAATAGGCTGTCGGACGTTCTCCCTCTTCAGGCCCGTCCCAATCGAACAAATAGCCTGCCCATGAAAGGGTTTCAAACACTTCACCGCATACTTTTTCGTCGTCCACCAGACAGTACTTCAACGGTTGTGCATTTCTGCCGGAAGAACACCAACGCGTCAACTCCACTAAATCGGTCAATTCCTGCCTTGATATTTTAATATCCTGATAATAACGCCGGTAACTTCTGTTTCGTAATAATAAATCTTTCAGTACCATAATAATCTGGGATTTAAATTCTGAATAAATATATAGCAAAACTCCCGAACACTCAGATTCCCGCCGGTTGCTCCCTAAAGTGAATCCGGGACCAACTCCTTTATATCATTTATTCCCGATTTCTAATTCTTAATTCTCAATTTATTTATATTTTTACCTACTGTAATGTATGCAAAGTTAAAATTTTTCATCTGAAAACAAAAAGTCAATAAGATAGCCGGACAACCGGAATTTAATCCAAAGTACCTCTTGATATGTCGACATTTCTTCATCTATTTGCTAAGGATCTGGTTAAAAAATATAACGGCCATTTTGATAAACTGACTATTATTTTCCCGAATAAAAGAGCCGGCCTTTTTCTGGCAGAAGAGTTGTCCAAACTCATTTACCAACCAGTATGGATGCCTGAGATATTCACCCTCAGCGAATTTATCGAAAGGCGGACAGGCCTGAAAAAAGCCGAGGACCTGACTCTGATCATTAAGCTTTATAAATCCTACCTTAAGGTTTCCGGAATACCCGAAAAATTTGAAGATTTTTACTACTGGGGTAACATGCTGTTGGGGGATTTCGACGATATTGACAAATATATGGCAGATGCCAAAGCCTTGTTTTCAAACCTGACTGCATTGAAAGAGCTGGAACAAAATTTCCCGTATCTCACGCCGGAACAGGTCGAAGCCATCAAAAGCTTCTGGAAAACCTTTAATCCCGAAAAGTACAGCCAGGAACAGCAGGTATTCTTAAATGTATGGGATAAACTATACGACACCTACACCGACTTCAAATCAAACCTGGTCGGGGAGGATCTATGTTATGAGGGTATGGGACAGCGTCGGTTTTGCGAGTACCTTGAAACATACGACCATCCTGAAAAGATCATATTTGCCGGCTTCAATGCACTGAATATTTGTGAGAAAAAAATATTTTCTTTTTATCAGAACAGCAGAAGGGCCTCTTTTTACTGGGATTACGATACCTATTATATCTCGAACAAAGACCACGAAGCCGGACACTATATCCGGGAAAACCTTGTGGCTTTTCCGAATGAACTGGGTCCGGAACATTTTAATAATTTCCGGCACAACGGCAAACAAATCGAATATATCTCGGTGCCTTCCGGAGTGGGGCAAGCCAAACTGATTCCGACCCTCACCGAGGAACTTATCCGACAAGAAAACCATGACACGGCTATTGTACTATGCGACGAAAGAATGTTAGCTCCAGTCATACACTCCATTCCAAGCCATGTCCGGAAAATCAACATTACGATGGGATATCCCGCCCAGAACACACCGGTAGCCGCCTTGATCAGTATGCTGGGCGACCTGAAAAGCTATGCAAAAAAAGAGAAAGGAGGAACCTATTATTACTATAAACCGGTAATAGCGCTATTGAACCACAAATTGATCAAAGAGCACTGCCCGGACGACATCAGTCGGATTTCCGGCTACATCAACCAAAAGAACATCATCTATATTGCGGAAAAACACCTGCATTTCAATGAAATCACGCGGGCAATTTTTTCTTCCGGGGAGGAGGAGTTTCCGATATTTCTGCTGAATATCCTGGAACGGTTTATTCGTTCATTCAACCCTGACGACGAACTCCGGCATCCGATAGAAAAAGAGATGATTTTTTCAATCTATACCCAAATCCAGATCCTGTATAACATATTTAAAGAAGAAGGTATCGTTCCCGAAAACAAATTCTATGTCCAGATCATTAACCGGATTATCAATACAATCTCCATCCCTTTTTCGGGGGAACCGCTGGAAGGGTTGCAACTGATGGGGTTGATGGAGACCCGTATGCTGGATTTCAAGAATTTGATCATCCTGTCGGCTAATGAAGGTATTCTGCCTAAAAGTAGTATCACATCTTCCTTTATCCCTTATAACCTAAGGTCCGGATTTGCGCTTCCGGTACCGGAGCATCAGGACGCACTGTTCGCTTACTACTTTTACCGCCTGTTGCAACGGGCTAAAAGCGTCAAAATACTCTATTCTGCGACCACCAAAGGGATAAACAGCGGAGAGATGAGCCGCTTTCTGTACCAAATCAAATACGAATCGGGGCTTCCTATCCGGGAGCGGAACTTTCAAAACCTGATTTCGATACAGGATAATAAATCGATCCGGATAGCCAAAAACGACGAAATCCTCCAGATACTCGACACATGGTGCGAATCGCAACAGCAGACCCTCTCCCCGTCGGCATTAAATATTTATCTGGAATGCCCGTTGAAATTCTACTTCAGGTATATCGCCCGGATTGAAGAAAAGGAAGAGATATCCGAAGAATTGGATCACCGGCTGTTGGGAACGATTTTCCACGAATGCGCCCAATCGCTCTATACTACTGTTCCTGATGGGCAAGTCACTGAAAACACTATCGACCAAATCATCCGGGACGACACATCGATTGACAAACACATCCGGAATTCATACCTGAAGCTCTATAACCTACAGGTTTCACAACTGATGGACAGCGGAAGTAATGAACTGATCCTGGATGTAATCAAAAAATATATCCGGGAGATGCTGAAATATGACAAAAAGAATACTCCTTTCCGGATCATTGCAATGGAACAGAAATTTTCCGTTCCAGTAGAAATCAATACGGACCGGGGACGGAAACAAGTATTTGTCGGCGGATACATCGACCGGATCGACCGTACGGAAAACGGTATCCGGATCATTGACTATAAAACCGGCAGTGATACTGCCTCATTCAAAGATATCTCCTCCCTGTTCGACCGGGAAAACGGGCTCCGGAACAAAGCCGCTTTCCAGACAATGCTCTATTGCCTGATGTACTATTACTCCGCCGGTCAGCCGGACACTCCTCTGATTCCCGGCATCTACAGCATTAAGCTATTGTCCGACAAAGAGTACAACCACCTGTTGAAATGCAATAAAGAGTTCGTACTTGCTTTTGACAGATACAAAGAGGAGTTTCATAGCAATCTTATAAAACTGCTGGAAGAGCTATATTCGACTGACTGTAATTTCGAACAGGCGATGGATGGAAAAAAATGCCGTACCTGCTGCTATGCAGAAATTTGCAGGAGATAATCAATCCCCCGAAATGTTACTGATATTCATGGATAAATTGTAACTTTGCCCTATTACAGACCTTATCCTTGATAATACAAATGAAAAAAGCGATACTATCTGCCGTATTCTCATTATATACCATACTAACCGTATCCGCACAATTTGTCAACTTCGGGCAAGACCGGGCCACCCTTCGGTGGAAACAGATTAATACATCTGATTTTCAGATCATATACCCTGATTTTTTTGAAAAGAATGCTCAAAAAGTAGCCAACATATATCATCAACTCTATAACCATACCAACACCCTGAAGCACAAGCCCAAAAAGATGTCAATCATCTTACATGCCGACGGAGGTATATCGAATGGCAATGTAGGTTGGGCGCCGAAGAAAAGCGAGTTATATACTACGCCGCCGCAAGAGCCGACGGATAACTGGCTGGAACAATTATGCGTACACGAATACCGCCATATCGTACAACTAGACAAAGTGAATCAGGGAGTGACAGAGTTCTTCTATCATATCTTCGGGGATATATTTCCGATCGCTATGGTCGGAATTTATCTTCCGATGTGGTTTATGGAGGGTGACGCCGTCTGTTTCGAAACAGCGCTCGGAAACATCGGACGGGGACGTTCTCCCGAATTCTTAAATGAAATGAAAGCCCAATTGGTAGAGAAAAGGCTCTATATCATGCAGAAAGCAGTATTGGGATCATTCAAGGATTATATACCGAACCGGTACGTCCTAGGCTATTATATGACGTCCAACTCGTATGCCAATTATGGTCCTGAGATCTGGGACAACGCAATCGACCGAGTAGGACGACGCCCGTTCAGTCTGATCCCTTTTTCCAAAAGTCTTGCATTGACAATGAAAGAAAAAAGAGACAGCCTATGGAATACTCCTTCTTTCCGCAACCTTTTTTCCAATCCGGATAGTGTAAAACAGGCAAATACCCATAAAAACGGACAGCGTATGCTCTACCTGGACAACTTTGCCGAACTGAAGCAAATTTGGATGAAAGAAGCAAAAGCGATAAACGATCAATTCGATACGATTCCCACCCATAATAAATATTATGCCAACTACTACCACCCCGTACCTGTTTCCGGTGGAGGAGTAATCGCCTATAAGCAAGGCATACGCCAAACAGGGGCCTTTGTACTGCTACAGGGTGAACAAGAGACCCTGCTGACCAATACCGGCACCCTCTACGACTATACATTCTCAGTCCGGGACAGTATGATCGTATGGGCGGAATACAAACCGGATCTCCGTTGGCAACTGGGCGGCAGAATGATACTATGTAGTTACGACATGCACCAAAAACGTTATAAACGGCATAAAAGCCAATATAACCGGTTTGCTCCGTTCGCTACCGTCAATGGATGGGGCTGTGTGGAGGTCAACCGCCGGAACCAGGCTTCAATTATACTACTTGATTCCGGTCTAAAACACGATATATCAAAGCTTAAAGCCGGAGATGAAGAACTGTTTATCCATCCATCCTACTATGCCGGGAAAATCAATGTTGTCGTACAAACGCCTGCCGGCATTCATCTTGAATCGATCGATCCGGTAAGCGGGAAAAGGGAGAAAGTCTACGAAACCGTCACCGCCGAGATAGACTGTCCGGTACAATCGGATAGCCTGCTGTTCTTCCGGGCAGCCTTTAACGGCAACAACTCTTTATACCGGAAAAACCTGAAAAACAACCGCACCGAAAATATCTTGAACGCCCCCTTCGGCATCCGTTTTCCGTCGCTTGACGCAACCGGCGATTCGCTCTACTTTTCGTTTTATACTTCGGACGGATATAAGCCGGGAAAAGCGAAGATCAGTGAATTACCGGCCCGGCCGATAGAAATGAACCATTTTTATCTGGCCGACACTTTCCGTAAATTAGAAAACTGGCAACCAAAATATGCAGCAGATTCCATATTCCAAACAAAAAAATATAACAAATTTACCCATCTGCCTAATATTCATAGCTGGGGACCTGTATCCTTCGACCTGAATAATCCGGAACTGGATTTTGGTGCGGTGGTTTATTCGCAAAACAAACTAAGTACCCTATCTTTTACGGCAGGCTATGTCTGGAAATCGAATTATAATCATGGCGCATGGATATTTAATGCCAGTTACCTAGGATGGTGGCCGGTCATCGACCTGGACCTCGAAACCGGAAAATACGATGACCAATCTATTACCAAGGCGACAAACATCCAAGCCGATACGATGGAAAATATCTACTCTCAGAATGAAAGCCGTCTATCGTCCGCCGATATCACCGTAAGCCTCCCTTTTAACCTTAGCAGGAAAAACTACAGCCGGAGCTTCCAGCCTTATGTCCGCTACAAAGTGGCGGCTTTACACGACAGCAAGGCGAAAAACATATACAAGATCACCTCACAAAACAATGTATACTATCTGGAACCTGTCGCAAAAGAAGACTATCGGCTTAATATACCTGCCCGTCATTACCAGATCATCGAATATGGTGCAAGCTTCAGTAACCAAAGGCAAATGACCACTCAGGAACTCTATCCCCGGTGGGGACAAAAATTAAGTGGGGGATATTCCCACACACCGTTAGAAAAGATCAAGCTAGGGGCTCAATGGTGGGGAGTGGGACAATTCTATTTCCCCGGAATATTCAAAAACCACTCTGTGAATGCCTATGCCGGATATCAACACATGGCAACTCATGAACGGAATTATAGCAATAAAATCCGGAGCCCGAGAGGTATCACTCTATATGGCTACGATATGTCTACATTAAATTTCAGTTATTATTTTCCGGTTTGTTATCCGGATCAGCGCGTCACCGGTTTATTATTTTTGAAAGGGATCGATGCCGGCGTTTTTTTCGACACCGGAAATGCCAAATCCATCTGGGGACAGCAACAATATCACTCTTATGGAGCCGAAGTCTTCACTGACATGCACCTTTTCCGAATAACGGTACCGATACGGGTTGGACTCCGGACCGGCTATGAAACGCAAAACAAAGACATGTTTACCAATTTTACCCTCTCTGTAGGATTAAGCATATAAAAAAAATTAGAAACCAGGTATTAAGGTTACAATAGCGAGTATGGCTAATGCACAATATCCTGATTTCTAAGTCTTATTTCTTACCTCCCTGCTTCCTTAATGGCACGGGATATAAAGCTTCTCATTTCTCGGAATGATCAGTACCGGAGTATGAGCATATTTTCTGAACATACGAATCGAATATGGATAATAAAATGAAAATACCCTGAAAGGACGCATGATAAAGATAATACTATTATCCCTGGTTTGAAATATATGCTTCAAGCACTTTTCAAAACTTCCCTGTACGAAAGTCCGGATATAATTGACTGATGATTTATGAAAAACCTCTTCAATGAAAGCAACATTATTTTCCACCATAAAGGCGATATCCTCGTCTTTTTCACGAGGAACGATCAATTCAACACGTATCTTAGGGTTATTCCTCTGAAAGAAGTTCACCCACACCACTTTTTCTTTATTCTCCAAGGCATACCCCACCGGAACCTTCAGGTTGCTGTATCCCTCAAGATAGTCATTCTCATGAACGATAATAACAGGTTTATTCAATTGGTAGACGTAATTCATCATTTTCCGAAACTTATACGTCACCCGATTAAATACGCACATTACTGTTGCCGGACTTAATAAAATGTCTAGTGCGACTTCCGATTCCGACACCTGCTCATACCTTAGTCTCAAATTATATAAGGTACTTATCCTTTCCGCATGTGCCGAAACTTCCGACTCAGAATCTTTATAAAAAGCAACTATTTCATAGTTCAGCATAACCACAATTTTTGACAGGCTAAAGATAAACCAAAAAATGATAAAAATAACAGGTACGCAAAAAATTATTTATATCCAAAAAAACAACTAGAAGAAACAAAAGAAGAAAAATTACATTTATAACACTATTTACTTGATTATTCTTTATTAAAATGATTGCAATGATTATATTCGTACGATAAAAAACAAAATCATGACATTACAAAATATCGTACAGTTATTTGACGCACAGGTAATTTGTGGGAGCCAGCATCTCCACAAAGAGGTGAAACATGCCTTTGCCGCAGATTTGATGAGTGATGTGCTACGCATCGACACGACAGCTATGATCCTGATTACCGGGCTAGTAAACCCACAGGTCATCCGGACGGCCGAAATGTCGGACATCAATATTATCCTGTTTGTCCGGGATAAAAAAGTGACACCCGAAATGGTCGAGCTCGCCGAAGATAGTAATATCGCCCTTATACAATGCCGTCAAAGTATGTTCAATGTGTGCGGACAACTGTACAAAAACGGAGTGGAAGCACTGTTTTAACTCTTCCGGAACGGATAACGGCCAAACAAAACATTACAAACAACATCTGCCAAAATCTAAATCAACAGACCTAAAAACCGTTAAAATGGAATTTAAATTTCAAATAACAGGAGGCGACTTTACGAAAGCCGGAAGTGCATCCAGTGAAGTGAAAAAAATATTAAAACAACTTAATGTCGATCCGTTATTGATTAAAAGGGTTGTCATTTCGCTTTATGAAGCGGAGGTAAACGTAGTAGCGCATGCTTATGAAGGTATCATGCAGGTATGTATTACAAAAGAGTTTATTCAGATTGAGATCAACGATAAAGGACCCGGCATTCCGGATATTGAGTTAGCTATGCAGGAAGGGTTTTCTACGGCTTCTCCGGCAGTCCGGGAGATGGGCTTCGGGGCCGGTATGGGGCTTCCGAATATACGGAAGAACTGTGACGAATTGAAAATAGAATCGAAAGTAAATATCGGAACGAAAGTCTTGATGACAACATTCCTGAAATAACTTCCGTTCCCGGATCGCCGGCCTGGATAGAATCAAGGCATAAGGACATGTAGGCTAGATATTGAATTCTATAATAGAGAGTAAAGGAGAAGATTGGATAATGGAGCAACGAATCATGTTTCAGCATTCAACTTCTCATTAATTATTGACCATGGATAATGAGGCACCATTTTACCACGCACTGAACGTGATCGAAGAGCTTTGTACAGGTTGCGTACATTGTATGAGCGTATGTCCCACTGCGGCAATCAGAGTCAGGGATGGAAAAGCCACTATCGACAAAACAGCATGTGTCGATTGCGGCATGTGCCTGAAATCATGCCCTAACCGGGCCATCTTTGTCGAACAGGACGACTTCAATCAGATATTTAAATTCAATCACCGGATTGCACTATTACCGTCGGTGCTCATCGGGCAATTTCCGGAAGAGATCACCGAAGAGCAGATTTTTCACGAGCTGCATGAGATGGGATTCACCTATGTCTTCGAAGTAGACCAAACCGTACAATTACTATCGCAGGTGATGCAGGAATACATGATCGAGCATCAGTACTGCAAACCGTTGATATCAAGCTTCTGTCCGGCCATTGTCCGGTTGATACAGGTACGCTTTCCTTCATTGGTCGGCCATATCATCAAACTAAAACAGGCTATGGACCTGGCAGCCATTTATGCACGCAAAAAATGCCGCGATATGGGTATTCCGGACGAAGATACCGGAATCTTTTATGTCACACAATGCGCTGCAAAGATTGCCGCCATCAAAGCACCGGTTGGTGAAGAAAAATCTTCGGTAGACGGAGTCATTAACATGGATTTCATTTATAATAAAATTTTGCTTGCAACCAAAAAACACCACGGTAAAGAGATTCTCCCGGTACCCGAGCAGACATACCTCTCCTCCGGTTGTGTAAACTGGACGCTTACAAACGGGGAGGCCTCCAAATTCAGCGGGACCTGCCTGGCTATCGACGAAATTCATAACGTCATTGAGATACTTGAAAAAATCGAAAACGACGAAATATCGGACATCGATTTTTTGGAACTCAGAGCTTGTGATCACTCTTGCGCAAGCGGAGTGCTGACCACAAATAACCGGTTCCTGACCATCGAAAGGTTGCATAACAGGATGAAAAGATACCAGCAAAAACAGACCCGGAATATACCCGATCTCGATCTGTACAAGGACTTTATCCGTTCAAACGTCAAAATTACCGAAGAGATACTTCCCCACTCCATCGAAAAGCTGGACGAAGACATGGAGATCGCGATGGAAAAGATGGAAAAGGTACAGCGCATCATGAAGATACTACCGGGCATCGATTGCGGAGGCTGCGGATCTCCCTCCTGCCTGACGCTGGCTCAGGATGTTGTGCGCGAAAAAGCAAAACTCAACCAATGTGTATTCCTGCAGAAGATACTCTGCAACGAAGGAATGCTCACTTCAAAAGAATCCCTGGAACTATCGGAAAAAATCTGGGGAAAAGAGAGGTTTAATAGATAATGAATAATTGGCAATTAATAATTTATAACTAACAAAGACATGCAAGTAAAGGATTTAATTGAAAAAATGGGATTAAAGGTATGCTCGGGAGCCAACGGTTTAAACCGGGAGATTAAAGGCGGTTACACTTCGGATTTGTTGAGCGACGTTATGGGAAATGCAAAAGAAGGTGATATATGGGTCACCCTGCAAACCCACAAAAATGTCATGGCTGTCGCCTCTCTCAAAGAGGTTGCCGCTATCATTCTGGTCAAAGGTTTTCAGCCGGACGCCGATACATTGGAACAGAGTGAGACCGAAAACATCCCGATTCTCTCAACATCCGAAGAGACGTTCGATACAACGGGGAAATTATACCGGATGCTTCAGGATGCAATATAAGGCAGATATGCATATGCACACCGTACTCTCTCCCTGTGGTGACTTGGAGATGAGTCCGGTAAATATCATTCGTGAAGCCAAAGCCAAAGGACTGGACATTGTCGGGATCACGGATCACAACTCCACCCGGCAGGCGCCAATCGTCAGGAATTACGGCAGAAAAGAAGGGATATATGTGCTAACGGGCGTTGAAATCAACACCCGGGAAGAGATTCATTGCCTGGCGTTTTTTGAAAACGATCTTCTGCTGGCGGAATTCCAGGCCTATCTGGACGCCCATCTGCCGGATATTGCGAATAATCCCGATCGTTTCGGCTACCAGGTCGTAGTCGACACGGACGACAATATCCTCTATGAAGAACCGAAACTACTTATATCGGGCATTAACCAAGCTATCCATGAAGTGGAACAAACCGTCCATCGGCTGAACGGTATCTTTATTCCGGCGCATATC
Organism: Marinifilaceae bacterium; assembly: GCA_031553705.1. Taxonomy (GTDB): domain Bacteria; phylum Bacteroidota; class Bacteroidia; order Bacteroidales; family Marinifilaceae; genus JAVBLD01. Next base: position 22,675 of record JAVBLD010000002.1, on the reverse strand, counting down.
GACAAACCGGTCTTCAGCATCGTCTCTCAGCTCTATTTTATGCCAGATAATCTGCAAGTTGATGCCCTGGAATTAAGTTCGCATACCGACAAAGAAAGTTTTACGAAAAAGCGTGCCGATTTAAAAAATTACTGCTATATTCGTTCCTCTGATGCGCATTACGTGGAGGACATTGGAAAGGTATGCACGATACTCGACATCAACAACCTGACATTCAGTGAGATAAAAAGAATATTAACGTCAAAATCAAGCGCTATTGTTACGCCGTAAAGGTTCAACTTACATAGAGCTTGGTAAAAAAAATGACGTTTTTCGAGTAGAATAGTTTATAAATGAAAGATAATATAGCTCAAAAGTTCTGAATTTTAAACTTGGAGCGAATAAAAATAAAGATTTTAATGAAGTGTGAAATTCATAATTCAAAACTCGTAATTCAAAATTTAAGACAAGTATGAAAGATTTGTCCATGCATATCATGGATATTGCCCAGAATTCATTAAAAGCAGGTGCGACGGTGGTTGGAATTGAAATGTATGAAGATATTTCAACGGATTTACTTACTCTTGTAATCGAAGATAATGGAATAGGCATGGACAAAGAAAGCTTGGAAAAGGTAACGGATCCTTATTTCACCAGTCGTACGACCCGCAAAGTAGGATTAGGGATACCGTTTCTAAAGCAAAATGCGGAATTGACAGGAGGCAGTTTTACCATTACATCGGAAAAAAATGTAGGTACGGTTGTTAAAGCAACATTTAAACATTCCCATATCGACCGGATCCCTATGGGTAATGTCCCGCAAACCATTGTATTGCTTGTCTCGGCGAATCCGGAAGTGCGTTTTATATATAAATACCAAACAGTAAAAGGAGAATACATTTTCGATACCGATGAAGTAAATGAAATGCTGGACGGCGTTCCAATCCACGATCCGGAGATTGTGATAGCCCTGAAAGAGATGATCGTCGAAAATGAAAAAGATTTGATATAATTAAATAGAAATAAATTTCTTGAGTCACCTAATATCAATAAAATGGAAAAAGTAAAATCATTGAGCGATCTGAAAAAGATCAAAGAAAATGTGCAATCAAAACTTGAATTGCGCGAAAAAAGCGAGCATCCGGAAGATATGATTCAAATAAAAGTAGCAATGGCCACATGCGGTATCGCATCCGGGAGTAAGGAAACGATGGATTATTTCATCACAGCCCTGCACAAAGAAAACATCCCGGCGGTGATTACACAAACCGGTTGTATGGGATATTGTTTTGCAGAACCGACGGTAGAAATCACCAAACCGGGAGCTGCTCCGATCGTATTCGGCTCGGTTAACATCGAAAAAGCGGAAGAGATTATAGAAAAATACATCAAACATAACGAATTAGTGGAAGGAATTATCCCCGTTAATTACGAAACAATCTGATTTTTTGGCTAATTATCATCATAAATTATCAATAAAAAATTAAATGTATGGATTTTAAAATGCATATTCTTGTATGCGGAGGTACCGGTTGCCGGGCTTCTTCCAGTCAACTGATTGTGGAAAGACTTGAAGAGAGCCTGAAGGAGCGCAACCTGGACAACGAAGTACAAGTGGTAACTACCGGATGTTTCGGTTTCTGCGAAAAAGGACCGATCGTGAAAATTCTGCCGGATAACACCTTTTATGTACAGGTTAAACCCGAAGACGCCCTGGAGATTATTGCCGAACATATTGTTAAAGGACGCCGGGTTGAACGGTTATTATATAAAGACCCTAAAAAGAAAGAAACGGTAAGCGATTCAAAACACATGGGATTCTATAAAAAACAGCTGCGGGTAGCTTTACGCAACTGCGGTTTTATCGATCCCGAAAACATCGAAGAATATATTGCCCGCGACGGTTATGAAGCATTGGCAAAATGCCTGAACGACATGACTCCGCAGGAAGTGATCAAAGAGATCAAGGATTCCGGACTCAGAGGTCGTGGCGGCGGCGGTTTCCCTACCGGATTGAAATGGGAATTCGCAAGCAAATACCAGGCAGACCAGAAATATGTAGTGTGCAACGCCGACGAAGGCGATCCGGGAGCATTCATGGACCGTTCCATCATGGAAGGCGATCCTCACTCCATTATCGAAGCGATGGCTATTTGCGGATACAGTATCGGAGCCTCTAAAGGACTTGTATATATCCGTGCAGAGTACCCATTGGCTATTCAAAGATTAAAAATAGCGATCGAACAGGCCGAGCAATATGGCCTGCTCGGAAAAGATATCCTCGGCAGCGGTTTTGACTTCGACATCGAAATCAGATACGGGGCCGGAGCTTTTGTTTGCGGTGAAGAAACCGCACTGATCCACTCGATGGAAGGACACCGGGGAGAACCTACCCTGAAACCTCCATTCCCGGCCGAATCCGGTTATCTAAACAAGCCGACCAACGTGAACAACGTAGAAACTCTCGCCAACGTACCGGTAATCATCACGAAAGGATCAAAATGGTTCAGTGAAATCGGAACCGAGCGTTCGAAAGGAACAAAAGTGTTTGCTCTGGCAGGTAAGATCAATAATGTCGGACTGATCGAAGTTCCGATGGGAACTACCTTGCGGGAAGTAATCTATGAAATCGGAGGCGGCATCAAAAACGGTAAGAAATTCAAAGCCGTACAGACCGGAGGTCCGTCGGGCGGATGTTTAACGGAAAAACACCTGGACATCCCGATCGATTTTGACAACCTGCTGGCTGCCGGTTCGATGATGGGTTCCGGAGGTATGATCGTTATGGATGAAGATGACTGTATGGTAGCGGTTGCCAAATTCTATCTCGATTTCATTGTGGAAGAATCATGCGGAAAATGTACCCCGTGCCGTATCGGTAACAAACGGTTATATGAGACCCTGGACAAAATTACCGAAGGAAAAGGTACGATGGAAGACCTCGACAACCTGAAAAACCTCAGTAATGTAATCAAGGACACGGCGCTTTGCGGTTTGGGACAAACCTCTCCGAACCCGGTGCTTTCTACGATCAGCAATTTCTACGACGAATACTTGGCGCACATTAAAGATCATAAATGTCCGGCAGGCCGTTGTAAATCATTACTCACCTACCACATCGACCCGGCAATATGCGTAGGGTGTACATTATGCGCCCGTAATTGTCCGGTAGACGCGATTACAGGAGAACGTAAGGAAGCCCACCTTATTCATGCGGAGAAATGTATCAAATGCGGTGCATGTATTGAGAAATGTAAATTCAAAGCGATCTCGATCAGGTAAGCAAAACAATAAAGTCAACGGACTTAAAATCAATAGATTCAGAAGAAAATAAAAATGGAACAAAAGATAAAACTACAGATAGACCGTCATCCGGTGGAAGTTTCGAAAGGAACAACCGTATTGGATGCAGCCAAAAGCATCGGAATCGATATTCCGACGCTATGTCACATGGACTTGAAAGGCATGTGCATTAAGAACATACCGGCCTCTTGCCGGGTATGTGTAGTGGAGATTGAAGGCCGAAGGAACCTTGCTCCCGCTTGCGCCACACGTTGTGAAGAAGGAATGGTTGTGAAGACAAGTACGTTGAGGGTGATGAACGCCCGCAAGACAGTGGTGGAACTGATGTTATCGGACCATCCGAACGTATGTTTGACCTGTGCGAAATCGGGTAACTGCGACCTGCAATCCCTGGCAAAAAGAGTGAATGTCAGAGAGATCACCTTTAAAGGTGCTCAATCATCCCAAAAGAAGGAATCATCTCCGTCCATTATCCGGGATATGAACAAATGTATCTTCTGCCGCCGCTGCGAAAGCATGTGTAACGAAGTACAAACAGTAGGAGCATTGGCCGCTGTAAACAGGGGTTTTGAATGTTCCATATCTCCGGCTTTCGGAAACGACCTGAAAGACTCTGAATGCACCTATTGCGGACAGTGTGTTGCCGTTTGCCCGGTAGGCGCCCTGACCGAAGTAGATCACACAAACCGGTTGATTAACGACCTGGCCAACCCGGAAAAAACAGTGATCGTACAAACAGCTCCGGCAGTACGTGCTGCTTTGGGTGAAGAGTTCGGTTTGACTGCCGGTACCTCCGTAACGGGAAAAATGGTATCCGCCCTGCGCCAGTTAGGTTTTTCCAAAGTATTCGATACCGACTTTGCCGCTGACCTTACCATTATGGAAGAGGGTAGCGAACTGCTGGGACGGTTGAGTAAATTTCTCAAGGGAGATAAGAATGTCCGGTTACCGATACTCACCTCCTGCTGTCCTGCATGGGTGAATTTCTTCGAACACCAGTTCCCCGATATGCTCGAGATTCCTTCAACAGCACGTTCTCCGCAACAGATGTTCGGGGCGATTGCCAAAACCTATTGGAGCGAAATGATGGGTATCAAGCGGGAAAACCTGATTGTCGTATCGATCATGCCGTGCCTGGCTAAAAAATATGAGTGTGCCCGGGATGAGTTTAAAACAAACGGCGATCCCGATGTAAACTACTCTTTATCGACCCGCGAACTGGCTGCCTTGATCAAACGGGCAAACATCGACTTCACCCAGTTACCAGACGAAGATTTTGACGCACCGATGGGTGAATCCACCGGAGCCGGAGTAATCTTCGGGGCTACCGGAGGAGTCATGGAAGCAGCCCTGCGTACCGCTTATGAGTTATATACAGGCAAACAGCTTGATAACGTTGACTTCAAAGATGTCAGAGGATTGGAAGGCATTAAGAATGCAACCGTCAACCTGAACGGGCTGGAGTTAAAGATCGGTATTGCGCACGGATTGGGTAACGCACGGAAAATGTTGGAAGAGATCCGCGACGGCAAATCAATGTATCATGCGATCGAAATCATGGCTTGCCCCGGCGGATGTATCGGCGGTGGTGGTCAACCGTTGCACCATGGCGATTCAACTCGGTTAAAAGCCCGTACACAGGTGTTGTATAATGAGGACTGCGGTAAAGCCAAACGGAAATCACATGAAAATCCGTACATTCAAAAACTGTACGAAGATTTTCTGGGTAAACCGATGAGCGAAAAAGCGCACCATCTGTTGCACACCCATTACTTTAACAAATCAAATGATTAATCTATAGAAGTTAACCAAATTATGTCTGATATAAAATTATCCTCACAAAAGGTAGACGAATTAATCAGCGTTTGCCAGGCACATGGGAACAAGCCGGGTGAATTGATTAACGTCCTGCACAAAGCGCAGGGTATTTTCGGTTACCTACCCGCAGAAGTGCAGCAGATTGTTGCAAAACAGCTGAATATCCATGTTTCAAAAGTCTATGGAGTGGTTACATTCTACTCCTTCTTTACCATGGTTCCGAAAGGCGAACATCCGATTTCAATATGTATGGGTACCGCCTGTTATGTACGCGGAGCGGAAAAGGTACTGGATGAATTCAAGCGTGTATTGAAAATCAATGTAGGCGAAACCAGCGCCGATGGCAAATATTCTCTCACAAGCCTCCGCTGCGTCGGCGCATGCGGACTGGCTCCCGTAGTATTGATCGGCGAAAGAGTATACGGCCGGGTCGTACCGGGTGACGTGGAAAAAATCATCAAAGAGTTGAATTAAAACACTCTTTTACGATAAAAAAAGTTGGTTTTAAAAACCAACTTTTTTTATCGTTCCAAATATAGTTCGGTTAATCTTGAAATCGCATATTCACCGATATCCGACTCTTTTATCGTCGTGCCCGGCACACCCAACGGAAGTACTCCGGTTTCCAGCTCATAAAACCGGGCATAAATTGTCTGGTGGGAAAGTATATGCTTTGGCATCTCTACCGTCCGCTTTACACGAATCCCGGCCGCCCCACAGAGAAATTCCCGGTAAATATCGCTCTGTTGTAAAATAAAAAAATCCACCGCCTCGGAAGTTTCAATCATCGGAAACTCATACAGGTTCTGCCAGATATCTTTTGCCGTACGCTGTACCAATACCGTATTCCCTTTAGAACGGATATGCAGGTAATTAAAATAGCGTGGCCGGGTTGTTTTTTTCTCTTTTTTCACCGGTAACCTGTCAACCGCTCCGATATCATAGGCCTTACATTTATCCTGTAACGGACATATACCGCAAAGCGGCGCTTTCGGCAGACATTGGATAGCTCCGAAATCCATAATCGCCTGATTATATATATCCGGATATTTCCGGTCCAGCAGCTCTTGCGCCAATCCGGCAAAATAGCGTTTCGCCTTTCCACTGTCCGGAGATATCTCGATACCAAACAGGCGGGACAACACCCGGTAGACATTTCCATCCACTACCGCATAAGGCTGCTTCCAAGCAAGTGAACAAATCGCCGCCGCCGTATACTCTCCCACCCCCTTCAATGAAAGTAACTCCTGATAGTTCTCCGGAAACCGGCCGCCGAAACGATCGATCACATCACGCGCCGCCGCATGTAAATTGCGTGCCCTACTGTAATACCCCAACCCCTGCCAATATTTCAACACCTCATCCTGATTGGCCTCCGCTAAACTCCGTACATCAGGAAACCGTTCTATAAATCGGTTGAAATAGTCCAATCCTTGCACCACTCTTGTCTGTTGTAATATAACCTCCGAGATCCATATCCGGTAAGGGTCGGTCGTTTTCCGCCACGGCAACTCCCGTCCATTTTCGCGATACCACCCAATCAAAACCGGTGCGATATGGGGGCAGGAGGCAGGTAGCAAGCGACAGGGATTTTCTTCTTGTACCCTGCCCCTCTCTCTTTTCGCCTGTTTTCCATTATTCATTATTAATTAGAATTTATTTTATATCATTAAGCTCGACCAGCTTATTCACAATGGCATAAATTGTCAGGCCGGAAGAGCTATGTATCTGCAATTTTCTGGTAATATTACGACGATGGGTAATCACAGTATGTGTAGAGAGAAAAAGGGCTTCGGCAATCTCTTTATTAGTCATTCCCTTTACCACACACACGATAATCTCCTTTTCCCGGTTACTCAACGTATCGGATGCCGCGGCCGATTCGCCCGGAGATCCGGCTGATAAACGGTTCAGCATATCCCTCAATTGATCCGGTCCATCATATAAAGTGATGGAACCATCATAATTTTTCCACAATGTATGATCCATGACCGAACAGATCAAAGCAATACATTTCATATGCACACATCCCGTATCCGTTTTAAACTTCAATATATCGAAATATCCCAGAAATACCGGATTAACAATCAATATATCAGGCTTATGCATCCGGACATAATCATATAGCATATCTATTGCAGCGATCTCTACCGGTTGGATTTTAAATCCCGGTACACGCTTTAGCGTAACCGATATACCGCTCCGGATAATCATCGACGAGTCGGCTATTGCTATTTTCAGGTTTTCTCTGTTCATTTCCGTTCAAGTTCTAAAACAGCTGGTACAAACAGCACATCCTCTACCCTGCAATGCAATGCCAAATCCTCTTCACAGGAATAAATATCAAACAAAACGCTGTTCAACAGGTTCTTGTTCGCTCCTACCGGATAGTATTTTATGATAATATTTTTAAACTCCTTCAACTTCGAATCAATCTGATCGTGCTTTTTCTTAAAGATACCGATATTATAGCTTGCCGGATGCTCTCCTTTCAACAGCGAAAACACATAAGCGAATACCACTTTATCTTCGTACTCCATATGTTTACGCACCTCATTCACATACTCATCATAAAACCGCATAATCAGCGACGCTACTTTATCTTCCGGACAATCAAACGCCTCGATCAATTTACTACGCATCGCCGGAAAGCAAAAATCCAGAAAATAAGCGTGGGCGTTTTGCAGATAACTCAACAAAGAAGCCAACGACAAGTTATATGAATGAGTTTCATACGAATAATGATCTTCCGATGAAAAGTTCGCCACCGCCAAAAAAGTGTTCACATCCACCTGCTGCTGTTCGCACACCTCCCGGACACTCTTCTCTCCAAATCCTAACGACAACCCGAAACGACTCATTACCAAAAGCAATGAGTAATTATCACAAATAAGATCGCTCATCCGATCTGTCATATTATATTTCATACGTAAAATAGTTGAAAATGATTTTTTATTATTTTTTGGCGAATCCCAATATTCATGAGTATCTTATATATATCATTTTAATAGTCATATGGTACTTTCGGATCATATCCTTTGACAAACTCTTCTTTACCCCACATTACAAAATAACAAAGTAACAAAATAACCTGCATTACTGCAATAACCATAAATAGGTATATTTAAACACACCGTTGGAAAAACAATAATGTTAACATGTTATCGTACCAATGATTTAATTGGATTGAGGTATGGAGGATTGAGCGAGCAGAAAATAAAATTATTATACGATAATATAAGAGGTTCTTGTTAGGCGGTTAAGAAAAGATTACTTGGAGCCTGTAAACTAAACTGTGTCAGTAAAGAGAACTAAAAATCATTGCTACTGACACAGTTTAGTTTACAGGCTCCTTTATCATCCCTGATCTTTCAGAATCACGTCGTGGGCGCCTCCCTCCACGATGCTGGTGGAAGATACTAGTGTGATTTTAGCTTTTTGCTGAAGTTCTTTTATCGTCAACGTACCACAGCTACACATGGTCGCTTTGATTTTTCCCAGCGTAATGTTCAGGTTGTCTTTCATTTTTCCGGCATACGGGACGTAGCTATCGACACCCTCTTCAAATTTCAACGCTTCGGTTCCGCCCATGTCATAACGTTGCCAATTCTGGGCACGGTTTGAACCTTCACCCCAATATTCCTTTACATAATTATTTCCAATCCTCAGTACTTTGGTCGGCGACTCATCGAAACGGGCAAAATAACGGCCCATCATCAGGAAATCGGCTCCCATGGCCAATGCCAGCACCATGTGGTAATCATGTACCAGTCCGCCGTCGCTACATATCGGAACATAGATACCGGTTTTTTCAAAATATTTGTTGCGGGTCTCTACGACATCGATCAATGCGGTAGCCTGACCACGCCCGATCCCTTTCTGCTCGCGGGTGATACAAATCGATCCGCCGCCGATACCTACCTTCACAAAGTCGGCGCCGGCTTCCACAAGGTACATAAAACCCTCTCCGTCAACCACATTACCGGCCCCTACCAACACTTTGCCGGCATATTTATCCTTTATCCAACGGATTGTATCCGACTGCCATTCCGAATAGCCATCCGACGAATCGATGCATAATACATCCACCCCGGCATCTACCAGTGCGGGTACGCGCTGTTGATAATCGCGGGTATTTATCCCTGCTCCGACCAGCAACTTTTTATCTTTCATATCCAGCAATTCATTCGGATTATTGCGATGACTATCGTAGTCCTTACGGAATACAAAATACATCAGGCGTTGCTCTTTATCGATGATCGGCAACGTATTCAGTTTATGATCCCAGATAACCTGGTTTGCTTCGGTAAGGGTCATTCCGGCTTCTCCTACCGTCAACCTTGAGAAGGGCGTCATAAAGGTCGCAATCTTTTTGGTCGGATCATCTTTTTCTGCACGGTAATCACGACTGGTAACCAACCCCAATAACTTTCCGTTAGGTGTTCCGTCTTCGGTGATTCCCATCGTTGTGTGTCCGGTTTTCTTCACCAAAGCAAGTACGTCAGCCAGCGTATGCTCCGGCGTAAGGTTCGAATCGCTCACTACAAATCCGGCTTTAAATTTTTTTACCTTCCGCACCATTTCGGCCTGGGCTTCAACTGACTGTGAACCGAAAATAAACGACAATCCGCCATTCCGTGCAAGCTCTATGGCTAATTTAGAATCGGAAACCGACTGCATAATGGCCGAAACAAAAGGAATATTAAGCTGAATAGCCGACTCCTCGCCTTTCTTATATTTCACCAGCGGTGTTTTCAATACAACATTTGCAGGAACGCATTGTTGTGTGGTTAGTCCCGGAATAAGTAAATATTCGCCAAAAGTCCTTGATACATCGTTTAAGTAAATTGCCATACGATTCTATTTACGAAATAAAAAAATTTTGCGAATTTAGTCATATCATGCTACACTTCCTACTATTTACCCCACTTTTATTTCTTAAAACCTCTTTATAGCAAGAGCTCAGAAACAATAAACAGGAGACAAATGCATAACTCCCAATAAATAGGTACCGGGGAAAAAGATTTTAACTACTAATAGGGATTCCCGTACACTATCCAAAACATTACTTTTGACAAAAGAAACTTTTCCATTTTTTATTGATTAATATATTGATGTTAGCTCCGGTCACAGACCCTTTAGCCAGGTCTGTGACCTTTTTTGTATACGGCAAAGTTATGTTTTTTCGATATAGAAAATATATCGACATAGCTCAAAAAAGCATAACTTTGTTTTTTAAAAACAGACAGTATAAAAGGAAATGAAAAAAAGAATAATCCCGTTTTTATTGTCTCCGATTGCTTTAGGAGCATCTGCACAACAATCCCCCAATGTCATACTCATTGTCGTCGATGATTTAGGGTACAGCGATCTGGCAGCTTACGGCCATCCATCTGTCCGTACTCCGAATATCGATTATCTGGGTGAACGGGGGGTACGTTTCACCCACGCTTATGCCTCTTCTCCGATCTCGGCCCCTTCAAGGGTAGGCATTCTGACCGGTCGTTGCCAGAACCGGTTCGGCTGTGAATTTATGCCCTACGACCACTATTCCAAAGAGTTTATGAAGTTCTATAAAAGCTATTATATCCCTCCGCTCAAAAAAAAGCCCGAAGGATTGAAAAACTTCAGCCCCAACATTTTTGTGAGAAGGGCCAATCGTAAAACCGACCTGCCGGACAGCGAGACTACAATTGCCGAGATTTTAAAAGCTGCCGGTTATACCACGGCCCTGATCGGGAAGTGGAATGTCTGTTCCGATCTGGGAAATTGCCCGGAAGAACACGGATATGATTACAGCTATTATTTTTCGGGGGCTTTAACAAGGTATGTAGATGATCCGGTAGACACCGCGAAATATGTAAACATACGCCTCCCCTGGGCCTTCTCCGAATTACCGGCATGGCAGAAGAGATCGGGTCCCACGGCGATAAGGGAGGGATTAAAAGAGGTAATGGATACCAGTTACCTGACATTCTCCTTCGCAAATAAAGCGATCGATTTTATTGAGAAGAATAAAGACAATCCTTTTTTCCTGACGCTTGCATTCAATGCCCCGCACGATCCGTTCCAGGCTCCAAAAGCTTATTATAACAGGATAAACGAGCCCGACCCGGTCAGAAGGATTTACTATGCGATGATCGAAGCGTTGGACGATGCCGTCGGAAAGGTATTCGAAACATTAAAGCAAAATGGTCTGTTTGACAATACATTGATCATTTTTACCAGTGACAACGGAGGAGCTATTTATACGAGAGCTACGGACAATGCACCATTGTTCGGTGGCAAATGCACCCTTTTCGACGGAGGATTGAGGGTTCCTTTTTATATTAAATTTCCGCAGCACATTCTGAATAAAGGACAGGTATATGACTATCCGATCTCTACCCTGGATATTTTCAGTACAATCCTGGCTTCGGCAAATATTCCGATGCCGATAGACAAAATATACGACAGTAAAAACCTGATCCCATACCTGAACGGGAAAACCTCCGAAGCTCCCCACTATGAGATGTTCTGGCGGAACGGATATGCAAAGGCTTGCCTGATTGGCAACTGGAAACTGTATATGTCCGAAAAAGATAAAAAGGTATTTCTGTTCGATCTTGCAAATGACCCGAATGAGACGACCAATCTGGCAGAGACCTATCCCAATAAAGTAAAAGAAATCCGGGCCGCCTTCAGGGAGTGGGAAAGAACGCAAACCGTAAAGCCTCTATGGCCAAGCAGTGGCGACCTGATCCAGAAAATTAACGGGAAACCTTTTTATTTCCCGGTATAAAGAATCAATAGCATATTTTGAGGACATCCTCTTTATCGTATTTTATCGAATGGCGGTCCAACAGCTCCATATCGTAAGGCGTAAGTCCCGTATCGAGAAAATGAACCGCCACATTATAATCGTTCAGATACATCCGCTTTGTATCGACCCACCGGTCGCTCACCAGAGAGTGAGAAGGTATTATATACCTGCACCGGATTGACGCCAAGTCGCCCAATGTATGGAACACCGATGCCGTAGAGGCGGCGGCTTCCGTATTGGCGAGCGCCGCTTCGTATTTTGCCGGAAAGCGATCGATATAGTTATCGGAGAACCATATAAAACCCGGTACATGCAGCTGGTAATACGTTGCAGTCGGCGAAGCATGCAAATAGCGCATCCGAGAATCATCCAGCAGATCCTCGCCATGGTCGGAGCAATAAAACATGGCGGAACATATTTTTGCACTGTCAAGAACGGATATAATCTCCGACAGCAGCATATCCGTATAAAGGATGCTATTGTCGTATGCATTTACTATCCTATCCCGTGATTTTTTATTGATTGAAGTGATCTCATCCGGAACAAAGCGGGCGGACGAAGGCGGGTAACGCTTGGTGTAGCGGGCATGGGAGCCGTAGGTATGAATAATAATAAACAGATTATCTTCCGTTGCCGCCACCATTCGTCCGACATGCGGCACAACTTCTCCGTCGTGATGGTGGCCGGCATTTAATAATTTATCATGTGATGTGATATCGATCACCGTATCGGCCTGACCGGCAAAAAAATCGATCAGCGAATGGTTGGCAGGTTGGTTTGAAATAAAGACCGTACGGAAACCGGCCTCCGAGAACAACGCAGGCAGACCTTTCACTTTATATATGCTATCAATACGTTCCGCTCCGACAGACGACAGCAGGATAGGAACGCTCTTATGGGTCGTATTACTTTGAGTGAGCATATCCTTGAAAAGAACAAGGTTTTTTATCCCGGACAACTTCGGGTTGGTCTCCCTGCCATACCCATACAGGCTCCACGAACAGGCCCGCGACGCCTCCCCAATCACCATCACATACACCTCTCTCCTGCCTGTATCCCACTGTTTTGCAGCATTGAAACAAAAATTCCCGGAAGTATTCCGGTAGTCCATACTACGCTCCCATCGCTCGACGGAGAGTTTTATATTATAGCACACATTAACCGGAAAAATATGATATTTAATTCCGAACCGGGAATTCCGGTATTTCGATATGCCGGCCATCATCCCTCCGGCTATCAGAAACAGTAAACCGGTCAAAGCCAATCGCCGCTGTTGAAAGGCTGCCATCCGTATCCCCCTGATGATATAATAACAGGCGACGGCCAATAACGGTATGTAAAGTACGCACACCAGAATAATCGACGGATAGATCGTACCCAACAGTTCACCGGCTTCCGACGCGCTTGTCGTAAACAGGTTGGTAAACATATCCGCTGCGATGATCGAATTTCCGAACAGATAGCTGATTACCAACTGAAAAGCAGCAAGTACGATAAACGGTAGCAGGCATAACATCATAATACCGGTACGTTTGATCGTCACCAGCCAAAACAGGTAAAAACCCGCCGGAATAAGGAATAATGCGGCAATCGTAGTAAACCGGTAAGGCTCAGTGACAGCCAGTACCGCATTAGGAACAAGCAGTATGCTCACAAATAATACCACCATACTTCCCGGTGAATTCACAAATCCCGTAACTATATCCTTAAAACGCTTCATTGATATTAAATATAAATCCTGTTTCCCCTTTGCCGATACCATAATCCAATCTGACATTCACCCTGCTTTTAAACTCCCAGCGGAGTCCCACGCCGGCATTAGGCAGTGTCTCCGAAAAATCGAAACCGGAAAAAGTATGAAAAATATTCCCGGCGCCACCCCATACTGTACAACCTATCCTACGCCACACCTTTTGGCGTAACTCCGCCTGGACTTCAACCAGTCCGTTGTCCCTGTAACGCCCTTCGTAATACCCCCTCATACGGAACGAACCGCCCATAAGCGCCAACATCGTCCACGGCACATCTCCGCCACTCAGGTATTTGCCATGCAGGTCATAAGCCATAATAGCCCCTTTCCATAACCGATGGTAATAATCGAGCGTCAACTCCATCGAGTTAAAATTGGATTCATTTCCCATGAAGTCCGGATAATAGATATCCTCCATCTTGAAAAAACATCCTTTATGAGGCTCCGTGATATAATCCCTCGAGTCATACATCATAAGCAGACCGGCTCCGATATCGGTATAAGAGTTCTTTTGTCCGTTCAGATAATCCGGCCGGTCAAAATCTTTACCCAGCGTGTAATTGAAATGGCCATTTACTCCTACGTACAATCTGTTTCCAAGTTCATACATCAAATCGATTTTTACGGATGTCTGCAATCGCTTATACTCGCTTTCATTATCGTTATTACTCGCTATTCCATAACCTATTCCCCAGAATTTACTCGGAAACGAGTAGAAATAGAGACGGTAGTCTATGCGATATTTCGCATGTTCAAAGAATGTATTTCCCCGGATACCGACAAGATAAAAGCCGGATGTGGTAATATCGCCGTACAGCGAAACATTCGAAGGCGGTGTAATCGAATCAGTCCGGTCGACCCGGTATAAGCCGGCCGCAACCATCCCCAATCCTACCTTAACGTCGGACGAGTAGTGAGGTCCTCCGATAACGCTGAAATCAAACCTTTTCGTGAAGGTCTTATCTTCATTCGAGTCCTCAAAATAATTTTCGATCTTTCTGAAAATCCCCTTATTACTGGCAGAGTCCGCAGAAACAGCATAACCAACCATTGTGTCCCGGCCATATTTTTCACTTCCGGACACACCTCCCGAACCCCTTCCCGTTCCTAAAACTAACAACACCAAAGAACAAACAATCGTACCTATTCCGTATTTCACGATAAACATGGTTATTCAGATTATTAACTCCCGTCCCATCCCTCTGTCCCTACCGCAAGACGTATTATTTATATCTCTCGATCACTTGATAGAACTCCTTAATATCATCTTCCGTCATCTTACCTTTTTTCAGAAAAGCAATCTCTTTTTTCCGGGTAATAAATATAATGGTAAATAAATTATTTACATCTCCGAGCCCCCATGCATCGCGGAGAATATGATCCGGATCGGTGTAAATTTTCGCTCCTGTTTTTCTCTCCTTATTTCTTATGGCATAGCGGATAACCTTGTCGGGCATAAACGGGGCATCTTTCAGATTTGCAATCCCGAATGCATAAATATGCTCGCTATCAATTTGATGTTCTTCCAGATAATCGGTAAACTCCTGATTTTGTGAAGCATGATCCGGATCCGGATAGAAAATCAAAAGATGTTTTTCACCAAAATAAGGTAGCCTAACCGGTCGGTTTTTACTATCACGTACCTCTACCTGATTCACCTTACTCCCTATCGTTGCCGTCTGCTCCGGGGTCGTAACAGTATTAAGGGCAGGCAAAATAAACAATATACACATCCATTCTTTCATTTTCATTCCTATTTTTATATGAATGAAAGATTGAATTATGAATATTATCTAGCCGTTTTCCAATTACAGAACAGAGTCCATCCTTTTATAAACAATAACGTAAAACAAGTTGTTTTAGTTTAAAAATCGTTTGTATTTATCCTGGAATCATTAAAGGTTATCGATAAAGACCTCAACCATAATCACACATCCGTTCCGGTCAGCCACCGGATCTATCCGGAGCGTCGCACACTCTCCGGCGAAAGCCTGTATCAGGAGAAACTCCTTCTCCCGCATATCGATCTCTTTTTCAAGTTCCCGGCCCGATATATGTATCTTCTGAGGTGTTTTCCAGGTATAAAACCCGACAAAATGTTCCCGTTTCCCTTTCGGGGTTGTCATTTCTATGATTGTTTGGTTCTCTGAATCGCCCAGAGTACGAACAGTCCCGTCGGCTTTTCCGGACAACATCAGATTGAAATCCACTACTTTCCCTTTGGAGGTCGTATCCCAGGCCCCATCGAACGCATACGGCTCATACGGTTTCAAATAAATTGCTTTGTTTGTGGCTTCCAAATGATGATATAAGCTCAGATCGCCTTGAAGCGATAGTATGATCCGTCGAAAACCAACCAGTTTCGTAAAATCGCTCTCCTCCTGTTCAACAGTTGCCGTACTTACACGCCAGATAAAATCCCGTTCTTTATAACTCGCCGTTTCGGGGTAAATAGCAAGTTCGGTTGTCGTCCTCCCGTTCCAGCGGCCTGCAACCAGATCTGTTTGTTTTCGAATAATCACTTTCATTGAGAAATATACTTCAGTTTATTTGTATCCTTTTACGTTTTCCGGCATACAAATAAATAAAATTTTTCACTATAATTGTTTCCCTGTTTTCAATATTACCGGAAACAAAAATTTTGAAAGCGCTCTGTAGAGAAAACGAAAACATCTATATTATTCAAAAACAGAACTATGCCGAGAATTCTCAAACCGAAAGCGATCGGAGTTATTATTGCTCTTATATTGGCCGGAAACACTTGTTTAGGTCAGATAAACGCTTTGCGACAACAAATCGAACGGATTATCGAGCCAATAAAAGCCACCGTCGGGGTGGCCATTGTAAAAGGACAGGACACGGTTGTCCTAAACGGGAACCATCACTACCCGATGCAAAGCACATATAAATTCCATCTGGCTTTAGCTGTTTTGAACCGGATCGACGGTGGACTCCTCTCTTTGGACCAGAAGATTCATGTCGGCAAAGATGAATTATTACCCGACACCTACAGCCCTTTAAGAGAAAAATACCCTGACGGAGATATCGATATTCCGTTAAAAGAGATCCTCACCTACACGGTGGCGGAAAGCGACAACAACGGATGCGATATCCTGTTCAGGCTTGCCGGAGGTGTAGAAGAGGTTAACCGGTATATCCGTGCCACAGGTGCCGGAGCTATCAATATCGCAGCGACTGAAGAGGCTATGCACAAAGATTGGGATACGCAATACAGCAATTGGAGTACTCCATTAGCTACTGCCCGGTTACTGGAAAAATTCTACCAAAAGGAACTTCTTTCCGGTGCAAACCATTCTTTTCTATGGAATACGATGGTCTCCACCACTACCGGTCCCCGGAGAATCAAGGGTATGTTGCCCAAAAGCACGATCGTCGGACATAAAACAGGCTCCGGACCCAAACAAGGAACACTAACCTCTGCCTGTAATGATATAGGCATTGTCCTTCTTCCCAACGGGCAACACTTTACCATCGTTGTTTTCATTGCAAACACAAAAGAGGAGGATGAAACAAACGAAAAAATCATCGCAGAAATTGCCAAGGCTGCCTGGAATCACTTCATTTCAAATTCTTGCTGCGATCCCATGGTAATCAATGTAAAAATAAAATAATCCTTATAAAACAAAGAAATGAAAAAACAATTTACATACGTAACAAAACTTGATGTCAAGTTCGATCATCAACAAAAAATAGATGTAAACGAGGAGGTGAAAGCCTGTAAGGACAAATGGTTTAACGAAACTCTTACCAAAGTCAACGACAGCGTGATCCGCCTTGGTATTGTCGAGGGGGAATACCATTGGCATAAACATACCAACGACGATGAATTTTTCTTTGTTCTCGAAGGGCAGCTGTTGATCGATCTGGAAGACCAGACAATCGAATTGCTTCCGAACCAGGGGATAACCATTTCAAAAGGCGTCATGCACCGGCCAAGGGCTCCAAAAAAGACGGTGATGCTGATGTCTGAAACCTATACAATCGAACCGACGGGAGACGAATAAAATATGATTGATAAAATATGGAAGAATATCCGGTTGGTGAAAGAGAATACACCGCTGGTACACAACATTACGAATAGCGTTGTGATGAATAATACGGCCAACGCCCTGCTGGCAGCGGGCGCCTCCCCAATCATGGCTCATGCTCCGGAAGAGATCGACGAAATGGTTACGATCTGCGGAGCCGTTGTGATCAACATAGGGACGTTGGATCGTTTTACGATCGAAGCCATGGAAAAAGCAATAAGAAAAGCAAACAGTATAAAACGCCCGGTAGTCATCGATCCGGTAGGTGTAGGAGCCACCAGCTACCGGATCCGCACGCTACAAACGCTTTTGTCAGCGGGCAGACCCCAGTTTATCCGGGGTAATGCTTCCGAAATTATGACGCTTGCCGGCCTATCGGCGCATTCTAAAGGGGTGGACAGCAGCGAATCGTCGCTCGACAGCCTCTCCGCGGCACAAACATTGAGCCGCGACCAACAATGCGTCGTATGTGTCAGCGGGCACACAGACCTTGTCGTACAGGACGACCGTGTAGTTTATCTGCATAACGGCTCGCCGCTGATGGAAAAAGTAACCGGTCTGGGTTGCACCTCTTCCGCCCTGCTAGGTGCTTTTGCCGCTGTTACCACAGATCCGTTCGAGGCCGGAGTAAGCGCTACCGCTTTTATCGGTGTTTGCGGAGAGGTTGCCTCCGGTATGTGCCAGGGCCCCGGCACCTTGCAACTGCATCTATACGATGTGATGTATAACCTTACGCATGAACAATTCTACTCTCATATCCATATCTCCGAATAGACCCGATATATGCGACATTTATACTTAGTTACCGACGAAGAGCTATTACTAGGCAAAGATCTTTACCAAACGGTAGAGGCAGCGGTAAAAGGGGGAGTGACGATGGTACAGCTCAGGGAAAAGAGATCCGCTACCCGCGATTTTATAGAGCGGGCGATCCGGCTAAAGCGAATTCTGGCTCCATACCGGATACCGCTGATAATCAATGACAGGATCGATGTAGCCCTGGCCAGTGATGCCGATGGTGTGCATATCGGCCAGAGCGATATGCCGTACACGCTAGTCAAACAACTTCTCCCCGCCGGAAAACTGATCGGCTTATCAGTAGAATCCCGCGAACAGGCACTTGAAGCAAACGAGTTCGAGTTGGCTTATATTGCCGCCAGCCCGGTATTTGCCACCCCGACTAAAACGAATACCGTCACCGAATGGGGAGTGGAAGGAATACGGTGGATCCAATCGGTTTCCAAACATCAGGTATTTGCAATAGGTAACCTGAAAACGCATAACATCCCTTCCGTCATAGAGGCCGGAGCGACCGGAATTGCAGTGGTTTCGGCCATCATCTCCTCCCCTGATCCGGAATCGGCAGCCCGAGAACTGGCGCAGGTTATAAAGGGTAAGATGTAATTTACTTTGCCGCCTTGATTTTCTGTCGTCACTCAGCAATGTTCAGGTGTGCTGTTATGCTTTCTGTTTTTTCGCCAAAGTTGCCAGGAATTGATGCTGTTTTGCCATAACACATAAGCAGCCGGAGCAAGCGACGCCAGCGGACTCAGGTAATTTTGAGCCATCCAGATAGCTAAAACGGTATTCTTCTGCCCGAGCGATTGCCCGCCTGCAACGGGATCGTCGTAGCGGCGCCCGATCCGCCTACCCAGTAGGAACTGTGCAATGCATACCGCCAGCGAAACAAAAGCGATCGTCCACTCCTGCCGGTAGTCCGGACTATTCTGTGCAAAAATGAAAGCGCAAGTCCTGCCGCTGACAATCGTCAAAGCGAAAACCCATAGATAAAACGATAAAATTTGCAGTTTCCGGAGGCTACGATGAACAGCAGGGAATAATCTTTCCAATAATAATGCGCCGACAAAAGGAAGAATCAATAAAGGCATTACCTGAATACATATATAAAGAAATGTATTGATAAAAGAGAGATCTCCGGAACCACCGATCAATGAAAAGATAACAGGAGCCGAAAAAGCCGTTATCAGACCGCCAAGCAGGCTGGTCGTAGCCATACTGGCCACACTGCCGCCCAACATTCCGGTGATCACAGAAGCCGATGTGGCCGTAGGCACCAGAATACAAACTAAAACTCCTTCGGCAACTACCGGATCATACAGGCGAAGCAGCCCATACGCCAACATACTCCCAAAAAGCTGGATCATCAAAATCCAGAGATGAAGACGGGTGATTTTCAGTTCCCGTAATGAAAGCTTACAATAGGTGATAAACAGCATCATCACGATCAGATAAGGAATCAAAAAAGAGAGCCCCTCGAAAAAATTATAGAAAAATGCACCAAACAGCATAGCCGACGGAAGCATCCATGTTTTTAACTGCTCCAACATTTATATAAATATTTCAGTTATTCAAACCTGCTTGTCTCTTTCCTCTCTCTTCGTACCAATTGATAAAAGCACTATTCACCATACGATTACCGCCCGGTGTAGGATAATCGCCGGAAAAATACCAATCGCCTGTATGTTCCGGACATGCCCGATGCAAATTCTCTACCGTCTGATATACCACTTCAATTTCCGACGGACATCCTTCCGGAGTGACCAGCCAGGCAATCTTATCCGAGATCTCCCGGTAGCCGAACGGAGCATATATCTCTTTTACATAGTTGACAATTTGCTCTTTGGGTAGATTTTCCTGAGCCTTGCACTTTTTATATACCTCATCAATCACCTGTTCCATTCCCCGTTCCCTGAGTAACACAATTGCCGCATGAAATGCGATAAACTCTCCCATCCGCGACATATCGATGCCGTAGCAATCGGGATAGCGGATCTGTGGAGAGGAAGAGACAATCACCACCTTTTTCGGTTTCTGGCGGGACAGGATATTGATGATGCTTTGGCGCAAGGTGGTTCCCCGTACGATACTGTCATCGATCACGACAATCGAATCGACACCCTCGCGTACAGTGCCATACGTTGTATCATAGACATGGGCAGCCAAGTCATTACGGCTATTTCCCTCTGCAATAAATGTACGTAATTTTATATCTTTGATTGCCAGCTTCTCCGTCCGCACCTGCCTGGAAAGGATTTCCCGGACTTGCCCGGAATCGAGCGGCTCTTTCAGGGAGCAGATCATCTCGCTCTTACGGCGATTCAGATACTCTTCGACCCCGTACATCATGCCGTAATAGGCAACCTCCGCCGTATTCGGGATATAGGAGAAGATCGTATGGTCCAGATCGTAATCCACCCTTTCCAGAATTGCTTCCGTCAACAGCCTTCCCAGTTCTTTACGTTCACGGTAAATGTCGCAATCGCTCCCCCGCGAGAAATAGATCCGTTCAAACGAACAGGGCCGTACGGTCCGGGATTCGGATATTTGCCGCAACTCCACCGGCCCATCCCGTCTGACCACCACCCCCCGGCCGGGTAACAACTCATTCACTTCAGCAGTCGGAATATTGAAAACCGTCTGGATGACAGGACGTTCCGAAGCAACGGCGACAACTTCGTCACTCAAATAGTAATACGCCGGGCGGATACCCCAGGGATCGCGGAAAGCAAACATATCCCCGCAACCGGTCAAACCGGCAATTACATACCCTCCATCCCACAGTGAAGACGCCTCCTGCAATATCTTATCGATATCGATATGTTCTTCAATCGCTTCATTCAATGCCTCTCCTCTCAACCCTTCAGCCTTATAATGCCGGTAAAGCCCTTCCACTTCCTCGTCCAGCAATGCGCCCAATTGTTCCAAAATGATAAACGTATCGGCATTATGGCGGGGATGTTGCCCCATAGATACCAGATGTGCCAACACCTCATCCACATTCGTCAGGTTGAAATTACCCGCCAACGATAAATTCCGGCTTTTCCAGTTGTTCCGGCGTAAAAAGGGATGAACATAGGATATACCCGAACGTCCGGTAGTACTGTAGCGTAAATGCCCCATATATGCCTCTCCCGCAAATGGCCAACGATCAGCCGGCAAATCCGGGTTATCGCGGCGAAACTCACGAATGCTTGTATGAATCGTAGAAAACACCTCCTGAATGGCCCCTGTCCCGACGGCACGTTCCCGGAAAATATACTCTTCACCCGGAGAGGAATTCAGCTTTACCACTGCAATTCCGGATCCCTCCTGTCCCCGGTTGTGCTGCTTTTCCATCAACAAATAGAGTTTACTCAACCCCCACAACTCATCCCCATATCGCTCACGATAGTAATCCAACGGCTTCAACAGCCGCACCATCGCAATTCCACACTCGTGTTTTATTGCATCACTCATACTCTATCGAATTTAGAATTTTGATTTATATTCATCATCTCTCTTTGTTTTTCTATTATACGGTTCTAAAATATAAACTTTTCAGGATATTCCTGGCTATAATAAAATAAAAAATATGCTCACCATTCTCTCCCATTCCCCATTTTCACACGCCTATGTTTAGTTAAAAACAGATTTTCATCTCGATTTCTTAAATCATACTCCTTTGTTATCCATATTTAAATAACTATTTATCAATATTTTAATTAATAAAACAATTTGATTAAGATATTTTTTGAAAAATAAATCCTATTTTATCGTTTTAATACATTTTTATTTTATATTTTTACTCACTATTAAGTTAATATGTGTGTTGAACTACATTTAAAATTACTATGAAAAACATCATTACCAACGACACGTCATACCCTCCTTTAAATGGTATGTCCTGCACCTCGCATCCTCTTCCCAGCCATCAACCACAGGGAAGCGCTTATGCACAGACTCCTCCGGGAGATCACCCCTTCATGATCCCAATTTTCCGGACGTTACCCTGGTTTACAACTGCTCATGCTAAAAATTCACTCCTGTTAAAACTCATTTTTTTTATTTTATTTTCACTGTCCGTAAGACTATTGCCTGCCCAGTACTTCAAACCCGATGCCCAGACCCAGGGATACCTGGACAGCAAAAGCGCCACCGTGGACCACTCCACCGGCACCTTCAACTACACCATTC
>JAVBLD010000038.1:0-35109 GCA_031553705.1 Marinifilaceae bacterium | reverse complement strand
ATGATTTTTCCGTCGGTTTCACCCACATAAAACGAGTAGCCTGCTTCGATTACCTCGTTCATCCGTTGCCTCATTTCGGATTCCGAAACAGGCACGGTTTCAAAAGTTATTGCTGTCTTTTCTACGTAGTGGTTATAGATGTCACTAATGGCACGGGCGTCGTCCGGCGTTGCTTTGCGTATATTCATATTATAAGAAAGTCGATCATTCGTGTTTCGTAGTTTTACGAACTTTGATTCTAAATTTTTTTATTGGCATTCGTCCGGCATACCGGCTTCCACAAGCAGACCATCGAATAACTGCTTTGCCAATGCCCAATTTTCCTTATGGATGCAGTATTTTACACTTGGCAAAGTGATTGTGCCTTGTATCAATCCGGCTTCCTTCAGCTCCTTCAGATGCTGCGACAGGGTACTTTTGGCAACAGGCAACACTTCGGACATATCACCATGATAGCAACACGTCTGCCTTGCCAGCATTTGCAAGATAGCCACCCGGATAGGATGCCCCAACGCTTTGGCGAAGCGTACCAACTGTTCCTGTTCTTTGGTAAGTTTCTCTTTTGCCATTATTTTTTAATATTGTTCGCAAATATACGAACTATAATTGAATTACCGCAAAATATCAGGCGGATTGTATAGAAGGTTGTAAAACGACATAAGGCAAGCCACGCTTCACAACGGCAAAGCACCGGGCAATGATTTTGGCTTTAACGGCGTTGGCAATGGAGGATTTATGTTTGCCTTCTTTTAGTTTCCGTTGATAGTAGGCTTTGATTTGCGGATCGAAATTGATAGCGGACATGGCCGCACGGGTCAGGGCAACCTTTATTTTACGGTTTGCCATACTCGATACTTGGGTTTTCCCTCTGATACTGATACCGGAAGAATGCTCAAAAGGAGCGACACCGCAATAACAGGCAAATTTCCTGTGGTCTGAAAAGTTCTCGAAGTTATTAGTCGAACAAATCATTACCGTAGCGGTAATAATAGCCACTCCCTTAATACTGCACAGTAATTTATAGTTCCGGTAAATAGAAGTGTCAGAGCTTACCAGCTTTCGGATGCGTCTTTCTATATCGTTAATCTGTTCCACTAAAGTATCTATGTTACCTTTGATAAAATTCGATTGCTCTGATACTTCTGCCAACTTATTTGTGTGATGCAACTTTTCAAGTATATGCAACTGAGCCACTTTTTGTTTGACGAGATTCTCCCGGATCGTCAGCCAGGACTTTAATTCCAAAATAATCTTTTTCTGTGGGGCAAACAGTTTAAGGTTACGGTGATGCAGGCAGGCATACACGGCAATCCTCTTAGCATCTATCCGGTCATTTTTACCCCTTTGAATACCTAACGACCGTTTCAGGCTTAACGGGCAGAGCAAAGCTAATTGTAGCTTTTTCCGGGTTGAGAACAAAGTTATATCGCTGATATAACTTCCCATATCTTCGGCACAAAACAGCACGTTCGAAGGGGCAATCTTAAACGTCTTAATCCATTTCAACAGTTTAGCCAATCCATCTTCATTGTTAGGGAACTGGCTGAATCCGACTTCCTGCTGTTCGCTATCTACCAGCGATACGTCAAAAGACCGCTTTCCTACATCTAAACCTGCATAATAAGAGTTCATAAGGCAATGCTTTTAGGTTACACATAGTGAGAACAGTGCTAGTACATATAACAGGCCTTGAAACCTAAAATTCTAACTGGCATCGTTCTCTGAAAGGGAATTGCAGTCTAATTCTTTTTGAAAGCATTGAAGCTTAGTAACAAAGGTAGTTCACTGCAATCCCTTTTCTATAACAAACAATCACGATGCAAATCTATATGAAACAAAAAGGTAAATGGAAGCAAACTTTTGGGTAAAGAATGGAAAGCTGAACCTGTATTAGTTTAATCGACACCAAAAATCCTGAGTTTGATACTTTCAGATTAAATCGAAACTATTTCAAATAAAAAAAGAGGGCGTGTATTTTTTTTGACACACCCTCGGCTTTCTGATATCGTATAATGTAATCTTACTATTCCACTTTCACCTTTATTCCTTCGCTATGTGTGCTGAATTCCGGGGCGTACATACATTGGAATGTAGTGATTCCGTTTGAGAATTGACCGGAATGAGTCGCTTGCAGTTCATATTCAAACACATACGTTCCTTTTCGCAAATAGGTGATAAAGAAATCGGTCGAAGCGTCCTTAATGTTCTCGTAGTACCACAAACCGTCCTGGTAGCGATAGCCCGATATCGCTTTCGTCGGTTCGAAACCTGCGGCGCGCATGTCCTTCAGATGTATATATTCGTAGTCGCGGTCGGCATGTAATTCAATACGTACGGTTACCACATCGCCTATCCGTAATACGTTCTTTTCATTCAACGGAAGGAGCTCGGCACCGCGATCGGTGAGCTTTTTCAGGAAAAGCTGTTTGTTCATCTTTAGATTGGTTTCGGCGCTTGTGATCTTGTCCAGTTGCTCGAAATATTGCCAATAGACGCCTCCCCAAGCGATACCGCTTTTATTCGGGTTGCTTACCTCCAGCACAGCCATCTCTTTGCGGATATCGCTTCCCTGCCAGGCGGTCTTTACATAACCTGTTCCCGGCTCGGGACGTATCTCCTCTTTTGCGGCTTCGGCAAGAGGTTTTCCGCCTATTTTTATATCTGGAAGCAAACTCTCGTTGAGTAACTGACTGCCCGTCATCAACAATACATAACAAGCCTCGGCGGTAGCTTTGGTTGTCCGCCAATCGTTGGTTTGCTTATTACGCAGCAACCATATCTTCATCTCTTCGACAGCCTGCCTGTCATTGGCAACTTCATTGAACGCCTCTATCAGTATCGCTTGCGTTTCAATGGGTGCCTGATACCAGAAGTAACCCGCCACGTTGTCTTTCCAGTACATCCCCATCTCTTCCGATTGTTGTGCACGCTCTTTCAGCGAACGGACAATCGCGTCAGCGGTTTTCTTATCTCCCAACCGGCTCATGGTCAAAGCCGTCATAGCCTGACCGTAGATATTGAAACCGGTCCAATATTTTGCCGCTTGGCTGAGGTAGTAGTCAAACGCTTGCAATTGCGCTTTATTTTCGGGTTTGTGTCCGCTAAAACTACATACATACAGATAATGCAGCTGTAACTGGTCGATGTGTTGTTTAGTCAGATCAATGTTCTTTATTTTTAACAGGGCGTCGTAATCCTTTCTGATGTTATAATCCAAATAGCCGAGCCCTTTATTGATCATATCATCAGTTTGATGTTTAAATTCATTGCTCAGGGCATTTAACATTATTAAATGTGCGATGCCGGCTACGATGTGTTGGGTTATAAAACGATTGGCAGGTAGCCCGCTGAACCAGGCGAAACCGCCGTCGCTCAATTGCGCTTTCTGCAGTTTATTGAAAGCGTTTCGTTGTTCTCCGCCCATCCGGTTCAGGTCGAATAGAAGCCCGATCCGCTTTTTACGCTCCGTTTCATTTGTAGCCTGCATCACCCAGGGCGTCTCTTCCAGCATTACCTGTTTTAGTTCCTGGTTTTTCTCGAGGTTGGACAACAGGGCATTTTTATTCTCCGGTTGTGTCCGCCACAGGTCAAATATCTGTTTGACACGCGGCGAACTGTTCATTACGGTGGTCGCCAGCGAATTGGCATAAAAACGAGAGAATACCTGTTCTGCACATTCATAAGGATACTCCATCAGGTAGGACATCGCCTGGATAGCATACCATGCGGGATTCGACGTAAATTCGAGCGTCAGACGGTAGTTGCGTAGAGTCGGAGATTGGTTTTCCTGCAACCGTTTGAATGTAAACTCTTTTTGTTGTCCGCTGCGGATGCTGAAGGGCATCGTTTCGGTAACCAACATTGTATTGCTCAATACAGGGATAATCTTCTCTTCCCCGTCGGTATGCGTGCCGGCCTGTGCCGTTACTTTATAGGTGATAGCCTGTATCCCTGCAGGGATTGCCAACGTCCATTTCAATCCGGCGCTTTCGCCTGCCTTTACGTTAAAATTCAGGATTTGTGATGTACGGACAATTTTTGCATCGACCGGTTGCATTGTGGCCGCATCGAACAGGCGCAGCATCGCTTGTCCCGTCAGCTCGTTTTCAGTGATATTATTTACTTTGGCGGTAAATTCTATTACATCGTTTTCACGGAAAAACCGCGGGGCGTTGGCACTGATAGCCACCTGTTTCTGGGTGATCAATTCGTTGGTCACGTCCCCTACCTTGAAGTCCTTTGTATGGGCGAATCCCAGCATTTTCCAGCGGGTAAGCGCCTCCGGAATAGTGAATTCAATGATAATCCTGCCCTCTTCGTCGGTGCGCAACTGCGGATAGAAAAATGCCGTTTCGTTAAAATTCTGACGGGTGGCAATATCGGCAAGCGGCGGTTGTTGGATTTCTGCGGTAGTATCTGCAATTGAAATACTTATGTGACTGGAATACCTTCTTATTGCGCTCTCCTCCATTATACTACCATCTACAACAGCTAATTTGTTATCTTCCAGGTCGACAATATCGATACCTTTTTCCTTCTTTGCTTCGGCGTCGGTAACAATGGGTGACATTCCCCGTATCACAATCTTTGCTACATTGCCTGTTGCTCTGGTTATAGAATACCCATTCAATATCCGTCGATATGATTCGTTAAACATATTCAGGTAAGGATATTCCGGCACAAAAATACCTGCCCGGTATTCGTCGTAATTAAAATATATGGTTGTCCTTGTGGGCGAATGCTCGGGTTGTCTCCACAAAAGATCATAGTAGTACCGCTGCGGATAAAATTGTTTATATCCGTCCCATGAGTGCGGACGGAACGCGTCCAGCGATGCGTCGTAAAGCGTCGCTGCCATTTCGGCGACCTCTTTTTCACCTTGTTTGTTCTTTACCGTCAATGTCCATTTCTCCTGCTCTCCGGGTAACAATTTGTCTCGGAAAGTAGTAAAGATGATGTCCAATTGTTTGTTGGTATAAGGCACGTGAACGGGGATCATTCGGATATACTTCCTTTGGTTTTGTATCATAATAAATTGCACGGCAAAACCGCCTCGGTACTCCTCTTTGATCGGAATAACAATCCGTTCGGGAGTAGTGCCGGCAACAATTGCTTTTTGCTCGATAATGCGGTTTTTCAGTAAAATTTCATAGCGGATATATGATCTCTTTTCGCCTCCTGTTATCCAAAACTCGACATTTTTACCGGGCTCTCCCGACTCTTCAATTACAGTCAGCCAATCGTCCATCCTTTTGATAGGAACCGGCTCTATCTGAACCGGCTCCGTTCCGGAGGTCTCTTTTTTGATAACCGGTTTCCCGACCAATTGAATTAATTTCTCCTGTTTTACCTCAACGCCGTTTTCGTTCCGGGCTGTGATTTCCAGCTTGTACCATCCGGGCTGGGCAAGTTTCAATGAAGAGAGGTTAATCTTTTTATCCTTCTTTGTATTGATATTCAGGGTTGTTATTTGCTCCGCAGGAACATAGAACTCCGGTCTATCTTCGTTGCCATATGGATCGTATGGAAAAAAGGTTTCGAACTCCGTATGCGATAAAACGGATGTGTCCGGAGCATTCCACAAACGGCTGCGGAAAATTCTACCGGGCGACCGTAGCGCAGTCACTTTTACCGAAACATCGGCAGGAGTGAAATTGCCGTTCAGGTTGGTGGTATTCAGGTTGAAATTAAGTGAATTGCGATCGACAATCAAGAAAGGTATCGATGTGGTCACCAGTAACGGTTTCCTGCCGATCTTTACCGATAGCGTGGAACTACGGGTCTCCCCGTTTATATCGGTAATATCGGTGGTCACCGTATAGTCGTATATCAGATCATCATTCTTTATGTCATCGGCTTCGGTCTTAAAGTCGATGGTGAACGCTCCCTTGCTGTCGGTAGTTCCTTCCCCGGAGGCAATTTCCCGTTGCGGATCCATAATCGGCGGAAACCACCAGCGAAACACCCTGTATTGCACATTACGCACCACGCGGTAGCGCACTTTCGCATGATCTACCGAATATCCGGCCAACGCTTTTGCGATACCGCTTACGCGGACAGCCTCATTAAGGTTGTAATTTTTGTCCACCGGATCAAACTGCACCTCGAATGTCGGGCGTTTATACTCTTCTACTTGTATATTGATGTCCCCGTACGTGCTACTCAGTCTCATCCAGCCGTTTAACAAGCCTTGTGGAATCGTAAAACTGCCCTGTACGGTTCCGTATTCGTTGGTCGTCGGTTCCTGGGAGCTGATGGCTTTGCCATTCACATCAATTAATGTGATTTTGATTTTATTATTCGCCACCAGTTGGTTATCTCCATCGAAGTTACTTTTCAGGTATAATGCCTTGTAATATACGGTTTGTCCCGGTCGGTATATTGAACGGTCGGTAAAAAAAACTACCCGGTTATTCATCTTTCGCTCCCGGTCCCACCAATAATCGATATTCCATTCATGCAGCACCAGCCTCTCTTTTTTATAGGTAACCAACACTTTCTTAAAATCCGAGCCATTTCTTTTTTGAACGATATAAGCGATACCGGTATTGTCGGTGTAATAACTGCCTTCGAAAGTCTCGATATATTGTCCTTTCTCGTTCTGGTTGCCGGCTCTATATCGTTCGGTATAGTAATCTATTTTCGCATTGGAGAGCGGTTCGCCGGTTTTGCTATCAGTTAGATAGACCTGTACCATATTGCTGTTTGATGCCTGCGTTTTACCGAATAGTTTGTTGTCGCCGCTACGTATTGCAAGGGTTAAGGGCGTAACCTGGAATACAACGTTTGAGATTGGATTTCTTCCGGTATTGTTATCTCCTTGTTTTGTCAAATCGGACATATTCGAAATAAACAATATATAAAAACCTTGCGGTAACGCCTCTATTTTTATCTCTGCCGAATATTTCTGATAATCGGGTTGGGAAGGCACAACAACTTCCTGAATCTTAAACGGCTCCCTTTTTGCAAATTTGAAACTATCCCGTTGTATATTCCGGAAAGAATACGCTTCTTTTTCGGTTATTTTATAGATATAAAAGTATAGTTTGTTAACATTCCGGTACTCTGCCAGGGCCAGAACCGGCATATCCGGATACTGTTGGTTTGCGATGGTTAAACGGGCCCAGGGACTTTTGATTTCATTCTGTAACTTTTGGGCAGATGCGGCGATCTCGCTTTTAGGGTATCGGGAGATGATTTGAGCGCACAAGTCATACGCTTCCCTGTATTTTGGGCGCAACCTGTTATCCTTTTTATCCCGCCACGCCGAACCTTGTTCTTTGTACAGGTTTGCCAGGGCATAAGCCGTATATTCCCACCCGGCCTGTCCGTTGTAATTGCCTAGCATTGATTTCAATGCTTCTTCGAACATCCTGTCATTGTTGGCATACCGTCCGTTTAAATGTACATATTTCAACCGTTTGATATCGATATGGACTAATGCGTACCGGTCGGTCGTTTCTTTTGAAGATGTCCGGTCCAGTTGCTGCAAGCGGAATCCGATCAATTTCTGATATAAACGGATCACTTGATATTCTGCGGATAATGTATCCTTTGTTTCGATGGGATAGTCGGCAAACGTGCGGGCATCTGCGAAGTATACCGGTTTATTCAGGACAAAAGTTTGCTGCGGGAGCACGACGTTCATTTCACCGCTATAGGCTTGAATCGTTCTGAAAACCAGAAAATCATACAATGTCGGCAACAAGGAGAGAGGCCGGTGCTCGTCATCATACTGCAATGCCTCTTTGTAGGCGTCGATCGGTGTCTGTTGCAACACCTTTTCGTCTCGTATCGACAGCTTATAATACTTTAACGCCTCTTCAAACAGGCGGCTGATATCCCAGGTGGTAATATCTTCATCGACAACCGCAGTACGGGTACGTCCCCTGACGTGCCACGTATTGCGTTGGTAATATGATTTATATACGTCGCCTATGATTGAATAGATCACCGACCTGGCGGGCTGGGGCAGTCGTGTCGCATCCTGTTTCAGCGAGTCGAGCAGTACTTTGGCGGTATTTTCTTCCACCTGTCCCTGGCAATTCATCCGGTAGATAATAGCCTTGACGACCTGGCCGTATTCCTTCTCGGCCAAAGCTGTCCGGTATACTTTCTGTATTTCGGCCAGGGCCGACTTTGGCAAACGTTGTACATTGCTCAGGCTGTCTATTTTTCGCCACTGTTCTTCATAGTTTGTTTTTCCGCTTGTTTGAGCCTTTGCTGTGAGGCAGCATATAAAGGCCATAAATGAAAACACCCATATTCGTATCATAATGTGTTTGTTTATATGTTTATTTATTGTTGTTTATATCATAGATGCATTTCCGGGTAAAAATCCATAAAAGAAAGAAGAAAAATAATACTTTGCTCTTTCCGGCATGGCTATTCGTAAAGATACATCTCCCTGAATTTCGGGATATCTACTTCGAGCTTTCCGGTCAGGTAATTTTCAATGGCACCGTGTTCCGCTATAATATGGTTGATGGCCGCTTTCAGATACTCTTTCTTTACCTCCATCAACGATTTTAACTCGGGATGTTTGGTGATCAGGGCGTTATACTTGTCTCCCAGATATACGTTTGAAGCCAGATAATCCTGCATAACCGTCTCCTCGTCGACGCCCAGTGCAAACAGAATAAGCGCTGCTCCCATACCGGTCCGGTCTTTTCCTGCCGAACAGTGAAACAGTAACGGAACATCATGTCGGTTTTGCAATAGCATAAAGAGATCCTTATATCTTTTTATAAAGATGCTATCGGTGACAAGCAGCGTATTGATATGAGCCATAAGACTGTCTATTGCAGCAGAATCGATTCTCGATAGATCGGAGGTTGTAAAATTACCGGGAAAAACAGGGTAGGCGTAACTTCTTACGGTAGAAGAGGGAACCCTGTCCGGCGCCTGCTCTTTTTCTTCGGAGGAGCGGAAATCCACAATCGAGACGATCGGAATACTCGACAAATATCGCAGATCCTGGTCGGTAAGCTTATCCAGGCCATCGGAACGGAATATTTTACCCCATTTCACAAAACGTCCCTCTTTTGTCCTGATACCACCAAGGTCTCTGAAGTTGTATCCGCCGGTCATAGGCAAGTGGTTTTCTGCCAACAGACCGGTCCCTTTCGTCGTCACCAACTGGAAATAGCTTCTGACCGAATCCGGCACATCCAGCGTAAAAGTTCCACTCCCTTTCCCTTTAAGCAGGGGTTTTGAGAAATCGACGGATTCAACCGAAAGCCCTGAATATAAAGCCCATTTACTACCGGTATCAATTTTCAGACAAGTCGCTTTTGTGGTTCTGTCCCGTATAATTTGTGCAAAGTTTAAGATATCCTCTCCTCCGTAATAGCTATTCTTCGTAGAATTTTGACAAGAATAAAGTTGTAATGCCATGCTTAGAATAATTATATGTTTTACCATGGTTTATATAGATTGTTGATATCCTTCTTAAACGAGTATCGTGCCAATAAGGTAGATCCAATCCATTTTTCGGAATATTTGTTCTTAAGCAACAAATGTAGTTAAAAGTGGATTAAATACTAAACTTTCGGAAGTTATAAAAAGGAAAAACCATTTAATAAGTATTTTCCTTATGATACTGCCGGGATGACTTTAAGTGAAGTATGTTGCCTTGTTAATAAATATGATACGATTTTATATGGCCGGTATGTTTTTTATCGGCTACTTTCAGGAAGTTTCTGATAAAAAGCATACCGGCTTAGAAATATTGAACAGGTCGATCCGAAACCATCATTGTTGGTTTTCTTATTTCCACCCATCTACAGATACGCCGAAATGGATGGGGGAGAGAGGTAGGGTATCTGTGGAGATCCTCTTTGTGTCCGGTTTGACAGGTAATGGCGCCGTGTCGGGCCGGGAGATAGGCTTATTCTTAATTGCATATTCCTCTTTGCTGCATGCGCCTGATAATAGCAGCGCTATAAATGCGTATCTCTTTATCCTCTTCCGTAACATATCTAGCTATTTTTCGTCCAACTTCTCTATCTTAATCCTGCTAGCGTTCTTATCAACTCCGGTAATTCCTCTATCTTTCTCAGAGCTATAATATCATATCCTTCCCTGCCTGCAAAGAGCGTTTTTTCTATCGGGTATTTTTGTATGCTGCCTGACTTTTCAGGCTCCTATATTTGATTCTCATAAATGTACTTCCCGTTGTATTGTTTATACTATATTAAATTTGTTTTAGTTACATTGGGAGAAGCGTAGAAGATATATCCATGATTGTTTCAGTATAAATATAATGGAAGACACAATGTATCGCGCGCGAACAGAAATAAGAAAGCCTTACGTTGATTCGTAAGGCTTAGACTTTCTGTGACCTCGGAGGGACTCGAACCCTCGACCCATTGATTAAGAGTCAATTGCTCTACCAACTGAGCTACGAAGTCATCATGTTTATGCTACCAGAGCAGCTTTTGAGGCTGCAAATATGCAATAATATTCTTTAACTTGCAAAAATTTTAGGATAATCTGAACGGCGATCACTCCTTAATGTTGTGATATACGTTGGTGATATCGTCGTCTTCATCGAATTTTTCCAACAGTTTATCCACATCAGCCCGTTGTTCTTCGGTTATCTCTTTTGTATCCAACGGAATACGTTCAAATTCGCCGCTGACGATTTCCAGATTATGATCTTCAAGGTATTTCTGGATATTTCCATAAGCTTCGAAGCCACCATAAATAATAACCTCGTTCCCTTCTTCAAAGATCTCCTCAGCTCCGTAGTCGATCATCTCCAGTTCGAACTCTTCCAGATTAAAATTTGCCGGGCGGGCAATTTTAAAGACGCATTTGCGCTCAAACAGGAAATCGAGGCATCCGCTGGTGCCTAAGGAACCCCCATACTTACTGAAATAGTGGCGTACATTGCCTACTGTCCGCGTATGATTATCGGTTGCTGTTTCCACGACGATCGCAATGCCGTGCGGTCCGTAACCTTCGTATACGATTTCTTTATAATCGCTTGTATCTTTTGAAACAGCACGTTTGATAGCGCGTTCCACATTTTCTTTCGGCATATTCGCCGCTTTTGCGTTTTGGATCAGAACACGAAGGCGTGTGTTGGAATCAGGATCACCTCCTCCTGATTTTACGGCGATATCAATTTCTCTTCCGAGTCTGGTGAATGTACGGGCCATATTGCCCCATCTCTTTAATTTGCGTGCTTTACGGTATTCAAACGCTCTTCCCATATTTAGTATATTTTAAGTACTCAGGCATATATTTATCCGGATAAGATTGTGAGTAGTCATACGCCTATAAACTTTACCGTACAAAGGTAAAGTTTTTACTCAAAAGCTAAAAAAATCAGCCGGCTAACTTTTTAGCTTATTTCGGTTTTTGTCTCTTTAAACGACCATGTTTCTTATCGCCAATTCTTGGTATAAAGAATTTTATTATCACAAAGTTCTGCTTCCGGATTTTGGATATAACCGATGATTGCACAGTCGCATTTCTCTTTTGTAGGCAATTGCTGGAATATCCGTTTCATCTCCTCGGCCGGAATCAGGTTGTGATTGATATTGATCCTGCTGATGGCAATACATGTGGAAAAATCTATCTGAGTCAGCTTGTTGTTCATGCAATGTAGAGCATGCAATGCATAACTGTTCTTCAGATGCAACCGTTCCAGTCCATTATAAGAGATATTAAGATGGGCTATCCTGTTCATTGGCGGAAGAATCAGCTCTTTCAGATTATTTGAGTTGCAATAAAGCTCCTCAAGCAAATAACAGGTGTTGAGATTCAACTCGCATATTTCGTTTCCCGAACAATCCAGGTATTCCAGGTTCGGGCAACTGACCAATGCCAGTGCTGTCAAGCCCAGGCTGGAGACATCCAGAAAATAGATATTTTCTCCCGTTATTTTTATCTGATGCAGGCCTTCCGAACGGTAGTGGTATTGAATGTTGAAATAGTCCCCATCCTGATACTTTGTGGTATACCCATCTCCCCATTCAATGGTTAGATTTTCTGCATAAATTTCTGCTTTAAATGGAATAACAGTGAAACTGGTAAACTGGAGAGTAATAATGTCTAAATTCTTGCTCATATTAAGTATAGTTTAGTATATTATAAAGCGTGGATCTGAGTTTATTTGACAGATGGTACCGCCAAGCACCAGAAAGCATATAAACAACAGTCCACGCTCATACATGAACGTTATGTTTATCCTTGCTTTCTTTGAAAAAAATGGCGGTTTTTCTGTCAAGAACAAATGTAACGACTAAATTCTAATCCAGCTTTAAATATATTTGTTAATTTTAAAAGCTTCTCACAAACATACAAAAAACATAGAATTAAGTACTGTTTTTTAAAAATGTTTTCATTTCTGTCAAAAAAAATCTTATTGAACAATACCAATGTAAATAATCTCTTAATACACCTATTGCTATTTTGCCCTGCTTCATTTTTCAATAGATTCCGGATCAAAATGCCTGACAAAGATAGGATAGAATTTGATAAAATTCAATATTTAAATAAATAAAAATTGTGCATCATCTTCTGAAAATTGGAATATATTTTCATCTGAAATACATATTAATGTAGGTACCGTATAAGTGATGTACCCCGGTGTTTTTCAATGAAAAATGCACCTCGTTCTCAGAATATTTAAGTAATGGATCTAAATGGAGATATGGCTATAATATGATCGTGTTACTGGGCGGGAATATTTATTGTATAAAATTAATAACATTTACAATCTTCACAATAATCCTGTAGAACGAGGGGAAGACATGCTATATTTGCTACGGCAGGGTAGCCGTTTCCGGACATGATATTTGGTCGGAATGTTT
Organism: Marinifilaceae bacterium; assembly: GCA_031553705.1. Taxonomy (GTDB): domain Bacteria; phylum Bacteroidota; class Bacteroidia; order Bacteroidales; family Marinifilaceae; genus JAVBLD01. Next base: position 22,285 of record JAVBLD010000038.1, on the reverse strand, counting down.
TTTACACTATTTTTGAAAATAAATCGCTGCTTGGCGGTTGTATAAACTACATGTTCTTACCAACTATGAATTAAACTGAAATAAAAATGAGAAGAATCATTTATGCTACTATTTTATTTTTATTTTATGCCTGCCATAAATCATTTGACATTCCGGCTAATCAGGTCGTTCTTCATGGGGCTGCCCCGATCATGTTAGTATATGATACAACAAAAATAAACCTGACCGATTATTTTGAGTATCCTGAAAAAATCAAAGAAATCATTCCACCCGACCATGTACAAGTGGTTATGAATGAGGAACAAATGTCGATATTACTGATCCTTTCCGAAAAAACAGGCATAACCGGTAGGATCAGGTTTACATTTGAAGATTATAACTATGATGTCCCGGTCTTTAGAAAGAATAACATCGACGTCGAAGTATTTCCACTGATTATTACCGATAAAATAGTGGGGGATACCCTCTATCTGAAAAGCCGGCATCCTGTGACGGAGTGGATAGCCTATGTACAAAATTATAAACTGATTGAACCTTTTATTGTGGCATCGGACAATCATGTAGGGATCATTATCCCGGAAATACTGAGTGTCTTACCGCAGGCAAAATTATGTGTATGGGCTTTAAATAGTACAGGGACATCGAATATTATATCTATCCCATTAGAACAAGGGAAAGTCGTTGTCGAACCGGATAATCCGGAACCGGTGTTTGCCCGGCCCAGCTCTGATGTTTACGATTGTGCGATACGGGTATTTCCGGATCCGCAAAAAAGTTTTATACAACTGGATCGATCCCTAAGGAAATTTTTTCAACATGAAGGTATTTCCGAAATAGTGTCCGGCACTTCCGGGGATCGGTACAGGCCGGAAATCATCGCTTATGCCAACGGAGTAGTAGGCATCGATAAAACATGTGAGCTTTCCGGAAAAATAAATAAAGCCAAAAATGCTTATGATAAGCTGTTTCAATTACTTGTGTTTAATGCCACAATTCCTTCCTGTTTAGGGCAGTATTACAGAGCGGAGGGCGATGATGTTCAGGTTGGGGACAGGTACATTTACTTTGCGGGGCAAAATGGAAAGGATACGATATTCAGGGAGAGATGTAATGATCTGAATGACTTGAAACACAATAGTATGCCGTTGATGTATGGAGATTTTATCCCGCTCCGGATAGAAGATCATATATACGCCTATTTGCGTTCCTATTTCGGGAAAAGTGTCGTTGTGGTTTTTAATAAGAAAGCGGAGAAAGTTACGTTAAAACTCGACCTTCCCGAAGTAAAACGGGATAGTACTTTCAGATCCTTGTTTCACTCCCGTTTCAGCTACAACAATTCAAAACTGATTTTGGATGTCCCGGCACATGGGGCCGAAATTGTCTATAACTAATGCGAATCGACAGTTGAAATATTCTTTTAAAATAGTCTGTTTTCTCCCTGTTTTTGCGAAATAGCTTCCGTCCCCCCGGGACGCTTGGGGCCGGTCGTGTAATCCGTTTCCTCACTGGATGCCGGAACTCGTTTCGCTCAAACAACCTGCCGGAATGTCCGGTCGACGGATGTCTGGGCGAAGTGGTGTCCAGAGGTCAGTGAACGGCAAAGGCTACAAAACCGGCGACGGAGACTTTTCCCGATGTTCCCTCCGAAGCACAAAAGCATTTTGAAAAGAACGTTTTATATAAATCAACTTCTGATTTGCGTAATTAATAGAATGGTAGATGGCAGGCGACAATGAATAGGTACAAATTTACTTTGGGCTGCTTCTTTTTTTATTTACCTTTGTGCTGTTTTAGGGAGCTATCCTGTTTTAATAGAGCTCTAAAGCCGGTGAATTAAACAAATGTACACGTTTAAATATGGAAAAGATCTTTAGTCCTAAACTGTTCGGACTAATCAAAAGCGGAGAAGTAAAAAAGAATCTTCCTAAAGATATACTGGCGGGGATTGTTGTAGGAATTGTCGCCCTGCCGTTGGCAATTGCATTTGGGGTTGCTTCCGGAGTGTCGCCCGAAAAAGGAGTGATGACGGCAATAATTGCCGGGTTTATTATTTCGTTTCTGGGAGGTAGCCGGGTACAGATCGGAGGACCCACCGGAGCATTTATTGTGATCGTGTATGGCATTATCCATAATTATGGAATTGACGGCATGATCATCGCTACCATTATGGCGGGCTTGATTATGGTCGCTTTTGGAATGCTGAGGTTGGGAACACTGTTGAAATACATTCCTCATCCTTTGATTGTCGGGTTTACTTCCGGTATCGCATTGGTTATTTTCTCCACCCAGATCGCAAACGCTTTAGGGTTGAACCTGACGGATATTCCCAGCGGTTTCGTAGGAAAATGGGGATGTTATTTCGACCATCTCGGCGCCACGAATTTCTATGCATTGGCTCTTACGGTTGTTACCGTATTGATCACCTTATATATGCCCAGGATTACCAATAAAGTGCCCGGCTCTTTTGTGGCAATCCTGTTAATCACTCCGATTGTGGCCGTCTTTTTGCCGGAGAGTGCCGGGATCACTACTATCGGAACGCTGTATGGTGAGATCAAATGCAACTTCTCACCGACGATACCTTCCATCGATTTTGCTAATTTATCCAATTACATACAACCGGCATTGACTATTGCGATATTGGGTTCGATTGAGTCGTTACTTTCGGCTGTGGTTGCCGACGGTATGATTAGTAGTAACCACCGTTCCAATACCGAACTGATCGCACAGGGAGTAGCGAATGTGGTTACCCCGTTGTTCGGCGGAATTCCGGCCACTGGAGCTATTGCCCGTACCGCCACAAACGTGAAAAACGGAGGCCGCACCCCGGTAGCCGGAATGACGCATGCTGTGACATTACTGTTGATCATGCTCTTCTTCGGGAAATGGGCGTCATTAATTCCAATGCCCTGCCTGGCCGGTATCCTGATCGTTGTTTCGTATAACATGAGCGAATGGCGGATATTCCGGTCTATTCTGAAAGGATCGGTATTTGATGTCGCTATTTTGTTGGTAACCTTCTTCCTGACGGTGCTGGTCGACCTGACGGTAGCAATTGAAATCGGTGTCGTGTTGGCGGCATTGTTGTTTATGAAACGAATGGCGGACAACGCGCCGAACCTGATCAAGACAGTCGACGAGGATGTTCTGGAAAATTATAAAGGTTTACCTTCCAGGTTGGGGATATATGAGATCAGCGGTCCGTTTTTTTTCGGTTCTGCAAAAACCTATTGCGAAACCATCCGGAATCTTGGAGTATCGTATAGTGTGTTTATTATCCGAATGAGGCATGTACCTTTTGTCGACTCGACCGGATTAAAAAACCTGGCGGAAACGATTCGGCAGTTGCAACATTCAGGTACCCGGATTTTGTTGTCCGGAGTAAATGAAGCCGTAAAGAAGGATTTGATTCAGGCCGGTATAGGAAAACTGATAGGAGAAGAGTGTATCTATCCGAAATTCGAGATTGCCTTGCAAGCTGCAAAAGAGATAATAGATCGTGATAAAAATGACAGGTAGCGGAAAAATTGAGTAATCTGGGGCAAATTGTCCCGCGAGATAACAGAAAATGGTGATAAATAGGTAATGACAAGTCATTGGCTATGGTTATTTATGGAATTTATAGATAAAATCTAAATTATCGTATATGAGTGGTTTTTTTGGCTGTGTATCCCGGAAAGAGTGCGTTGCAGACGTGTTTTACGGTACGGATTATCATTCTCATTTGGGAACAAAGAAAGCCGGTATGGCATTTTACAATGGACAGGAGTTTGTCCGTTCGATCCATAGTATCGAAAGTGCTTATTTCAGAAATAAGTTCGAGTCCGAACTGGAGAGATTTGCCGGCTCGGACCTTGGTATCGGTGTGATCAGCGATCACGAATCACAACCTATTACGGTGACCTCCCACCTCGGGCGTTTCTCTGTGATTGTCGTAGGCCGGATAGAAAACCTGGATGAGATTGTACACGATTTGCTGAAAGAAAAAATTCATTTCGCCGAGCTGTCCGGTTCTTCGATCAATCCGACAGAAGTGGTTAGCATTCTCATCAACAATGGAGATACATTTTTGAAAGGGATAGAACATGTTTATAGTAAAATTAAAGGGTCTTGTTCTTTTTTGATATTGACGGAGAGTGGGATATATGCGGCGCGGGATAAATTCGGGCGTACACCGGTAATCGTCGGGAAGAACGAATTCGGTTATGTCGTTGCCAGCGAGAGCTCCTCGTTTACGAATCTTGGTTATTCCATCGTACGGGATCTAGGGCCCCGCGAAACTATCCATATCTCAAAAGACGGTATTACACAAATCATCCCTCCCGGCGATAAGAAACAGATTTGTTCCTTCCTGTGGGTATATTATGGCTATCCGTCAGCCTACTACGAAGGAATTAACGTAGAGGAGGCACGCTATCGTTGCGGAGCGGCCCTGGCCTTGGAAGATGATATTGAGGTCGATTTTGCGGCCGGCATCCCGGACTCCGGAGTCGGCCATGCTGTCGGTTATGCCAATGCAAGGAATATTCCTTATAAACGTCCGTTTGTGAAATATACCCCTACCTGGCCGCGTAGCTTTATGCCCCAGAATCAGAATATGCGCGACCTGGTTGCGAAGATGAAGCTTTTGCCGAACGAGGCCTTTACAAAAGATGCCCGGATCGTTTTTCTCGATGACTCGATCGTAAGGGGTACCCAGTTGAAAGACAATGTGGTGAAACTGCTGGAAAGCGGCGTAAAAGAGGTGCACATGCGGATCGCATGTCCCCCGCTGATATACCCGTGTCGGTTTCTGAACTTCTCGACCTCCCGCTCGACTTTTGACCTGTTTACCCGGCGGATTATCCGCGATCTGGAAGGTACATCCGACTTAACGGAAGAGATGTTGGCCGAATATGCAAATCCCGATTCGGAAAAATATAAAAAAATGTTGGAAATGATGTGCCAGCATCTCCAATTGAGCTCGTTAAAATTTCAACGACTGGAAGAACTGGTAGAAGCTATCGGATTACCCAAAGAGCAGTTGTGTACCCATTGTTGGGATAATTCAAGCTATGTCTGAGTCTGACATTTTAGATTCAACTATTTGCACCCGGGTCCAAAATCCGGAAATCAGAATATTTACATGAAGTTGTGTATTGCGGAGAAACCGAGTGTGGCAAGGGAAATCGCTCATATAATAGGAGCAACGGCCCGCAGGGACGGGTATCTGGAAGGAAACGGATACTGGGTGACCTGGACATTCGGTCATCTGTGCAGTTTACAGGAGCCTAACGAATATACGGAGAAGTGGAAAGCCTGGAAAATGGATGTCCTGCCTATGATTCCTTCCAGGTTCAGAATTAAACTGATCGATGAAGAGGGAATAAAAAAGCAATTTGCCGTCATACAGGAGCTGGTTTCGAAGGCCGAAATGGTTGTTAACTGCGGCGATGCCGGTCAGGAAGGAGAGCTGATACAACGTTGGGTATTGGCAAAAGCAAAATGCAATATACCCGTCAAAAGGCTCTGGATCTCTTCTTTAACCGAAGAGGCCATCCGGGAAGGCTTTGAGAAATTGATGGATTCCGGCGAACTGGATACCCTTTATGCAGCAGGTTCTGCCCGTGCGATTGGCGACTGGCTGCTGGGGATGAACGCAACTAGGGCCTATACATTAAAATACGGCGACGGCAAAAACGTGCTGTCAATCGGGAGGGTACAGACTCCTACGCTCGCTCTACTCGTTGAACGCCAAAAGGCTATCGAAAACTTTAAACCCGAGACCTATTGGGAGATTAAAACCGATTACCGGGGCGGCATCTTTTCCAGCACCAAAGGACGATTCTCGACGAAAGAAGAGGCTGAAGCCGTCTTGCAGAAAATTGCCGGTCTCGATCTGATGATCACAAGCGCAGAATGTAAGAAAGCGATGGAGCATCCTCCGAAGCTGTTCGACCTGACTCTTTTGCAGGTGGAGTGTAATAAGAAGTTCGGATTCAGCGCCGAGAATACCTTAAAATTGATTCAATCGCTGTATGAGAAAAAGCTGACAACCTATCCCCGGGTAGATACTAATTTCCTGCCCAACGATATTTATAAAAAAGTACCTTCGATCCTTTCGGGATTAAAGCCTTATGAGATGTTTGTCAAACCGGTTCTGACGGGCGCCGCTGTCCGGAAGTCGCCGAAGGTGTTTAACGATAAAAAAATTACAGACCACCATGCTATTATCCCTACAGGGATGTTCAGCTACGACCTGCCCCCGGACGAAAAACGGGTGTATGATCTCGTTGCCCGGCGGTTTATCGCCGTCTTTTATCCCGACTGCGAAATAGCTAATACGACGGTCATGGCTACTGTCGGGGAAGACAAATTTAAAGCGACCGGAAAACAGATTATCGAACAGGCCTGGAGGGTGTTGTTCCCGGCCGGTTCCGATAAACAGAGTGATGAAAATGTGCTGCCTGTGTATGAACAGGGAGAAAGCGGCCCGCATCAGCCCGAATTGCAGGAAAAAGAGACCCAGCCGCCGAAATATTTTACCGAAGCCGATTTATTAAGGGCGATGGAGACCGCCGGAAAACAGATGGAGGACGAGGAGTTACGGGACCTGATGAAAGAGAATGGTATCGGACGCCCTTCCACGCGGGCCAATATCATCGAAACACTTCAAAAACGGCATTATATCCGGAAAGAGAAAAAAAGATTGGTCGCTACTCAAACCGGTATCGAATTGATCGATCTTATCGGTAATAACCTGCTGAAATCGGCGGAGTTAACCGGACAATGGGAAAAAAAACTGCGAATGATTGAAAACGGAGTCTATGAGGTGGCGGATTTTATGGAGGAGCTAAAAGGAATGGTAAACGAAGTGGTACACTGCGTTAAGCACTCCGACGCAAAAAGAATCACGATCGAAACGGCGGGAAAACAGGGGATAGAAGCCGGGGAGGATGCCGGAAGAGTAAAAACGCCAAGGGAAAAACAAAAAGACCCGGTTGCCTTAAAATGCCCCAAATGCGGAGAGGGAGACGTCATGAAAGGAAAAACTGCCTGGGGGTGTTCGCTCTACAAAAAAACATGTGATTTTTTGATTCCGATGGTCGTTCAGGAGAAGAAACTGACACAAAAACAGATAGAACAATTAGTGCTGAAGGCCCGGACCGGAGCAATCACCGGCTTTAAAACCGCTGAAGGCGAAACTTTTACCGGTATCCTGAAATTGGACGATCATAAAAACATAACAGTAGAAAAGAAATAGTGAATGATGTACCGATCTGTATTTCATATTCCCAAGATGGACTGTCCCTGTGAAGAGAGTCTTATCCGGACGAAATTGCGGGATATAGTTTCTGTACGAAGTCTGCACTGCGCTTTGGATAGAAGGGATCTCACCGTGATTCATACAGGCGATGTATGGGAGATCGAGAATGCATTGAAAGCGCTGAACCTGGGAGCACAGTTGACTGTTACGGTTGAAAATCCGGTAGAAGGGATGATTGCGGAGGATCCGGTAAAACAGAAAAAAGCGCTTTGGATTGTACTGGCTATAAATTTTGCTTTCTTTCTTATTGAGATATCCACAGGTATGCTGTCCAGATCGATGGGATTAGTGGCGGACAGCCTCGATATGCTTGCTGATGCATTGGTCTACGGCATGGGACTTATGGCAGCCGGGGCAGTCATTGCAAGAAAAAAAAGAGTTGCCCTGATAAGCGGATATATACAGATACTGTTAGCGCTGGTCGGACTTAGCGAAGTGATAAGACGCTTTATAGGCCTGGAAATGATGCCTGATTTTCATACCATGATAGGAGTATCATTGCTTGCCTTTGCCGCAAATGCTGCCTGTCTGTGGATTCTGCAACGCACACAAAGTAAAGAAGCACATATAAAAGCGAGTATTATCTTTTCGGCAAACAATGTGATCGTCAATATCGGCGTGATAGTGGCAGGTTTACTTGTATGGTGGTTTAACAGCAATGTTCCCGACCTGGTGACAGGAATTATCATATTCCTTATTGTGATTCGCGGAGCCTTGCGGATACTGAAACTGGCAAAATAGGACCTATTCGATCATATCCTTATTGATCCCGAATTTTTCTATCGGATGGTGTACGCCTGCAGGCTCGACATGGACAACGATATCATAGACATTTTCTACCGCCTCTTTGATGCTCTTTTCCACCTCTTCGGCAATTTCGTGGGCTTTGTTGAGCGAAATATCGCCATCGACTTCGACATCCAGGACAATCATGTACATATTACCGATCATCTGCGATCTTACCCTGTGCGGGCGGCTCACTCCAGCCACCTGCTCCACGGCTTCGAATATTTTGTTATAGACCGTAACATCCTTTACCCCGTCCATCAGCACTACGTTGGAATCGATAAAGATACTGACGGAAGATTTGATGATAAAAAGACTGATCAGCAGTCCGGTCACCGTATCCAGTACCGGGAGTTTCAGTATAAACGTAAAGATTAATCCAACCAGTACGCCGGTAGAAATAAGCACGTCATTCCGCATGTTTATAGCATTGGCTGTCAGGAGAGAGCTGTTTACTTTCTTGCCTTGCTTGTACTGGTAAAGCGCCAGAGCCAGTTTTCCGAAAATGGAAAATATCGTGACATAGATTGCAATAGTCGCTGGCATCTCTTTCGGATCGGAGGAGAACATACTCTGAATGGAGGAGATAAACATCTGGACGCCCGCATAAAAGATCACAAGGGATAATACCTTGGTCGCAATGTCCTCCGCCTTTTCGTAGCCATACACATATTTCTTGCTGGGAGGACGATTCATAATGTACGATGTGAAAATCATCACAATCGAAATGATGACATCCGTAGCCGAATCGATACCATCCCCGAGAACGGCCAGACTACCAGCTGTTAAGCCTATAACTATCTTAGCGGCTGACAATATCAAATTGCCGATGGTGCTGATCCATGACGTGCGGACCAATACTTTCTCTTTTGAGGCAGGACAGTTCATCTGGTTATTTAAAAGAAATTTCACAAAGCTAATATACATTTTATAATCTATTCTAAGAAAATCGGTAAAAATTTTGTTCTGCAGGTAAGCGGATTTTTATAAGACAGGCTTTGTCCGACCTCCGGTTTATTAAAATTTATCCGCCGGAACAGTTTGACGTGTAGTTTTATCCTGTACATTTGTTAGGCCTCCGAGCACAACAGGCGCATACTTAACATATACCACACAAATATGGAATATTACATTGATCCGGTTCAATATATTACCGAAAAAACAGGAGATAACGGCAGGTTTGTCGAAAAATTGATTGCATTGCTGGAAGATGGGGCGACTATCCCCTTTATTGCGCGCTACCGGAAAGAGATGACCGGAAACATGGATGAAGTGCGGATCGGGGAGATCAGTGAACTGCTGGAGAGGCATAAAGAGCTGGAAAAACGGAAAACTGTCGTATTGGTGAGCATTGCACAACAGGAGAAATTGACGCCTGTATTGGAAACACAGATCAAGGCGGCCCGGGAGATGCGGGAATTGGAAGACCTCTACCTTCCTTTTAAACCTAAAAAACAGACTAGGGCTTCAAAAGCACGGGCGAAGGGACTCGAACCGTTGGCGGAAATATTGATGAAACAGGAGTACGGGGATCTGGCGGCCAAGGCAAGAAAGTTCATTAATGATGAGGTAGCCGGAGAGGAAGAGGCGCTACAGGGGGCAAGGGATATCGTAGCCGAATGGATCAGTGAAAACGAATCGGCCCGTAATAGAATAAGGGCGATCATAGAAAGAGAGGCTGTATTCCAGGCCAAAGTGATAAAGGGGAAAGAGCAGGAGGGAGAAAAGTTTACCGATTATTTTGATTATGCGAGGACGTTGAAGAGATGTCCGTCGCATCAGATGCTGGCTATCCGCCGGGGAGAAGCGGAGGGATTCCTGAAAGTGTCCGTTGAAATCGACGAGGAAAAAGCGATAGAAAACCTGGAACGTATTTTTGTAAAAGGGAACAATGACAGTTCCCGGCAGGTGCAGACCGCGATAAAAGATGCTTATAAGCGCTTACTCTTCCCGTCGATTGAGTCCGAATATATGACGTTGTCAAAACAGAAAGCCGACGGAGAAGCGATAAAAGTGTTTGCCGAAAATCTACGGCAGTTGTTGCTGGCCCCTCCATTGGGCAATAAGCGGATTTTAGCCATCGATCCCGGTTTTCGCACCGGATGCAAAGTAGTTTGTTTAGACGAAACCGGGAAACTTCTCCACAATGAGAATATCTATCCTCATGCACCTCAGCATGAATACAAACAATCTGCCGCAAAAATCACCAACCTGGTGAGTACCTATAAAATCGAAGCCATTGCGATCGGTAACGGAACGGCAGGGCGGGAAACAGAAGCGTTTATTCAAAGTTTACATTATGATAGGAATATACAGGTGTTTATTGTAAGCGAAAGCGGGGCTTCGGTCTACTCGGCTTCCAAAATCGCCCGGGAAGAGTTCCCTGAATACGATGTTACGGTAAGGGGAGCGGTGTCGATCGGGCGGCGCCTGATGGACCCGCTGGCCGAATTGGTAAAGATCGAACCGAAATCGATAGGAGTAGGGCAGTATCAGCATGATGTGGATCAGGGAAAGCTGAAGGAGAGCCTGGACAGGGTGGTCGAATCGTGTGTAAACAAAGTGGGTGTGAACGTCAATGCCGCCGGAAAACACCTGTTGATCCATATTTCGGGTCTGGGACCGATGTTGGCTGAAAACATAGAGGAATATATTAAGGAAAATGGAGCGATCAAGAGCCGGGAAGAATTGAAAAAAGTAAAACGGATGGGCGCAAAAGCTTTTGAACAGTGTGCCGGTTTTTTGAGAATCGATAACGCTGCCAACCCGTTGGATAATTCGTCAGTACACCCAGAGTCCTATTATATTGTAGAAAAAATAGCGGAAGACATAAATATACCTGTTCCCGACCTGATCGGGAACGAAGCGGCATGTAACCGTATTGACCTGGCGCGCTATGTGAATGACCGGACCGGTTTGTTGACTCTGCAGGATATTATGGAAGAGCTGAAGAAAACAGGGCGGGATCCGCGTAAAATGGCGAAAGTATTCTCCTTCGCAGAAGGAGTTACCGGCATCGATGATCTGAAAGAGGGAATGATCTTGCCGGGTATCGTAACGAACATTACGAATTTCGGAGCGTTTGTCGATGTGGGAGTGAAACAGGACGGTCTAGTGCATATCTCCGAAATAGCCGACCGCTATATCTCCAACCCAGCGGAAGTATTATCCCTCCATCAACAGATTATGGTGAAAGTGTTGCAGGTCGATAAGGCGCGGAAACGGATCAATCTGTCACTGAAAGGCGCAGGGAGTAAAGAATAGTTCCGGATTGACGTTTAGGATTGTTATAACAGGAGTAATATGTTCATTCAAGACAGGTTAACATGATAAAATTTTTTTTAGCTATTATCGTTGTATCCGTTATATCGATGTTGTTGCTTTGGTGTTGTAAACCTTCCCGGACTAACATAACTTTAGAGAGCGGGGTGAGCAAAGAACTGGCACAGAAACGCAAAGCGATGCTGTCGGATCTGAGATATGAACTGTTTTTCGATATACCGGCTGTAAAGACGGAACAGGTAGATGGGAAAATAAAAATCCGGTTTTCTCTGGACAATGTGGAAGAGGTGGTACTGGACTTCAGGGAAGATTCATCGCATATCAGAGAGGTGATGGTGAACGGGGCGCGGATAGTCTGCAAGCTCCATAACGAACATCTCATTATTCCTCGCGATGTAGTAGCCAAAGGAGCGAATGAGATCGATATCGTTTTTATAGCGGGCAACCAGTCATTAAACCGGAATGACGAGTTTTTGTATACGCTTTTGGTGCCCGACAGGGCGCGTACCTTGTTTCCCTGTTTCGACCAACCGGATCTGAAAGCGTTATTTATATTGTCTCTGGAAGTCCCGGAGGCATGGGTAGCCGTCTCAAATACATTGTCCCAAAAGGAAGAACAGACCGGGGAGCGTAAACGGATCTATTTCGGCGAAACGGAACCGCTGAGTACGTACCTGTTTTCATTTGTTGCCGGTAAATTGGAGAAGACCAGCGAAACCCGTGCAAACAGGACAATCGCCATATACCATAGAGAGACCGATCCGCAAAAACTGAAACAGACGAAAATAATTTTCGATCAGGTATATGCATCCCTTGCCTGGCTCGAAGAGTATACCGGCATTTCCTATCCCTTCCAAAAATATGAACTCATCATATTGCCCGGTTTTCAATATGGCGGGATGGAACATACCGGAGCAACAATTTATACCGACAGGCGGATGTTCTTAAGTGAACACTCGACTATCGACGAAGAGTTGAGCCGCATGCTGCTTATCGCTCATGAAACGGCTCATATGTGGTTCGGTGATTATGTCACGATGGCATGGTTTGACGATGTGTGGACGAAGGAGGTGTTTGCGAACTATTTTGCCGCCCGGATGACCGAACCGCAATTTCCGGAGGTAAACCACCGGTTAAACGCTTTGAACCAGTTTTTTGCCTCCTCTTATACAGAGGATCGTACTGAGGGTGCCAATCCGATCAAACAGCAATTGGATAATCTGCGCGACGCCGGTTTGATGTACGGGCAGATCATTTATAACAAAGCCCCTGTCGTAATGAATATGCTGGCGAAACTGATGGGAGAGGAAAACTTCCGGAAGGGGATACAGGAGTATCTGAAAACGTATGCCTATTCGAATGCCACATGGGAAGAGTTAATTGACATCCTGGACAAACATACGCCGGAAGATTTGAAAATCTGGAGCGAGGTGTGGGTAAACCGGAAAGGAATGCCTGCAATAACAACGACACAGGAGTCTGGAGGAATAAAGATCAGACAGCAAGATCCGTATAACCGGAAAATCGTCTGGCTACAGCCGCTACGGTTACTGTTCAAAAAAGACGGAATGACCGGAATGGTAGAGACGTTCTTGACCGATTCGGTTGCCCGGGTTAACGTTCCGTTCGATGCCGGGCTGATCCTTCCGAATATTGATGGAGAGAGTTATGGCTACTTTGTATTGGGCGGGGAAACGACAGATTATTGCATGAAACACCTCGGAGATTTTACCGAGCCGGTGACACGTTTGTCAGTCATCATGACCTTGTATGAAAATATGCTCAACGGTAAGATCGCACCGGAAGATTTTACCGTGACACTCTTAAACTATCTACCGGAAGAGGAAAATAACCTGATTTATGATGCTGCGGTGAAATATATAGGAAATTGCTGCTCCTATTATATGAAAGAAAATAAAGAGGAGATGGAGAAGTTGCTATTGGACAGGAGTAAAAACGCCGGGAAATCTGAGTTTCAGTTATTGGCATTCAGAGCATTATTGAATCAGTTTTTTACTCCGGAATGCACCGGAACGCTCTTCGGGATCTGGGATAAACAGCAACCTTTTCAGGGGCTGATGCTGAATGAGAACGATTATATAAAAATGGCATACGAGCTGTCGGTACGCCTGCCGGAACAACAAGTGCAAATCTGCCAGAAGCAGTTGCAACGGATCACTAACCCCGACCGCCGGCAGGAATTTGCTTTTATTACGCAGGCATTATCACCTGACGTTACCCGGAGAGATTCATTTTTTAATGCATTGTTGCATGTAGAAAACAGAAGAGTAGAACCTTGGGTGACAAGAGCCTTATATTACCTGAATCATCCGTTACGGCAGGAAGAGGCGTTAAAATATATCCGTCCTTCACTGGATATACTGCAAGAGATCCAGCGTACCGGGGATATCTTTTTTCCGAAGAACTGGATATCTTCTTGTTTAAGCGGGCATAACAGCATTGAAGCTGCCGGATATGTCAGGCAGTTTTTTAAAGAACATCCTGATTATCCCATCCTGTTAAAGAATAAGGTATTACAGAGCGCCGACCATCTGTTTCGGATCGAGGCGAACAAAAAACTTGCGGCAAGCGTAAAGGATTAAGTTACGGGTTACAAAAAAGCGGATTCCAGACTTTCTGATATGATGACAAGTAGTTCGAATACAAAAGAGACATTTTACGTAGAAGGCATGAGTTGTACCACTTGCGCCGGAAATGTGGAAAGCGCGCTGACAGCGATGCCGGGAGTGATTCGTGCGCAGGTGAATTTTGCAGCTTCGACTGTTCTGGTAGAGTATCATAAAGAGAAAGTTTTGCCTGCCGACTTTCAAAAGACGTTGCGAGCTATCGGCTATGATCTGGTTATCACCTGTAATGACGCGGAAGATCAGTGGGAGAAGATGCAGTTCGATGAATACAGGCAATTAAAGTTAAATACAATAGGCGCTCTGGTATTTGCCACCCCGGTTTTCATTATAGGTATGTTTTTTATGCATATACCTTATGCATCGTGGATCATGCTGGTGCTTACCATTCCGGTGTTATCGGTTTTCGGCCGGAATATTTTTATCCGTGCATTCCGCCAGTTGAAGCGCGGAACAATGACAATGGATACATTGGTAGCCGTAAGTACGGGCATTGCTTTTATTTTCAGCTTGTTTAACACTATATGTCCGGCATACTGGACGGATCGTGGCCTGGAAGCACACGTATATTATGAAGCGGCAGCGGTTATTATTGCGTTGGTTCTCGTCGGACGATTGATGGAAAGCCGGGCCAAAGCCAACTCTTCATCGGCTATCCGAAAACTGATCGGATTGCAACCGAAAATGGTTGCCCGTGTGGCAGCGGATAACTCAATTTCCGAAATACCTATAAGGATAGTGCGGCAGGGCGATATCCTGGTCGTAAAACCGGGCGACCGGATCCCGGTGGACGGTCTTGTTACCGAGGGCCGTTCATTTGTAGATGAAAGTATGATCTCCGGGGAACCTGTGGCTGTGGAGAAAATAGCAGGTACAAAGGTGTTTGCGGGCACGATAAACCAAAAAGGGAGTTTACGGTTCGTTGCGGAAAAGGTAGGGAAGGATACATTATTGGCCCAGATCATCAAACATGTACGGGAGGCTCAGGGAAGTAAGGCTCCGGTACAACATCTGGCAGACAAAATCGCCTCCGTATTTGTTCCGGTGGTGATAGGTATATCCGTGATCACTTTTACTATATGGATGCTTGCAGGCGGTGAGCAGGCGTTTCCTCATGCCCTGCTGACGGCTGTCACCGTATTGGTGATCGCTTGCCCTTGTGCATTGGGGCTCGCAACCCCGACCGCTATCATGATCGGCATAGGTAAAGGGGCCGAAAATAATATCCTGATCAAAGATGCCGAGAGCCTGGAGCTCATGTACCGGATGACAGCCGTTGTACTGGATAAAACAGGTACCATCACGGAAGGTAAGCCCTCCGTAACCGGAATATATTGGGATGAACAGGCCGATCCTGAGACGTGCCGGCCTATTCTGTTAAGCATCGAAAGTAAATCGGAACATCCGTTGGCCGAGGCCATAACGCAATTCTTAAAACAGGACAATATATTGCCACTCTTGCCGGGAGATTTTGAGAGCATCACCGGACAAGGAGTAGAAGAACGCTTTGGGGAGGAAAAGTATTATGTCGGAAACAAACAGTTGCTGGAGAGTGTCGGAATAAAAGCAGACGGCGAACTAGCGGAGAAGGCTCAGAAATACCAGTCGGAAGGGAATACGGTCGTGTTTTTTTCAAACAGTAAGAGCCTATTGGCCATTATTGTGATCGCCGACCGGATAAAAGCTACTTCAGGAGAAGCCATCCGGCAGATGGCGAATGCCGGGATTGCCGTATATATGCTGACCGGCGATCACCGGACCACCGCCCGGGCGGTAGCCGAGCAGACAGGGATTACACACTATAAAGCGGAAGTAGCCCCTCCGGAAAAAGCCGATTTTGTAAAACAGTTACAGCAGGGCGGAGCCATTGTAGCAATGGTCGGGGACGGAATCAACGACTCGCAGGCGTTGGCGCAGGCGGATATTAGCATTGCTATGGGAAAAGGATCCGACATTGCGATTGATGTGGCGAAAGTCACATTGATTACTTCCGACCTGAATGTACTTCCGAAAGCGATAGCCTTGTCCGGACAAACCGTACGGACCATCCGGCAAAACCTGTTTTGGGCCTTTATCTATAATCTGATCGGTATCCCGTTGGCCGCCGGTATTCTTTATCCTTGCTGTCATTTCCTGCTCAACCCGATGATCGCTGCCGCCGCTATGGCATTTAGTTCCTTGTCGGTTGTCGGAAACAGCCTCAGAATTAAAATGAAAAAAATATAAAACATTCAGGCCGGATGTATAAAAAAACAAAGCTGGAATAAAGAATATTTCCTGTGCCCGGCGCCTGATTTAAATTTTGCCAGTATGCGATACATATTTAAAACAAACCTGAAATGCAGCGGTTGTGTGGTTAAAGTAGAACCGCTATTGAACAATGCAAAAGAGATTATTCGCTGGTCGATCGATCTGAATCATCCCGACAAACTCCTGACGGTCGAATTGGAAATCGCTTCTCCGGAATTGATTGTTGAGATATTCCGGGAAGCAGGCTATAAAGCCGAGTTGAGATAAACGGAACATCGGTAAAAATAAAAAATCCTTAGCCTCTTTTTGCTTTCTTTTATCTTTGTGAGAAAATTTACATACCTTTATTGATATTGAGAAAAAATAATCTATCTTTACCCGTATGAATAATTGCATATAAATGGTGTTGAATTTAGATTTATAATAACAAATCATTAAAACTATGTTGAAGTTTTTCAGTTTTTTGACGGTTGCTTTACTATTAGTGACGTCATGTACAAGCACTCAAAAGACAAACCAGTTAGCAAAAAAAACGTCTATTGTCATTACGGAACCTGCACGTCCTTCCGGACAGAAAGATGTTCTGCAGTTAAAGTGCGATCCTATCCCGACCGTACGGGTAGCTTTTATCGGGTTGGGCATGCGTGGTCCGGGAGCAGTTTCCCGTATGGCCCGTATAGATGGTGTTGAAGTAGTAGCGTTATGCGACATTCGTGAAGAATGTGTGAAAAAAGCCAATGGTTTGCTTGAAAAATACGGGCGCCCGAAAGCCCAAGAGTTTTATGGCAGCGACTCTATATGGAAAAAGGTTACGGAGTTGCCTAATGTTGACTTGGTATATATTGCAACTGATTGGAAAAGCCATGCCAGAATGGGCGTAAAAGCCATGAAGGATGGTAAACACGTTGCAATTGAAGTGCCGGCAGCGTTAACGATGGATGAAATCTGGGAGCTGATCAATACATCCGAACAAACACGTAAACATTGCATGCAGTTGGAAAATTGCGTTTATGACTTTTTCGAATTGACTACTCTAAACATGGTTCAGCAAGGTCTTCTGGGTGAGATTATACACGGAGAAGGAGCATATATACACGGCTTGCAACCATTTTGGGATGATTACTGGAACGATTGGCGCATGAAGGTGAACAAAACCCACCGCGGCGATGTATACCCTACCCATGGCCTTGGCCCGGTATGCCTGGCAATGAATATTCATCGCGGAGATAAACTGAACTACCTGGTTTCAATGGACACCCGGGCAATCGGTAATCCGGCTTATCTGAAAGAAAAAAGAGGAGAAACCGTTTCGGATTTCAGAAACGGCGACCATACTACAACGATGATCCGTACGGAAAAAGGAAATTCTATTCTTATTGAGCACAATGTGACCTCTCCGCGCCCTTACAGCCGGATGTACCAGCTGACAGGAACCAAAGGGTTCGCCAATAAATATCCGGTAGAAGGTTACGCTCTTGATAAAGGGGAATTGGATCCCGAACTGACCAAAAATCATGAAAAACTGAATGCGCACAGCTTTGTACCCGAGGAGGTAAAGAAACAACTGATGGCAAAATATCAGCACCCTATTGTGAATGACGAGTTGGTAGCAACGGCAAAAAAAGTAGGCGGACATGGAGGTATGGATTTTATTATGGATTATCGCCTCATTTATTGCTTGCAGAAAGGACTTCCGTTAGATATGGACGTTTATGACCTTGCCGAATGGTGCTGCCTGATTCCGTTGACGGAGATCTCTCTGGACAATGGTTCGGTTCCGGTGGGCATACCTGATTTCACCCGTGGCGCATGGAACAAACTTTCTAAGCTTGAATTTGCAAAATAACGATATACATTGCCACTCTTTTTAATGGAGTAGAAAATGTCTCAAAAGTCGAAATATTCCTATCGGAAATCGGGACAATTAGTTTGATCTTCCGGAGGAGTATCCGGGTGGGTTAAGGTTCCGGACACTTTTGAGGCATTTTTTTATGATTATAAAATCTCTTCTTTTGGTATACCTGCATCCATCGGGTAATCTTAAAAGTTTTTATGTAAGTATATGATAAAATAAAGATTTAATATCTCTATGTGAATAGTTTTATTAAATTGCTGTGTGTCATAGCTCTATTGCCGCCGGCTCTTTATATGATTTCTTTTTCATGTTCGGATAGAAATAAACCCGGGTTTTTTATAAGATTAAGCGAAGGGGCTGTTGGCCGAAATCGTTTGGGTATTTGAAGCTGTAAAAAAATGGTGTCGGACTTTGACCTGACACCGTTTTTTACATTTCTTCCGTGATTATTTGAAAAGCTTTTCCAATCCCTTTTTAATTCCTTCCGTAGCTTTATTTTTTAATTCTTTTGTCGCCTCCTGGCTAACGGTTTTGATTGCTTTGGTCAGGTCGGGTTTAATCTCCGGCTTATTTAACGTACCTCCTACCTTAACATCCAGGTCGAGATTTTGAATATTATCCGAACCGGGAATTACTTTCAATGCATCATTGATCTGTTTACCGAAGAACTTCCGGTCCACATTCATCGACATGGTGTAGTCGAGCTTTCCGTCTACCGACTGGGAACCTCCGATCGTCACCGGATTGTTGGCTAATGTCGTCTTGAACGGCGCTACAACAATATTTCCGTTCTGCAGTTTAAAATCTATTTTCAGGCTACTGATGCTCAGCCGGCTCAGTTCTTCATTCTTCAGAACACCTGCCAATTGGTTCATCGCCGGATTATCGTTGATCAGAATGCCTTTCGAAGAGATGGATCCCTCGCCGTTCGCAGTGGTCATTACGGGACTCATTTCTTTGTCCAGGACAGAGTTAAACTTCATTGCCGCAGAGATCTTGCCGTTACAATTCATCGCTATCGGTATGCTGTTTTTTATAAAGGTGAATGCATTGTAAGCCGCATTAATATCGAAATCCGATACGTCAAGACCGAAATCGACCTTCGGAACCTTCGGGTCCGCCGTATTGTACTTCCCATTCAGCACCATCGTACCGTCCAGCATATCCATCTTCAGATTCTCCAGTGTCGCAACCGCCTGCTTCAGACTCACACTTCCTTTTACATTATTGACAACCAGATTATCAAACAGGATCTTCTGGACATTGGTTGCCATTCTCAGATCAATGTTTTTAGGAATTTCCAAAACACCTTCCGAAGCGCTTTCTTTCGCAGGCTCTTGTTTTTTTGCCGTTGTATCAGCCGTCGTCGTTGCTGCCATAAATTCGTTCAAGTCGATCAGATTTGAAGACAACGAAAATACACCTCCTAATGTTCCGTTTTTAAATATGTACGGCAGGTAATTCGAAATGCTTCCTTGTAATGTGAAATCGGAAGAGTATACCTTTGCCTGCAAATTGCTCAGGTTTAATTTCTCAGGTGTAATGGTCACGCTTCCTTGGGGAACAGCTATCCCTTTCGGAAAATCCGCATTTTTAAATAGAATGTCTTTCAGAACGACGGTTCCTTTTGCCACAAACTTTTCATACTGTTCTTTTTCAATATATTGGTATTTTCCATTAAACGTCAGGTCTGCCGTAACGATTCCCTGCAGAGTAATATCCTTTAAAGGCAATGCATTTTTCAGGCTGGCGAAATTGATGATTCCTTTTGCCCCTCCGTTTAATATCGGATCATTCGGATTAACCACATTCAGGTACATATTGAACGGATTATTGGCAATTGTAAACGACATCTTTTTCAGATCCAATACGGTCGAATCAACCGGCCCCCCCGGATTATTGGCATTCAGGTCTATATTTATCTGATGGATAGACTCGGGCAATTCCGGATATTTGAGGCTTGCATTGGCTACGAGGAACTTTATATCGAAAGCCGGTAAATGATTTGTATAATACTCACCGTTAACAGTGGCTGCCAGGTTGAATTCCCCTGTCGTTTGCAGGCCCTTTATATGTTCCTGAAACTCTTTCGGGACGAGAGCCAGTAAACTTTCAAACTTCGTTTCGGGAGCATTCAGCTTCAAATCGACTTTATATTTTTCCCCAATAATGGCGACACCGCCGGTCAGATCAAGCTTTAAGTCGTTTATAGCCAGATCACTCTTTTTAAGCTGAAAAGCCATGTCTTTCAGGTTTGCTTCCACCTCCGCATCCCAATTCAGATCGGTATTATTTACCCAGACCGTATTCTGTTGCCGGAATGAAATATCATCCAGGCTAAGCAAAATCTTCATCAGGGTGTGCGCTTCTGAGAAATTACCGGCAAGATGCAGGTCGATATCCGCAACGCTCATATACATTGAAGATTGGTAGTCATTATAGATAATGGAAAGATCCTCAATGGAAATATCGTTCAATTGAATTTTTTGATCGCCGCCCGATTCCGGTTTGCTTGTTGTAGTATCTGTTTTCCCGGAGATCATGATATCCCAGTTGGCCTTGCCGGAAGGAGCCACAGTCGGCACTAACCTGCACTCTTTCAGCAGCATTTTATTGATAATAATTTCATTCCCCGAAATAAGCGATTTCAGATTTACGGACGCTTCAAAGAACGGAATGTAGGCGATTGTATCTTGGGCAAATTCGTCCTTCCCAATGATTGCAACCTTTTTTACTACAACACTCATGTTCGGGAAACGCTTGAACATACTCAAACTAACATCACCGATCTTAAGATCAGCATTGATATACTGTGAAGATTTTCTCTCAATCAAGCGAAGAATATCTCCTTTGAAAAATATGGGTAACACCAGAAGAGCTGCAAGCAACAGTCCGATAATAACCGCCAATGAAATTAAGACTTTTTTCATACAATATAGATTTAACCTAACTTTTAATCTCTAGCCTTTATTAAGCTTCCTCTACGCCTTTCTCATGAACAAAGTTACGACTTTCTGAAAGAAACCAAAATCAAATGATAATTTCTTTAAAAGAATTCAATCCGTTTTTCGGGATTTTTAACCTGGTTTTGGCGGTCTGTTTTTGTATTTTTTATTTAAAATAAGGCTTCAATCTCTTCAATTTATGGACTGCCAACACCTTTTTCTCAGTTAATACATCAAGGGACACGCTCTGGTACCGGCGTTTAGCTTCAAATATCAACCGTACATCCTCATATTCCAGATAAGGGTGGCGAACCATCTCTTTAAAACTAAGCGAATCGAGATCTTTTTTCATAATTGCTTCCGGATCGACCGAAAAAAGAGAAGCAAATGAGTCGAGCTCAAAATATTTCATTTTTAACTCTTTTAATTGTGCAACCGAATGATAGCCGCCCAACTGCTGTCTGTATTGGATGATTTTCCGTGCATAATAGGGTCCTATTCCTTTGATCGAAACCAGCGCTATACTGTCCGCATGATTGATTTCCAGTATCTTGGTGGGAATAATTCGCTTTTTCTCTGTAATCTTAGGATATTGTTTTGCAAACTGCTCTCTTTTGACCGAGTCCTGCGGTATCTCAACCGTATCCAGCAGCAGGAAAAGATCTGGTGTTGTATGTAAAAATTGTCTGGGAATGACAATAAGGCTGGTAGCTAGTAACAATAATACCAACACTCCTCTACGTTGTGAAGCATTAAATAGCATAATTATAAATTTTAATAAAAAAAGATTTCAAAAGTTATAGCTTTTTTAGCAATTCTCCAAAAATATAAGCCATTATATTTATATTTTGCTTTGGACAACAGAATATAAATGAGCGGATAGGTAATTTAATGTAAACAAGGAGATTATGCAATCGCATGTAATATTTTTGTAAAAAACAATGCTATTTTTCTTGTATTACACAATGAATTCTATTATCTTTGCACCCGCAAACGGATAAAAAATGATTCAGTAGCTCAGCTGGTAGAGCACAACACTTTTAATGTTGGGGTCCTGGGTTCGAGTCCCAGCTGGATCACTTAGAAAGATGCCAAACGGCGACAAGGGTAAGACAATCCCTGCAATATCAACATATTGCAGGGATTTTTGTTTTTGTATGTCTGCCGAAAAAGCCAAAAAGTGGTCACGAAAAGACATGGTACAGTGTCCAAA
>JAVBLD010000063.1:0-20859 GCA_031553705.1 Marinifilaceae bacterium | reverse complement strand
AGTATCGATAGGAGAGAAATCAGACAGGGGGAGTAAAGGACAAAATATGAATTTAAAAAACCGGTTTAATTTGACATTGTCGTCTTAATTGTTGTTATCCGGTATGGTTCGCATGAGCTTTTTCTGCTCTTCTTAAACAAGGCTTTCTGTCTGATATTCAGATAGAAAGCCTTGGTTTTTTGTAAAAAAAGAACTGCATAAACTTGTTAGACAGCCCCTTTTGTTATTCGCTTAGCGAAAGTCGATACCAGCTGTTGTATCCGCCCGGAGATTATTTTGACTTTTGCGTTGATACCTTAATATTTGAAACCAGATCCATCACAATATCGTTTCCCTGCACGTTAAGTTTACCTTTGATATTTTGTGTGATATCGGAAGTGATCGGCATACCGGTTTTGATATCGATTTTCATTATGCCTTTCTGCTCTCCGGACATTTCGCCTTCTACTTCCGGTATCTCTTTAAACTGAAAGATAGAAACTACATCCAGCAATGCTATATTTCTTTCCACTGACTTAAGCGTGTAGGTATTTTTTATGTCAGCCGTCATTCCTGAGATAGCAACCGAAAAGCCTATATTCCAACTGTCTCCGATATTAACCTCTTTGTCAGGGTATATTTTGAAAGATTGTTCCAGGATATTTTTCATTGTTTCGTCATTAAATGACTGTTGCATCGAAGAACCGATCTGTGCAGCCATTTGTCCGTCCGAACTCAGGTTTTTTACCATATCTCCGAACAGTTCATTTATACCGGAAACGGAATTAATCGTACCGTCAGCCGCTATATTGATTGTAAAAGGCTTCCCGATGAGGCCGTTGAAAAGTTTGGCCATAATCTGGTCTACCGGTGACGGGTTTTTGGCCGGATTCTTCGAATCGTATGCCATATTAATTATCGGACTCGAAGCCGTAAAGCAGATGTCCTTGTATACAGACTCGATGGTGGTTTCCTGTTTGTTCTCCTCTTTGATGTCCATCTCATATGTTATGAGCATTTTTGTGTCCATGGGTATCTCTTGTCCCATGACCGTTTGTTTGACGGACTGGTTGACATCGTAAAGATACCGATATCTTTCTCCCTTCGTAGGGGTGAATGAAAGCTTAATCTGTGCCGATGCCAAAGATGCGGTTGCCAGAAAGCATATAACGCTGAGTAAAATTTTTGCTGTTTTCATTTATACTAATAGTTAATAAATAATTGAAAGTGATTTTTTATGCTACATTTTGACCGCAAAGATAAAATTTAAAAGGTATGAATTTATAAAAAGAGGAATAATTTGTTTGTACGAATGCGACTAAAGCACTTGAAAGTAATGTCATTGGACGGGAATGTCTAAAATAGAATCGCATGCTCCGTTCATCTATTGTCGGCCGGAGTGTAAAATGGTTATGGCAATATTACAAATATAGTGATGTAATTGGAGAACACATCTGTTGATTAAAGATATGAACCTTATTTACGAAAAGTTTATCAGGTGATATAAAAAGAAAAGGTGCCAGAAAGACACCTTTTCATCCATATTGTGACGGAACCTATAGTTTGAATTCGACATTAAGGAACAGATAAGATTCGGTTCGGGCTATTCGTGGTTTTATAGTTTGGAAGTTAGGCGACAGTTTTAAATATTTGTTCGGAACATATTCGAGGCCGGCAAGTGCCCGGTTCTGGTCGCCGCTGAAATAGTCGTTTTTGGACGAGAGTTCGTCATATCTTCCGAACAGGTTGATTTTCTTAAACAGGGAGATTGAAGCATATCCGGAATAACCGGTTTGTTCCTGGTCTGCAATAAAGCCTACATTGGTCAGCTTATTGTATTCGGCGCCGATCCGGAATCTGGTATGTTGGTAGCCGGCAAACAGTGCAAGTGCCTGCTGGCTTTTGTCAAGCCGTCCGTCATATTGGTCGTAATAGGCCCGGAGGGTGATTGATTTTAGCGGTTGGATCGTGATACCGGCGCCATAACGATAATTATTGTCCTTGTTTAATTTCTTATAACCTTCTCCATTGATAAAGGTTACGTCTGTGGAGAGCCATTCGGTAAATTTATACCTTCCGGTGATTCCCATATCTGCGCTGGAGCCGAATTTATAGTGATCCTGGAACGATTTCCAGATGTAGCGGTATCCCCAGAACTTTTCCTGGATATTGAATTGTTCCAATCCGATTAACCCGAAGTCCAGCGAGAAATTACCGGTCTTCCAGATCAGCATTGCATTTTTGATATATGCAATCCGTTCCAGATCAGAGCCGGTTACTTTAGACGGACCGATATCCAGTACAACCTTTCCGCTTAACTGTTCGGTGACGGAAAACTGATAGCCAAGATAGGAGCGCTCCAGCTCAAAGCCTGATATGTTGTTTACCTGCTTTAATCCCGCCTGGTAATTTGCAAAAATCGTTACGATCGGTTTTCCTGTCAGTTTGATGGTTTTTTCCTGAGCAAAAAGTGTTGCCGTTGCCCACAAAATCATAAAGAGTGTAATGGTTGTTTTCATACATATATAATTTATTTTTACACTGCAAGTTTACTGTGGGATTGCTACAGGAGTGTTATCCTTTTGTTACGTTTTTGTTTAAAACGGGGGCAAGTAGCAAGTGGCAAGTAGCAAGGGAGAAAATAATCGGGAATTATATACGAGATAAGAGATCTTAAGTTGAAAGTGGACAATTAATAATCAGGAGCAGGAAAAAAGTGCAAGGTAAAGGATACAAGAATCTTGAATTATCTTTTACCTTGCACACCGCCTCTATTTTCTGTTATTCATTGTTAATTATTCATTAGAGTACAGGTACTGCAATAGTCTTTCCACCTGTACATCTTTTAATATGACTTTTTTATCCTTATCAAGCAGATAGAGGCAAGGTATCGCTTTCAGATCATAGAGTTGTTTGTTGCGGATGGTGGTATTATTATACCCGTTGATCCAGCGGTCAGGATATTTTGTATGGCGCCACAGTTCTACTTCATTATCCGGGTATATTGCTACGATCTTTATATTTTTATCAGTTATTTGCGATAAAATCTCTTTGACTCTGACACAATCCGGACAATCCGGATTGTTGAAAAACAGGATGACAAAGAAGCTTGAAATAGTGCTTAACCGACCCTTTTTACCATTGGCGAGGGTAAAGGTAAAATCATTTGCGGCGGTGCCGACCCTGTTTTTCAGCGCCATTTCGAGCCGGTAGCGAGGACGGACCTTCTCCAGTTCATCAACCTTGTCGGAACGGATGATGTGCTGTAAGACAGGGATGTAATACTCTTCTTGACGCCATGGGGAATTGGGATCGTAGAAATATTTATCGAATAAATCCACAAAGTAGTTATACATCGCCTTATTGCTTTTCCGCGCTTTGTCCAGCATCGTACCGATGCTTTTTTCTATAATGCCCGGTGATGATTGCGAAAATAAGGTTATATACCCGGCAAACGCCTGTTCTGTTATATCGGGCAGCCAGATATAAGCTGTGTCCGTAAAATCGAAATTGTCCCAATAATGCATTATCAAGAAATCCGTTTTTTGTTGCGGATCCGTAATTACTGCCGGTACTTTGGGTATTGAAATCTCATTATGCCGTTTTTCGGCTTTTTCTTTCTTATTATTTCCACAACTTGATGTCAACAGTAGGATAGATATGGCCCAAGCCGACCAGATAATCTTTTGCATAGTTTTGTTTATGTGTATCTATTCATAATAAAAGAATCAAAACAGCAGCAAGCTAAAGGCCATGATTGCCATTCCTCCGATCAGGCCGTAGATGGAGAGATGATGGGCTCCGTACTCTTTTGCCGTCGGAAGCAGCTCATCCAATGAAATAAAGACCATAATCCCGGCAACAACTCCAAGCAGGATTCCAAGTACTGTTGGGTTAATACCGATGACAGTATATATTAAGATAAAACCGATCAATGCGCCGATCGGTTCCGACAATCCGGATAAAAATGACAGAACGAAAGCTTTTCTCCGGCTACCTGTCGCAAAGTAGACCGGTACCGATACTGCAATACCTTCCGGGATATTGTGTATCGAAATGGCAACAGCGATGGGGTAGGCAATTTCCGGGTTTGTCAATCCTGCGATAAATGTCGCCAGTCCTTCCGGGAAGTTGTGTATTGCAATGGCTAATGCCGAGACAACCCCCATACGCATCAACTTCGGATCGTGATGCTTTTTGTTCATCGTCTCTACGGTTTTTACTTCGTGCGGGTTTTCGTAAGAAGGAATCAGCTTGTCGATGACGGCAATAAGGGCGATCCCGCCGAAAAAGGAGAGCACCGTGATCAAAGATGCGACCTTTGCACCGTAATGCCCCATCAGGGTTGCCGTCGATTGCGGGAATATTTCGACAAATGAGACATAAATCATCACTCCGGCGCTGAATCCCAAAGTTAAGGATAGAAATTTCTTATTGGTTTTTTTAGTCAGGAAGGCGATAGCGCTGCCGATTCCGGTCGATAATCCGGCAAACATGGTCAGTCCGAAAGCCAATAATATATTATGCCAGGCAAATTCCATAGTATATTGTTTTGGTTTATACAAATGTAGAAAGAATATCGGACAATATGACCGCCTGCCGCAATTTACGAAAATCTGTAAAAGATGTTGTTTTTATTGTTGGAATAATCCAATCAGTATAAAACATATAGAATGAAATTTCCAGAGCCCGTATGAAAAATCATATTCATACGGGCTCTGGAAATTTCATTTTAGGATAGTTACAAAATTATTTTTGAAGCTTTAAATCGTCCAGAATAGGCTTACTAACACCTGAGACCTCTTTCTTTATGTCATCGTTGAGTTGCTCGAAAATCTGAATCTCATTTTTCCCTTTTTTAAGCCAACATCCCGGAAGGTATAAGGTTTGCTGAGGACCTACATTCCAGTAACGCCCTAAATGGTACCCATTGACAAATACGATACCTTTACCCCAGCTGCTCATATCCAGGAATGTATCGCCGGTTTTTTCGAGCGTGAAAGTGCCCGAATAAACGACAGGAATACCGGCCGTATTTTTTTGCGGGTATTTGCCCAGATCCATCGGTTTGTCAAATGGGATGGAATACATCTGCCAGTCTCCGGTGATTGCGAAATCGTTGATATAAACAGTAGAGATAATACCTTTGGTATTTTCAATGATTTTAGCTCCGTAATTGATCCTGCCCATATTCTCGACCAGAATGTCCAGGGTTGCATTAAACGGGATCTTAATATCTATAACATATTGTTTATTGATGCGATTCATGACGCCAACCCGTTCCCCGTCCACATAAACTGTGGCAAAGTCCCGTAAACCGTTGATGATTAGTTCCCCTTCGATCGGTTGATTGAAATGGCGGGAATACAGTACATATCCATGCCCTTGGTTCAATTCTTCAAAACTAAGTGCTTGATCTGCAACGATCGGTTTGATCTGCTTTTTTATATCAAACAGAGAAACCGATTCTTTTAGAGGTATCGACGGAATAGAAATAACCGGTATCTGAGCCGGTATGTCCGGAATAGCATATTTTACATATTTTTTCATGATGTCCCGAATGGCCATATACTTCGGACTTGCCCATCCGGCTTCGGTGATGGGCGCATCGTAATCATAACTGGTAATATCCGGCTGGATATCTCTTTCTTTGTCATAATTTGCTCCGGAGGTAAAACCAAAATTAGTACCGCCATGCACCATATAAAAGTTAAATTCTACATCATTTTTCAGGTAGGCTTCGGTTTGGTTTGCCACCTTTTCTGTTGGTATGCGGACAAATGTTTCGGCCCAATGGTCCAACCATCCGGGATAAAATTCAGCAACCATATACGGACCTGTACCTCCGTTGTATTGGTTTATCACCTTTTTTAGGTTTTCGATGTTGCTTTCTCCGTTAGCCGTCGGGAAAACCCCGGGAATTGCTCCTCCTTCGAATAGCCAGGAACCGTCGGAAGTAAAAAAAGGTACATTGAATCCTGTCTCTTGCAGAATGTTTTTGATCGCTTCGTTATATTTCCGGTGTTCGGTCAGCGGAATATCTTTACGCTGCGAAACGTAGGAACCGAACTCATTTTCTGCCTGTACCATGATAATCGGTCCTCCGTATGTTACCTGCAACCCTTTCACCTCTTTTGCCAGACGATTGATATAGACCTTGCAGGAATCCAGGAAAGCGGTATTGTTGCCACGTAGCACCAACTCCTTATTCTTTTGTAACCACCAGGGATATCCGCCGAATTCCCATTCCGCACATACATAAGGTCCCGGACGAAGAATTACCAAAAGCCCCTCTTCCTGGGCTATTTTGATATAAGTAGCCAGATCACGGTTGCCTGTTTTAAAATCCCATACTCCGGGTGACGGATTGTGATAATTCCAGAAAACATAGGTCGCTACGGCGTTCAGGCCCATCGCTTTTACCATTTGCAACCGATGACGCCAATACTCTTTCGGAATACGGGAATAATGCATTTCACCAGAATAGATTTTGATCGGTTTAGAATCGTAAACGAATGTTCCGTTTTTGATTTCAAACGTATGCTTCTTTTGAGCGGCAGCCGGAATAGAAGCAAATAAGCATAAGCAAAGTGAAATTTTAATAATATAGTTCATGATTAATAGATATTTTTATTTATCCTTGATTATCGCTGTAAATGTATAATTTTTTTAGTAAGAATTTAGAAATTGCTTGGTAATTGTCCGTACTATTTTTTATCGTCGGGTTGGCCGGACGTATAGTGAACCGGCTCTATCCTGATATGCATAATTTGTATAGTACACAATGATATCGCATCAGAAATTTTATTATTTTTACACGGTGTAAAATTTAAACCTGATACCCCCATGTTGATTTTGATTATTATTTTATTGATTATTTTTGCGATCGTCCCGATCGGAATTTATAATGCATTGGTATCCAGGAAAAATCAAACGGAAAATGCATTCGGCGCCATTGATGCTATGTTGAAAAAAAGATACGATTTGATTCCGAATATGGTTGAGGCTGTGAAGCAGTACATCCGACATGAAAATGATACGTTTACGCGGTTGACTGCGCTCCGGACAGCTCTTTACTCGCAGATGAACGCTGATGACAAAGTGCAGTTCGACCGGGATTTTTCTTCATTAAGCCGGCAGTTCATGGTGACGGTCGAGAATTATCCCCAGCTCCGGGCTTCGGAAAATTTTATGCAATTGCAACGAACTCTGAATGAAACCGAAGAGCAGTTGGCTGCTTCAAGACGCACCTATAATGCCTGTGTTACGGCATATAATAATTCAGTGGAGACATTTCCCGGTAACCTGATTGCCGGTATGTTCGGTTTTTTCCGGAAGCCTGTTTTGACCATACCGGAAGAAGAGAAAAAGAACCCTGGCCTTAAGGATCTGTTCAAATCATGACCGGGAACGATCATGCACATACTTTTCCTGTATTTGAGGAGCTGTATGAAAAATTAACCCCTGCACTCGGAGAAATTGAAACTAAGCGAAAAGCACTGGTCCATAAATCTCTGAACGTATTGTTTGTTGTGGTTCCTGTTGCGGTGCTCGTTGTGGGGATAATATATGCTTATTCCGGGAATCTTATTTTTGGAATTGTGCCGGTGGCCCTGCTCTCTTATTTTGTCGTGGTAAATATCGGAAAGAAGGAGCGTGAAGCGTTTCTTTATGAGTATAAACAGCGGATTATCGGAGAGATGGTAAAATATCTTTTGGAGAACGGCAGGTATGCTCCCGAATCGGGCATCCTGCTGAGTGTATTTGACGGATGTAATCTGTTCCGTACTCCGGACCGGTATAGCAGCGAAGATCTGATATCCGGTTTTGTCGGTAAGACTCAATTGCTGTTTTCGGAGGTACATGCGGAAGAAAAAAGGGTTACGGTAAATTCGAAGGGGCGCAGAGAGGAGCATTGGGTTGATATCTTTAAAGGGTTTATTTTTGTCGCCGATTTCAACAAGCATTTTGCAGGTCGTACAGAGGTACACCGGAATTCATGGTTTAAACCGGCAACAAACCGGGTATGGCTTGAAAATGTTGAATTTGAGGAATATTTTGATGTTTACGCGACGGATCAGATTGAGGCCCGCTATATTTTGACTCCTTCTCTGATGGAACGTATTATCGCTTTGGAACATAAATTCAAAAACCGGTCGATGATATTGAGTTTCTATGATTCGAATGTTGTAATTGCTGTCCGCGATTCCAGGAATAATTTTGAAGCCGGTATATGGTCGTCTGTTTCCGATTCCGGAAAATTGCAGGAAGAGTACAATACGATCAGTACTTTTATAGGGATTATGGAAGACCTCAACCTTAACCTGAGGATATGGACGAAAGAGTGATCGGCTCTGTCATGGATTTGTTTTTTAAAACACCATCGCTTCAGTTTGCTTCTTTTAAAACTTTCAAGAATGTAGTCCATTTTACGACCACCCGTCAAGGTGGTTGTAGCGGCGGGACTTTCGGAACATTCAATCTGGGATACTATTCGGGAGATATAAGAGAGCATGTGGATACCAACCGCAGGATATTGTGTGAAATACTTGCGGTGAATCCCGATAGACTGTTTGTACCGCATCAGATGCACGGAACAGAAATTGTTGTTATCGGACAGGATTTTTTGCATATAGACAAAAAACGGCAGACGGCATTGTTGGAAGGGAAGGATGCATTACTGACCTCTTGCAGAGATGTATGTATTGCCGTGTCGACTGCCGATTGTGTTCCGGTGTTGCTTTATGCTGCCGATAAACAGGTTGTCGGAGCGGTACATGCCGGTTGGCGTGGTACGTGCCTGCGGATTGTCGAATCGACAGTCAAAAAAATGATAGCGGAATTTGGTTGCGATCCGGTAAATATCCATGCGGCGATCGGTCCCTCCATTGGTCCGGATGCTTTTGAGGTTGGAGAGGAGGTTTTCCTGGCCTTCCGGGATAGCGGTTTCGATATGGGAGCCATTGCTTTTGTGCATCCGGACACCGGGAAATATCATATCAACCTCTGGGAGGCGAATTATTTGCAGCTTACCGCTGCCGGGATTCCCCGC
The DNA here is from genome assembly GCA_031553705.1 of Marinifilaceae bacterium. GTDB lineage: Bacteria > Bacteroidota > Bacteroidia > Bacteroidales > Marinifilaceae > JAVBLD01. The sequence continues at coordinate 11,828 of JAVBLD010000063.1, read as the reverse complement.
CAACAGATCGAGATCGCCGGTATCTGTACCCGTAACTATTCGGATATCTTTTTCTCTGCTCGCGGATTAGGCACTGATTCGGGCAGAATGCTGACAGGCATTTGCCTGAGATGAATTAAAATAACAGCAAACCGAAAGCCATGAAAATGAATTCTATGGCTTGTCGAAAACAGGAAAAGATATGGTGTTGCTTACCTGATTTCAGAAAATTCTCCTTGATATATGATTTGTTCATAGTGAGTTATGACTCTTATCGTAAATTTGTGACTCTTCTTTTCACCCTTTTTCCCCTTTTCTGCGTCCTTATATTGAAGATAAGAATGAATAATAGGTATGAATGTGATTGATGAACGAATAGAAGAGTTGCTCTCCGGTAAGGTTAGCGGAGAACTATCGTCGGAAGAAGAGCGGGAATTGGAATGTTGGTTGGAGGCATCGGAAGAAAACCGGCAACAGTTTCGCCATACTGTTGCCGCTTGGGAGCGATTACTGATGCTCAAGGCGGATTTCCATCCGGATGTGCAATTGCGCCTGAAGGAGTTGAAGAAGCGAACACGTAGAAGAAAACCGTTGACCATTGGAAAGTTTATGCACTACGCATCGTTGTGGTTGATCCTCGTCGGGACAGCGTCCTTTCTTATATGGAGCGTCCTTTTCTCTTTTACCAAAGAGAAAGATAACAGGGAGTTTGCCTCCATTTCGAAACCGGGAAAGGAGCAGGCTTTGTTGCAAATGGCTGACGGTGAAAAAATTGAGTTGGATGTAAGTGTGTTGGATACTATATTGTATAGAGGTGTCGAAGCGACATTAAAGGTGGATACGGACAGGATGTTACATTATAACGCCGTTGGAGTAACCACGAAACAAGATACGGCAACCAACCTTTTAATAACTCCCAAAGGAGGCGAATACCGGATTGTATTGGAGGATGGTAGTATCGTTTGGCTAAATTCCCTTTCTGTGCTGAAGTTTCCTTTTGTTTTTGGGCAAGAAGAACGGCGTGTGAAGTTTTCCGGAGAGGGGTATTTTCAGATACATCCGGATTCAAAACGTCCGTTTATCGTGGAGACCGGAGAAGTGTCGGTCCGGGCATTGGGAACAACATTCAACCTGACGACCTATGAGAAAGAGCGGGTAGCCACGACGCTAGTAAGTGGCTCGGTGGAGGTGGTTACGGCAAAAGGGGAGAGAGCCGTATTGAAGCCGGGACAACAGGCGTTGTTATCCGAAGAGAAGCTGAGTATCCGCACGGTAGATATTGCTTATATCACTTCCTGGATGGATGGAAAATTTAATTTTGACAATACTACGTTGGAGGAAATTTCCGCTCAGATATCCCGTTGGTATGATGTTGATATTATTTTTGGAGAAGAGCACCTGAAGAGTATTCGTTTTTCCGGTTCCATTCAAAAATTTCGCCCACTGGGAGATTTAATCGACAGGATAGAGGCAACCAGTAATGCTCGTTTTAGTGTGAAGGGAAACAGTATAGTTATAGTAGATAAATAAAAAAGCCGAAAAAGTTCTTCAACACTTTTCGGCTTTGATGTAAATTGATTTTGTGTTATCGCTTTGTTTGAGATCGCCAAATCCGAAAACAAAGCAATGTTCAACTACTAATTACAAAAGTATGAAAAAAAAGTGTGATTCATGGCTATTCTTATTGGAATGGTTGAAAAAAACGTGGTTAATTATGCGTCTTACGGTTTTTCTTTGCTTAGCGTGTTTCTTGCATCTTTCTGCGGAAACGGCAGCTCAGATAGAAAAGGTGTCGATCGATCTACAGAATGTGCCTGTCAGTCAGGCGCTCCGATTGCTTGGGAAGGAGTTAAAGAAAGATTTCTTCTACAGCGATGTTCAGATTAACATGGAGTCCCGAGTGACATTAAAGTTAAGAGATGCCACTATTGACGAAGCATTAAAAAAGATTTTTCCCGGGAAAGAGGTTCAGTATGAAGTGCAGGAGGATTACATTCTGATTTTGGAAATCGGTAATCTGGCCCAACAACAAGCTTTTATTGTCATTCGGGGTGTCGTAAAAGATGAGCAGAATAATCCGCTTCCCGGGGCCACAATTATTCAAAAAGGTACCCGTCTGGGTACAGTTACAAACAAGGAGGGACGGTTTCAGTTCCAAATCCCGCACCAGGATACGCTTACCCTTGTTGTTTCCTTTATTGGTATGGAGAAACAGGAGGTTAAGCTTGAGAGATTAAAACCGGGAGAGAGTAGGGATGCCGTAAATATAATCATGAAGGCCGCTATGGAAGCTCTGGAAGGAGTTGTAGTGACCGGTTATGCCAATATCAGAAAATCAAGTTTCACGGGTTCCGCAACCCTGGTGAAGCGCGAAGATATTCTTAAGGTGTCCTCCGGAAACTTAATTGACGCACTACAGGTTTTCGATCCCTCTTTGCAGGTTAGGAAAAACAATGAAATGGGGTCAGACCCGAACACTCTTCCCGAATTTTATGTGCGAGGGCGTTCCGGAATTGCTTCGGTAAAAGAGTTGGACCTTCAGGAATCGACAAGCGTGTCTGAATTTGCGTTGGTGACCAACCCGAACCTTCCTGTTTTTATATTGGACGGGTTTGAGGTCGGCGTGGAGAAGATCTATGACTTTGACATAAACAGAATCAAGGATATAACCATTTTGAAGGATGCGGCGGCTACTGCTATTTATGGTTCCCGGGCCTCCAACGGTGTTATTGTTATTGAAACCGTTGCCCCTCGACCGGGCGAGTTGCTTATTAGCTATAGCGGAAACCTGGCGATTACCGCTCCGGATTTGAGTAGCTATAACTTAATGAATGCGGAAGAGAAATTAGAGGCGGAAGTAGCAGCAGGGATATTTGAACCATGGGGTTTAACGGGAGTAAAATTAGAATACGAGACTACCTCTCTGATAGAGTATTATCTTCAAAAACGCAATCGGGTATTAATAGGAGTTGATAATTACTGGCTTTCCCAGCCTTTAAGAACGGAATTTAACCACAAGCATAGCCTGTATATTGAAGGAGGAGCGGAGCATATACGTTTTGGGATAGAGTTGCGTTACGATAATGAGAAGGGAGTCATGAAAAAGTCGTACCGGGACCGGATGGGTGCAGGCTTAACCTTAGACTATCGTTATAAAGGATGGCAAATTAAAAATGTGATTTCTTATGATATTGTAAAAGCGAAAGACTCGCCTTATGGCTCTTTCCGGGATTACACTACTCAACAACCCTATAGTTATTGGGAAGATCCTGATACGGGAGAACTTATAAAAACGACAACACAATGGGGAAATTATGGAGGAAGTTTGGAGAACCCTTTGTACGAGGCGGCTACCGGGAACTTCAGTAAGAGTGACTATACCGAGTTGACAAATAACCTCTCTTTAATTTGGCGGGCAAATTCCTATTTTCAGATTAAGGGACAACTTGCAATCAGCACTAAAGATGCAAATACAACTAACTTTACAGACCCGGCATCAGGGACTTATGGAAGAGTAGATTTGTTTACCAAAGGGGAATTGGTGTTAACAGAAACCCTGACAAACCGTTGGAATTCAAACCTGTTTGGTACCTATAACCGGACATTTCTTGACCTTCATAATATCAATATGTCCGCGGGAATAAATGCTACGTCTGCAAATTCGGGTTATCTCTATACTCATTACAGGGGATTTCCGGATAAAGACAGGAACTCTCCGGCATATGCTTATGAAATTGTAAGCAAACCTGCATTTTCCGACAATAAAACCCGTTTGTTCGGAGGCTTCGTGACATTGAATTATAGTTACAACAATATTTATCTGCTTGATGCCTCCTATCGGTTTGACGGATCATCTGAGTTCGGATCCGAAAAAAAATGGGCTCCCTTCTGGTCAGCAGGTACAGGAGTCAACCTGCATAATTATGCGTTTCTGAAAAGTCAGGATTTTCTGACACTGTTGAAACTAAAGGCAAATATCGGAGAAACAGGAAAATCCAATTTCAAACCTTACATGGCGCAGAATACATTTAGGATCATGCTGGATAACTGGTACCCGACAGGGATCGGAGCCGAGCTGATTTATATGGGGAATAATTCCTTGACCTGGGAAAAACAGTTGTCATGGAATATCGGTATGGAAATCGGAATTTGGCGGGGACGCGCAAACATCGAATTTGATGTTTATAATAAGAGGACACGGAATTTGGTGACAGATGTTTCATTACCCTCCTCGTCCGGTTTTCCGACCTATACGGATAATATGGGAGAGGTTGAAAACAAAGGATTCGAGGTAGATGTGAACCTTCGCTTGATTACCGGAAAAAATTGGGACGTTGCCGTGTTTGGAAACATGGCTCACAATAAAAACAAGATTCTGAAAATATCCGAATCGTTAAAAGAGTACAATGAACGGGTAGACGAATACTATGCAGATTATTCTGTGCATTCAAACCCTCAATTGGTATTGGGCTTCGGATATACTTCGACAATCAAGTATGCTTCTCCAATCATGAAATACGAAGAGGGTTCTTCTCTGACGACGATTTACGGGATGAAGTCACTGGGAATAAACCCGGCAAACGGACAGGAAATTTACGTAAAGCGGGATGGAAGCATCACGTATGATTGGTCGTCTTTGGAACAACAGCCTATTGGGGATGAAGAACCTTGGGGACACGGAGCGTTTGGTTTTAATGTGCGTTTTAAAAATTTTACGTTATACACAACTTTTTTGTATGAATTTGGAGGAGATACATATAATACAACATTAATTACCAATGTAGAGAATGCCAACCTGAACCTGTATAATGTGGATAAACGCGCGTGGACAGACCGTTGGCAAAAGGTCGGAGATGTAACACCCTTAAAGTCTATCAAGGATCGGTATTATGTGACTCGTCCTACCTCAAGATTCGTGCAACGGAATAACTACGTTACGTTTAATTCGTTATCCCTGGGATATAATGTTGACTCCCGTTTGCTGAATCGAATAGGGGTATCCACGCTAAGGTGCCAGTTTAACATGAAAGACATCGCAACCATGTCAACAGTTAAAAAGGAGATGGGATTAACCTACCCGTTTGCCCGGACGTTCACCTTTACATTGAATGCGAGTTTTTAAATCTAAATAAAGAGATATTATGAGAAAAATAGGATTTATAATATGGTTTTTACTTGCAGGAATTATTATTTCATGTAATGATTTTCTGGATGTTAAAGCCGACAATGAAATTGTGGAAAGTGAAATATATGGGCATTATAGCGGCGTAAGAATGGCTGTGAATGGTGTCTACAAAACAATATCTACCACTTCGTTGTACGGAAAGAACCTGACATGGGGCTTTGCCAGTGCGGTAGGTCATAATTATATGGCAACTTCTACAAGTTACTTGCCCACTGCTCTCTATTATGCAAGTCAATTTAACTGGGAGAACAGTTATGTAGAGGACGTCACGGATCAGATCTGGAAAACAGCATATAATGCAATCGCTACCTGTAATAATATCATTCGGCATGTCTCTGAAAAAGATACTACTTTTTTTGAGCTTGGAAAGGTCGAAAAAAACATGATTCTTGGTGAAATGTACGGTCTACGGGGAATGTTGCATTTTGACCTGTATCGTCTGTTTTGTCCTGCACCGGTGACGAATTATGCCGGGACGGCTATCCCTTATGTACAAAAATATCCCGACTACCAGCCGGAACATAAAAATGCCAAAGCGGTGATGGATTCGATTATAGTGGATTTGGAGCGTTCACAGAGCTTATTGGCGCACGTGGATACCGTTTTTTGTCGTTCCTGGTGTACGAGTTTGACAGCTCGGATCAGACACACAGGCAGTTGGACAACTAGCCCTCCCAATGAATTTATGAGTTATCGGACTTCCCGCATGAATTATTGGGGAGTGACCGGTTTGTTGGCCCGGGTTCACATGTATAACGGTAATCTGGAAAAGGCCTACGAGAATGCCAGGATTAACTATTACTTCCATACGAAATGGTATACCTGGACTGCTGCTTCAAATTCGGGATCATCTACCAGTTTAGATCTTATGCATCCCAAACGTCCGACGGAAATAATGTTGTGTTTTTCTAATAGTAACAATTATGATAATTGGGAATCTGCATTAGGAACGAGTACAACTATGATGCGAATGAAAAATATAGATCATTTATTTACGAACGATGCGGATGATTACAGATTAGTGGGGTGGTATAATCGGTATAATGACCAACGTTATCTCACCTGGGTCCGGCCGCTATCAACTGCATACTCCGCGAAACAAACTGCAGATAACCAAGGGCCGCTTTTGCCGATCATTAGCTTCCCGGAGATGTATCACATCATGATTGAATGTTTGATCGAAAAGGGAAAGACCGCAGAAGCCCTCGAGTTATTATCCGCATTACGTTTAAAACGGGGAGCTAAGCGGACTCTTTCGGAGACAATGCATGCAGATGAGTTAAAAGAGATCCTGATAAATGATATCATTCGGGAAACCTTGACTTCCGGACAGACCTTCTTTATGTTCAAACGTTTGAATCGGAATATTTATAATGGAAGTACCGATATTACAATGGAGCCCCAAAACTGGATTGTTCCTATACCCCAAAGCGAGGCTGCATATCAATTTAATTGATATATGATATAACTGATAGAAAATAAAATTATAATCGTATGAAAATAAATTATGTTATACTTATTATCTTTTTAGGGATATTTGCATCCTGTGAGAAAGATAAGATAGATGTATATAGTGCTGGAAATCACATACAGTTTGTGAAGCACACGATTGACTCGTCAAATTGTTCTTTTCTGGCTTATCCTGACCGGGACGAGTTGCTTTTTCCTGTTGTTGTGGAGGTTATCGGCCTACCCTCATCTGAGGATAGGGAATATGCTATTGAGGTGAATCCCGCCTACACAACAGCTCCGGTGGAAAACTACACAATTCCTGCAAGCCTGAAAGTAAAGGCAGGAAAAGTGACAGACACTTGTTGGATCACTTTTAAAAAAACACCCGAAATATCACAGGAGGCGAAAAGGTTGACGGTGCAGTTAGCGGCTACGGCAGATTTTAAATTGGGGCAGCTTGATTGTCTGGCTAATATCATCTACGTGTCGAATGTAATCGCTCAGCCGGATTGGTGGACTACGACAGTGACCGGTAGTTATTTAGGAGCCTATTCTGATAAAAAATATCGACTTTTTATCCGGGAGACAGGGGTAGCGGATATTGATTCAAGTAATACCACGGAACTACGTTATTACTCCATCATATTTAAGAATTACTTACTGAGGGAAAAAGATGCGGGAAGAACGGTAATGGAGGACAATGGTACGGAAATGGTAGTGACTTTAATGGGTGGATAATCTTTAAATGACAGACGTTATGAAACTAAAAATAGGAATTATTTCATTATGGCTTTGCATGTTATTCGGAGCCTGTTATGAAGATAAAGGAAATTACGACTTGGTGGATTATAATAAGATAACAATAACCTCAGTCTCCGCTTTGTCAAAGACTACAGTTATTTTGGGAGATACAGTTGAAATCGTTCCCAAAATAACCTGGAAATATCCGGATCGGGATACCATGGAGACGGCTTTTGAGTATGTATGGAAGATCGGTGCGGGAGTAGATACGATTTCCCGGGAAAGAAACCTCTCATACGTTCCACAAGAGTGTGGTACGTTCAGTTATTATCTCTACGTGAGAGAGATTGCAACCGGAGTAATTACCCGGCTGTCTGTTACGGTGACGGTAAATACACCTTATGCGGTAGGATGGATTATCGGTAGCAATATAAATGGCCAGCCGGCATTGAGTTATATTCGTCGGGATTCGAGAGTAAATGAAGAGGATAAGACTGTTTACTATTGGACCGACTATGTAGACCTGTATGCCCAGTTGCACCCGGACGATCCGCTTGGACCGGGAAAATTAACTCAAGCGATGGCATATATCATTGGCAATTACGACGATGAGGTCATTGTATTTCAGGAAGGGGGAAAAGCGACCATATTAAATGGATTGGATTTTGGTAAGTTCCTGAATTTAGAAGATGAATTCCCAGGAGCAACCTACCCGGCCGGCTTTATTCCCAAATCGTTCGTGCGGGGAGGGTATTGCGATTTTGTTTTGGGGGAGAACGGAGATCTTTATTGGAGGAGAAATAGTGCGACAACAGAACTGGCTCATGAACAAGCATTTATAGATATTCCGGTTTATTTTCCTGACGGGGGCGCTGAAATTTCCCGGTTCATGGATATCCGTGTATATTCATCAGAGTACGTATTGATGTTTGATGAGCTACATAATCGTTTTTTGGCATGTTATACCAGTTATTCTTCCGGGAACAACTATTTGGGCGGTAAAATGACGATTATCAATAATACCGACCCGAACGAGTTTGCGAACATATTGAACCTGACAGGTTATAAACTTATTTACTGTGGTGATCATATTGATGGTAAGAATATTGTAAATATATTGAAAGAAGAAAGTACAGGTAATTATATCTACCAGTCGTTTAAATTCACCACGACCACCACCTCTTTAACTGTAGCCTCGGCAAGCCAGGAGGTTTTTGCCGGTAGCAGTTATGTAACAGACAATACCGTATTCTGGAGAATACGTAGTTCGTCTTACCTCTATTTTGGGGAAGGAAGCAAATTGTATTTTTATGATGTGAATACAAAGCAAGTAAAATTGTATACTGATTTTGGATCGGGAAGAATCACGCATTTAAGTGAGGATGCGGTTGGATCAGTGCTTGGGGTTGCTCTTGATAATGGGAATTTTTACTTGATTGACGCGATTGATGCAGCTACTCTCGGGGCAGCAGATCCGGGAGCAGTAGGAATACTACACCACGCATCCGGTCTGGGAGAAATTGAGAGCTTGTCTTGGAAGTGGGGGGGACATTATAGAATGGTGTTCTCAAGATATTGATAATAGAAAAGAACGAGGGGTTTACCTGCTGCTTGTCCCCCGTTCTTTTATTTTCGTGCTAAAGTGCATTACTAACCTGTAACGTTAATAATGGAAGAATCAATTATTGGAATTGAGAATTTGTCACATTGCTACAGTATACAATGAGTCGTCAGGGACGTGAACCCGGAGATAAAAAATCGTGGAATTTATGGTTTGCCTGGATTTGATGGCGCCGGGAAGTCTATCGTTATGAATATTATATGTGGTGCACAGAAGCCAGCGGAAGGTAACGTGTTTATCCCGGGGGCTATGCCCCTTGCTCCTTCCCTTACAGAAAGATTATCGTGGAGAAACGTTCTCCCTGGTTTGTATTGTCCGGATGATTCTAAAAAGTAGCATACATAAAATCTAGAAATTATGGAAAAACTAAGAACAATTTACAAAATCGCACGAACGGAGCTGCAGACCCTGTTCTACTCTCCGGTAGCCTGGTTGATCCTGATCATATTCACCTTTCAGGCAAGCATGGCATTCTCCAATATCTTTATCGGCTTTGCCAGAAGCCAGGAGATGGGCTACAGACTTTGGAGCGTCACGCTGGGAACCTACGCGGGCATGTCCGGACTGTTCACCACGATACAAAGCTACCTGTACCTCTATATCCCACTTCTGACCATGGGACTTGTCAGCCGGGAATACGCCAGCGGCTCGATAAAACTACTCTACTCCTCCCCATTGACCAATATACAGATTATCCTGGGGAAATACCTGTCGATGATGATCTACTCAGGTGTCATGATAGCAGTGCTGGGGATACTGGTATTGTTCAGTATAGCCACCATCGTGCATGTCGACATACCGGCCATTCTTTCCGGGTTATTGGGATTATACCTGCTGATCTGCGCATACTGTGCAATCGGCCTGTTTATGTCAAGCCTCACTTCATACCAGGTAGTAGCAGCAATGGGCTCTTTTGCCATATTGTTTGCACTGAACTATGTCGGAAGGATGTGGCAGGACATTGCGTTTATACGCGACATCACCTACTGGCTATCAATCAACGGCAGGGCCGACGAGTTTATCAGCGGACTGATCTGTAGCGAAGATATCCTCTATTTTTTAATTGTCATATTCCTTTTTATCGCCCTTACCATCGTCCGCCTGCAGGCCAAGCGACAAAAATTGCGCGCTTCCGTAACGATAAGCAAATTCCTGATTGTCACAGCCGGAGCGATGCTGCTGGGGTACTTCTCTTCCCGGCCGAAACTGATGTCCTTTTATGATACTACCCGCACAAAAGTAAATACCCTTACCGAAAACAGCCAGGGTATCGTAGCACGGATGGATGGCGGATTAACCATCACTACCTTTGTAAATATCCTGGACCAATATTTCTATTATGGCCTGCCCAGAAGCGTCAACGACGATCTGCAACGTTTCAGGCAATACTGGCGATTTAAACCGGAAATCAAATTTAAATATATCTACTATTACGACAAGGCGGATAACCCTGGCCTCGACAGAAACTATCCGAACCTGACCGACCGGGAACGGATGATAAAAATAACCCAGATCTACCGGCTGGATTCCGCTATGTTTATCCGGCCGGAAGAGGTAAAAAAGATCATTGATCTCTCCCCTGAGAAAAACCGTTTTGTACGTTTACTCGAACGGGACAACGGCCAGAAAACCTTCCTTCGTATCTTTGACGATCCTTATGTCTTTCCTTTCGAATCGGAAATATCGGCCGCCTTTAAACGGTTAGTGATGGAATTACCCCAGGTAGCATTCCTGAAAGGCCATGGCGAACGGGATTGTATCCGGGAAGGAGATCGCGATTATGGCCGGTTTGCACAGGATAAAGTATTTCGTAATTCGCTTATAAACAATGGATTTGACTTCCGGGAAGTGACGCTTGACAACGAAATACCGGAAGAGATCAAAATCCTGGTAATTGCCGATATGCGCAATCCGTTAACGCCGAAAGAGACGGAACGGTTGGACCGTTACATCGCCCGCGGAGGCAATCTGTTGATTGCAGGCGAACCGCGCCGGCAGGAAGCGATGAACCCGCTGATCGAACCGTTCGGCGTGCAGTTTATGCCCGGCCGGCTGGCAAAGAAAAGTGAGAATTATCAACCCGACTTTATCATCAGCACTCCAACCAAAGAAGCCGGAGCGTTCTCCTATATCCTCAAAACCATGATCGCCAGTGAACGGGTAGTAACGATGCCTCATACAACCGGATTGGCCTATACGGCGGACCGGGGTTTTACGGTAACCCCACTCTTTGTAAGCGATACAACCGGTAGCTGGAACGAAGTGGAGACCACCGATTTTATCGACGATACGGTACGGCTAAATCCCGCGGCAGGAGAAGTGGAACGCTCTTATCCGACGATATTGGCCCTATCCCGGAAAGTCGGGGAAAAAGAGCAGAAGATCTTTATTCTTGGGGATGCCGACTGCCTCAGTAACGGAGAGATCAGCATCAGCCGGAAGAAAATCCGGGCGTCCAATTACTCATTGATCAACGCAGCTTTTTATTGGATGTCCGACGAAGAGGTGCCGATTAACGTCACCCGCCCGACCCCGCCTGACCGAGCAATACGGTTAAGCCTGGGCGTCATGGAAATCTGGCGGGTCATATTTATGGGCGTCATTCCGGCAACCCTGATCTTCCTTGCCATCTTTATCTGGATACGCAGAAGAGGAAGGTGAAAAGCAATGAATAATCAACAATAAATAATTAATAATTTAAAGAGGTTTTTATGAAAGAGTCGATAGTAAAAGTAGAGAATTTATCCCATCGCTATAGTGTTCAATGGGCAGTAAGGGATATAAACTTTGAGATTCCAACCCATGGCATTTATGGTCTGTTGGGTTCCAACGGGGCAGGAAAATCCACTA
>JAVBLD010000029.1:0-87404 GCA_031553705.1 Marinifilaceae bacterium | reverse complement strand
AGATCTTCGAGTACATAGAAATCTGGTATAATAAAATCAGACGCCACAAAGCTCTGAATAATATGACAATAGATGAATTCTGGAAACTAAATGCAAAAAGTGCTTAACTATTTGTGCGGATTTAGTTAGGAATTCCAGTATTCTTTGATAAGTTTTTGGGCATGAGTTCTTTTCTCTGTAGCATTTAGACAAGATGCGAATCCTCTTTCGATTTTTTTTGGATACATCTTCCCCGTTCTCGGATCTCGTACCGATAGATAAATATACCATCCTTTTTCGGACTCTACTAAATAGGGCCTTGTTGCAATTTTTGTTTCCATTTTTTTGCCTTTTAGTTTTCAGTTCCCCAACAAAAAAAAGAAGACAAAAACTAATAGAAACGTTATTTATCAAAGCCGAAATTGTAACACGCTGTGAATGTGTTACATAGTCTGTATTTGTGGAGAATATCGGGAACTTCAACCCGTCTCTTATGCCTTTATTCATAATGTGTTATGTCTTTTCTGTTGTTTCGGTATCGTTTTTCGTTTCGGGGAAATAATATTAATTATCTCTATTAATTACTTGTTAATTATCCAGTTCTCCACATTGTGTCAATAATTCTATAATTTGTTGTTCATTTAAAATCTTAGCATCTTTACCATTTGCAATAAGGTCTTGCATTTGCTGTTTTTTACTTGGCCCGCACCCGTGGCCGGCACATAGTATTTGTGTGTATTTCCCGACACCTCTGTCAATATCTGCACCAAGTGATTGCATTTTTATTGCAAGGTCGTTTCTGTCCGGCCAATAGTCAAAGGTACCGGAGATTACAACTTTCTTCTGAAAGAAGGGATTATCTTTATTTGTTACTGTTTCAAATTCAGGGAAAAGCAATCTTTTCTCAATAGGTTGGTGATTTTCTCTGAAATCCGCAATACGATCCTTTATTTCTTTCTGATTCTCGAATAATATACTCTCTAAAGGCAGTAAATCCGCAATCCAAAGAAGATATATTTTTGCACAGGCCATTGCATCTGACAGCGCATTATGATGTTGTAATTCTATTTTACAAACGTTACATATAACTTCAAGTTTTGCCGGACATATTTCTTGTGTATCAATCCAATTAATATTTAGATCTTCATCAATGTTGTTTATATTCAACGCTTGCATAAGACAATGTCTTTCTGTATGCATTGCACCATGCGCAATCACTGTTTTGTTGGCTATCCGTTTTTTAATTTCAGGCCAAACTTCGATAAAACTGGGTGCATTATAAGTATCCGTTTCGAATATCCCGTGAATTGTAGAATTATATGAGAAGTATTCATTGTTTGGCGGCTGAATCAATGAGCTGAATGTATCTGTAATAAGTCCATTTTCAATAGATACAATTCCGACAGAACATATTGTTCCCTTTTCTGGAGTAGCATGTTCGAAATCAATACTTACAAAGTTGGTATTTGAAAGAGTTTCTTTCATCGAAATCTCATATTCAATGACACGTTGTATTTCTGTCAATAAAGTAGATAAACACCCAACCTCAGCATCAGAACAGGTATGATCTAATTTTCTGTTATGTAAATAGAGATTTAATTCTGAAAAGTCTTTACAATATACGGAATGTTGGCACGTATCTTCTATATAAGGTTTTTGGCTCAAAATACGTGTAGCTTGATCTTTTTCAAAATATTGGATTAAAGAACCGATAGTTTGCTTCCATTCTTCTACATATTCTATATACCGCTTTTCGAGTTTAGAAGTTCGTTGTAGTTCTTTGTCTAATACTTTTTTAAATTTCTCCATATCAGGCATGGAGGTTATAAAAAGTTCGTACTCTATTTTCTTCCTGGTATCACCTCTCCATGGCTTTTCACTCTCAGTCGTAAACTTGTACGCTAACATATATGCTGTGTATTCAATATTGTTTAAGTTGGCTTCCATATTTAGAGTGTTTAATCAATATTTTCTTACTTTTCTATTCCAGAGCCACTTGCAGCGGCACATGTTGCACTGTCCGGCCGGACATTGATTTTTTTATTAATCTGGATTTGGTCATCCAGCATCCGTATTAAATTTTCAAGTTGTTTATCTTTCTTTTCAAGCAAAGTGATAAGCCTAGATATTGTCAAGTCCTCTTCTTTTTCTAATCCTAGTTCCTTGTCGACTTTATCAATGTCACGTTCACTCTCTTTTTTTAAGAATATTTCTCCCTTGCCAGTTTCAATCCATTCTATATTTACATAGAATTCTTTATTCAATAAGAATTTTATAGTATTCGATACTTTAATACCCTTGCTCCCTCTCTCGGCATCAGATATACTCCCCTGTTTCATATATAATCTTTCTGCCAGCTCCGCTTGAGATAACCCGAGTTTTCTTCTAATGATTTTAAGTCTCTCGTTTTCAGTCATATAAAAATAATATAAAAGAATTCTATTAAATTCTTTGTTTTTCTATAAAGAAATTCTTTATATTTGTACTGTAAATTTGTAGCAAGTTAGTACAAAGGTTTAATAAAAAAAATAGTAAAAAGCATGAAAAATGAAGAAATGAAAAAAATTAGAAAATGGTTGCCGCGCGGCTTTGCTAAGATAATTCAACAAAAAACAGGCAAAAGCCTTGCACTAATCTATCAGGTCGCCAATGGGCTTACCCGTAGTGAACATGTTTATAATGCTTTACTTGAGTTAGCCCTTGAAAATAAGGAAAAGATCGAGGCTCGGGAAAAACTAATTTCAACCTTATAAACAAAAATCCCGCTGCACTCTTAGCGGAATCACAGCGGGATAATAACTTAATCTAATGGAAGCAAAATTAACGAATTATGATCAAAGTTCCAAAGTTCCGGCAGGAATTTTCACAGGAACTGAACTGTTCGCCCTGGACGGGCAAATGTACGCTTTACAGAATGGTAACTGTACTTTATTTACTGATCTACCATCAATGGAAAAACGAAAGTTCATCGATCTTTATCTAGCCGATAAAGAAGGACAAAAATTTATCCAGAAAACCTTCGGGATAACCGGCTTTGAGTCTGGATTCTCGAAATGGTTGTTTTGCAAATTCGGTTCATTGGATGGGGATCCGGACAATATAGACGGCCAAATCTCTCCGGATTCCTATAACAGTGCTTGTTCCCGTACTGATTGCCCGGGAAGAGGTAAGTTTTGCGGAACCTCTACAAAGATCAAAGGTTACGAGGTTGAAACCATCCGCGAACTAAAAACCGGCAAAACAGCCATCCAGGCCGCCGACACCTTATGTATCTCGGAATCCGCTGTAAAAAGCCGGATTTCAAACCTAAAAGAAAAACTCAATGTCGCCAACATCGCCGCTCTAATAGCGACAGCGACCGAGCTCGGAATTTAGTGGTGTTATGTAACCGGATGCCGCACCGGTAAAAAGCGGTGAGTTCTTTGTTTCGCCCCGGAATTGACTTCTAATCCGGGGCAATTGGGAGAGATCGCAAGGGCGTAAAATGTGAGGATAACGGCTATCGCGCGAACAGCTAACAGAAGGTCTCCGGGGTTCGATTCCCCCTCTCCCGCTTAATTCCCTAACATAAAAAGGAGGTAAAAATGAAAACAACATTAAAGATTATCGTGATGATATGCACAGCAATATGTGCAATCCTCGCCACTGCATGTCTGATTTATCAAGACATGACCTCAGCTTTATTTTTTGAGTGTAACGCCTTATTTGGCTATCTGTTTATAAAACATGATTTCAAAATCTAAAGCTATGAATCTAATTAAGCAACTCTTTAAAAAGAAAGAAGGATACAAACTATCCGACTTTGAGAACGCCAAAACCCGAGGCGGATACACACATTGCATCTACTATGTGCAGAAAACATGTAGCGGAGTAATTTACAATGCCGTCGGCGTAGTGCTATTCCATGAGCGTCGAATCTTCGTAAAGTGGGACGAACACGGACAAGCCTTTGTCGTCCGGGAGCGTGATGAGAAATTCGATTTAATATTTAAGATATGACGGCAAGAGAATACGCTTTTGAACAAATAAAAAAGTATTACAATATGCCTTTTTTAAAAATGGGCATGACTGTTATTGTAAATGGAGAGACCGGAGTGATTTCCGGAATTTCAGATATGGGACTAAGAGTTAAAATTACAGGTGATAGAAATTATTCTATTTGTTTTCATCCGATGTGGGAAACTGCCTATTTAGATGAAGAAGGTAATATAATCGCTGATTATAGAAAAAACAAATGAGAACCCAAATCACATATTTTTAAACTAAGATGAATATGAAAGAAGAATTTGAGCATCAAAACACAAGTGAAATTGTATGCCCTTATTGCGGTAAGGTACATCAAGATAGCTGGGAATACCAATACAGCGAAGACGTGATCGAGTGTGAATCATGCTATAAAAAGTTCAAATACACCAGAGATATAATCGTTTCATATACTACTGAAAAAATAAAATGACATATGAAAGAAGTTAAATTCACTTATTCACTCTCAATTGAGAATAAAGATCTTCCTGCATTACTCAGGACTTTGCGAATCAAAAAATATTCTTTGGAATCAATCGAAATGGAGTATTCCAAGTGTCATGATGGTATACGAAGACATTTTGGTTGGATTCGCGTTACATTTTCATTTGTCACGTTTGAAATAATTATTCCTTTAACGATGTTTCAGCTTGGAACCACTTTTCAACGAGAACTTATTTATAATCAATATGGAAACTAACGAAAAACAACAATCCGGAGTATGCCGGGAATGTGGTTGCACCTGGAATAACGCCTGTCAACATCCAATAAGCGGGCCTTGTTGGTGGATCGATGATACAGAGACATTGTGTTCACATTGTTATATAGAAGACATAAGAACAGATCCGCTGACCAAACGCCCTAATTCTAATAACCAATGAATAAACAAGATTTCAAAAAAAAACATCCTGATGTATGCATACAGGAAATAACCTTCACAAAAGTCATTTCTCATCAAGAGATAGAAGCTAAAGTTATTCAGATTGTTGAAGGTCTTCGTACTGGATTATTAGGTTATGAATCTTCCGGTAAGAAACTGAAAATATTTACAAGCTACCGATTTAAAAGTGATCTTGATAAAATGGTTAAAGGAATAAATGTCCTCGACAAAAACCTTGGTCTTGCTGGCACGATAACGAGCGATAAGCCTTTTATATGTTGTGGCGAAATGTGCGTAAGGGTAGATTTTAGTTCCAATTCCGGAGTGTTTGCTTGTACCTATTTCATTTAATCAAACTAATTAATGAAACTATAAGGGCAAGAAAAGCAATAATGAGACTAAACAATGAAATAATAAAGGTCCTTTTGTTATCTTTAATAACTTGATCTTCTCGGTATTTCCGATTAACACTCTCTTGGTAATTTCTTAGTTCCATGTTGTGAAAATTTATTTCAGCAAAAATATAAAAATAAGATAGTAATATGAAATTCGAACTAAAAGAACAATATCAGATCTACTTAAAAAAAGCATGCCTTGATGAATCAAAAATGGGTGAGGTTCAAAAAAAAGAAACTCGCCTGGCGTTTATGGCCGGAGTATCACAAGCGGTATTGTATTATTTCTCCCTCGCCATGATGGACGAAGATGACGCCGTAAACGAACTTGATAATATAATGCAGCAAGTAACAGAGTTTTGGTCATCGTTAGATCAGAAATCATGAGTCTTTCTTTAGGTAGTCTATTCTCTGGCCGTGGAGGCTTTGAAATCGGCGCTGAACATGCCGGGATTAAAACAAAATGGACATGTGAGATAGACAGATTTTTGAGGTATAAACTTAAAAGAATAGTTCCCGATGCAACACATTACACAGATGCCAGACTGGTTAAAACCCCACCTTTCACAGAAATTATCTCTGCCGGTTTTCCCTGTCAGGACATATCAATATCTAACAATACAGGCAAAAAAGGAATCAAAGGTCCTCGAAGCTGCCTTTGGAAAGAGGTTTGTCGAATTACAGATGAATCAAAGCCTCTTTATTTATTACTTGAAAATTCTCCGGAATTGCTCAAACAAGGATTTGAATATGTCTTATCAGACCTTTCCGCGATCGGGTACGATGCAGAATGGGATTGTTATAGAGCTTCGGACTTTGGTTTCCCGCACCTCCGTAGACGCCTCTATGTTATTGCCTACCCCCATCGCATCGGATCACAGCGTAAGATACTCAAATCACCAGGCACTTTTGAACCTTCGCAAGCGTGGACGCCAACGCCGGCTTATTTACGAGTGTCAACTAGCCGGGCTAAAGGATTCCGAGACGTTAGAGCTATACAGACAGATCATGAGTTTCCCAATTTCTCACGCGAAATTAAAGCGTTCGGAAATGCAGTTATGCCTGTGGTAGCAGAACATTTATTCAGGTGTATTATTGAAGATTATAGGTTAAACTATACATGAAAAGATTAAGCCATGAACGAATCTATCGACCGTAACTGGTACTCCCCAGAGTCCAGAAAACAAGAACTCGCCGCCGCCAACGCCGTCCTGGCGGAGATGAAGAAACTGGAAAAAGAGTTCAGCAAAAAACGCAAAAAAGTAGTAGAGAAAACCGAATTCGGAACAAGAATACGATATATAGATAAATAGCATGGACTTAAGTCATCATCAATTGACAGACTGGAAGTGGCGCGAAGAATACCGCTCTCAAATGGGTTCCGAAGCCTACGACAAATATTTTAAGTCGGTTTGGCTTGCCCTTGACCAGTTAGATGTAAACGAATACTATGATATTATCCGGTATGTCAGGCCGGAAAACCATGATTTGTTTATAAAAATCTGCTGTCAGTACATCATAACACATCGGTCCTACGAATTCAGTAACGACTTTACTAAAATTATCCGGAAATTTTAACCGGTAATCGATAAAGATAAAGAACTATGCACATCCAAGACGTTATTAACCGTATAAATGACGACATCGTCGAAATTGTAAGTCACTACGTAGAACTAAAAAAGCATGGAAACCGCTACATCGGATCGTGTCCGTTTCATCACGAAAAGACACCTTCCTTCTCGGTTTCTCCGTCGTTAGGTATCTACAAATGTTTCGGGTGTGGCGCCGCCGGCGACGCGATCGACTTTATCACAAAGCATGAAGGTGTCGACTTCAGGGAAGCGGTTAAAATCGGAGCTGAGAAACTAAAAATAGAATTCTCCTGGAAAGAAGACAAAGACTTCGATCAGGAGAAATTCAAGCACGAAGAATCCCTCCGGATTGCTTGCCGTTACGCCCAGGAATTTTTCCAGGAACAATTAAAAGCAACCCCCAAAGCTTTAAAATACCTCGAAGTAAGAAAATTCTCTCCGGAGGATGATTTTAACATCGGCTATGCACCTCCAGGTAATAAATTCCTCCACTGGGCCCGTGAAAAATGCCTCCGTACCGAATTACTTATCGAAGCCGGTTTAGTTAAAGAAAATGAGCACGGTGAACTGTACGACTATTTCAGGGATAGAATTATGTTTCCCATCTGCAATCCTACCGGAAAGGTCATCGCTTTTTCCGGCCGGGCAATGACAGAAAAGAAAGACACTCCAAAATACATCAATTCCCCCGATACCCCCATCTTCACAAAAGGCAAAAGCCTTTTCGCTTTAAACCTTGCCAGGGCCAAAGTCCGGAACGAAAATAGAATTTACTTAGTAGAAGGCAGCCCGGATGTTATTCGCTTACACACAATAGGAATCACCAACACTGTCGCACCTTGCGGTACCGCATTGACCGACGAACAAATCGACCTGATTGCAAAATACACCCACAATATAACGTTAGTATATGATGGTGACGCCGCCGGCCAGAAAGCAACCGACAAAAACGCTCAGGCGCTTGTCCGGAAGAAATTCAACGTAAACGTCATGATCCTCCCTGAAAAAGAGGATCCGGACACATTCTTCACCGACCTGGCTAAATTCGAGGAATTTCAGGAAAAAGAAGCAATAGACTATATCGTTTACAATGTCCGCAAAAATAGCGGTAAATGTAATAGCCCGGCATTCAAAACCGAGTTTATAAAGGATGTATCTTTCCTAATATCCCGGTACGACGAACAATTACAATCCATCTACATTGATAGTATTTCGGAACACATTAAGCCGGCAAAAGCATGGAGAGACGCCGTCGTTCGTTGGAATAAAGCGGAACAGCCAAAGGAGATAAAACGGAAAAATTTCATTCCGGCCGAATATCTGGTTGAATTAAACGAAAACGGCTTTTGCGTAGACGGAGGCTGTTATTACTTTGTAGACCGGAAAAGTGACGACAACCGGCGTCAGGTTTCGAACTTCTTCCTCCGTCCGCTCTTCCACATTGAAAGCTCGATTAACGCAAAAAGAACTTACGAGGTTACGAATGAGTTCGGAATCGTAAAGGTGATCGAGATCGCACAAAAAGAACTGAACATGCTCTCCGGATTCCGTTTAAAGATCGAAAGTTTAGGAAACTTTTGGTGGAACGGTTCCGAGGCCGACCTGAACCGGTTAAAAGTCTGGCTCTATGCCAACACAGAATCCTGTACCGAAATCACCCAGTTGGGATGGCAACCTGACAGCTTCTTCGCTTGGGGTAACGGTATTTTTGCGGATGGTGAGTTTAAGCCGATCGATGATATCGGTATCGTAAAACACAAAAACAAATCGTATTACCTCCCGGCCCGATCCAGGATTTTCGAACGTGAATCCAACCTGTTCACCTTCGAAAAAAACTTTAGTCACATGGAAGGTAATATCACTATGACAGAGTACATGCGTAAATTCACGGCCGTCCATGGGGACAATGGAAAGATCGCTTTCTGTTTCCTTATTGCTTGCCTCTTCCGTGACGTCATTGTCCATAAGTTTCGAGTATTCCCGTTATTGAACATGTTCGGTCCCAAAGGTTCCGGAAAATCCGGCGCGGCTGAGTCCCTGATCCAGTTTTTCGGTAAGCTGGCTGAATCTCCCAACTTATTTTCTATTACCAAGGCCGCCATGGGCGAACACATTGCCGCCGCGTCAAACGCTCTTTGTGTATTGGACGAATACCGGAACGACCTCGATGTCGAAAAACGTGAGATCTTAAAAAGTATCTGGGGCGGTACCGGCCGTACACGGATGAACATGGACAAAGACAAAAAGCGGGAAACCACATCCGTCGACCAGGGCGTAATTGTCACCGGCCAACAGATGGCCGATGCGGATCCGGCGCTACTCTCCCGTTTCATCTTCTTATCCTTCACAGACGACACCCATACCCAGGAAGAACGTGACCGATATACAGAACTGAAATCTATCGAAATGCGTGGAATCACCCACCTCACGCACCGAATCTTAAAACTTCGTCCGTTATTTGTAGAAAACTACTCGGCTGCCATTAAGCGCACTCAGGAGGCCCTGGAAAAACACCTAAACGGTGCCGTCGTAATGGACCGTATTTTCAATAACTGGTTGATGGTTCTGGCCGCATATTCCACCTTGGAAGATTATTTGGAACTTCCCTGGGATTGGGAAGAATTAATCAAAATGGCATCATCGAAAATCCTCATTCAAAGCCGAGAAGGTGAACGCAATGATGATCTTGGCCGGTTTTGGAAAACCATTCAATTCCTTGCGGCTTCAAATATGCTATTTGACGAGGGGGATTATAGATTTAAGTATGAAAGTAAAATATCTAAAGTATATTTTGAAAACGGTGTCTGGAATAAAGAAGAATTGACATTGGCCAAACCTACCACACTATTTTATCTTAGCACATCTCGTGTTGTTCATTTGTATATTATGCAAGTTGATAAAGAAGGAAGCAAACCTCTTCCGGAAAGTACTATCCTGAACTATCTCGAAAACTCCAAAGCATTCATATGCAAAACCCAAAAAGAGTCATTTAAAAAGATCGATCCGAAAACAGGTACCCAGGAGTCGAAAGACGGTAAAAAATGCCGTACAAGTACGACAGCCTTAGTTTTTGACTACGACAAACTACCGATTTCAATCCGTAGCGAGTCCGACACCGGCGAAGAACCTGAAAGTACAGCAAAGAACGCACCGGTATCGAAAGAACCGCAATTACCTTTTTAAACATGGATATAGGTTTAATAAATGTAGATGGGGTCGATTTTCCTAATCTCGCCTTAATGAAGATATCCTCATATCATAAATCCTTAAGAGATAGCGTAGAATGGTATAACCATTTATGTCACTATGATAAAGTATATATGTCAAAAGTATTCAATTTCACTCCAGACTATGGATATTTTGTGAATTCAAATAATATCGAAAAAGGTGGAACCGGATATGATATCCTAAAAAAACTACCATTAGAAGTCGATCGCTGTATCCCTGATTATAATCTATATTCTATTTATAAAGATCTAGCATATGGATTCTTGACAAGAGGTTGCCCAAATAAATGTAAATGGTGTATAGTACCACAAAAAGAGGGCAAAATAACACCATACATGGATATCGAAGAAGTTGCTCAAGGCCGGAAGAATATAATACTTATGGATAATAATATCCTTGCCTCCGATTATGGACTATCACAAATTAAAAAGATTGTTGACATGGGAATCCGTGTCGATTTTAACCAGGGTCTTGACGCAAGATTAGTTACAAATGATATCGCTCAGTTATTAGCAAAAGTAAAATGGATAAAACGGATCCGTTTTGGATGCGATACCCCCGAACAGGTCATACAGGTAGAGAAAGCTTCAGCATTATTGAATAAACATGGATTTAAAGGAGAATACTTTCTATACTGTATCTTGTTAGAATTCCAAGAGTCTTTTAATCGCGTGAATCATTGGAAACATAAAACTATCCGATTTATCATACATAGCCAACCATATAGAGATTTAGACAATATATGTCATATTATTCCACAATGGCAAAAGGATCTTGCACGTTGGACTAATAGAAGAGAATTCTACAAAACATGTGAGTTTAAAGATTTTTCTCCACGTAAAGGATTTAAATGTGAAGAGTATTTTAAACTATTTTGAGAAGGAGTAGTAATCCCCGGATGCCTCCGGCATCCGTAAACACTATCCCAGGTCGGTCGACCTGGGATTCCTTTTGTTTAAACTCCCAAAACTGAAAATTTCTCCCCTTCCACCCCCCCCCGAAAAGAAATTCCTTGAGGCAAGCGGTTTTTTGTGATTTTCGATACGAATGATTATTACACACGTAGATTTTTTATTACTTCGCTTACTTCCCTTACTTCGCTACATATAAAATACAATAAACCAATAGAATACAGGCATAAAAACGGTCAAAAACCTTTACGACATCTTACTTCGCTTTACTACAACTTACTACATTACTACATTTATTACTACATACTATCATTTAACGAAGTAAGAAAATATGAGTATAATTATTTGATTATAAAATAATTGCATTTGTGGAAGTAAGCGAAGTAAGTAAAGTAAGTAAAATACATGTCAACCTATCAGAAAAATGTTTTTTTCGGAACAATAGATCCAGAAATACCCTCTTTTTCTTTTCATGTGTTAAAGTTTTGTTAAAGTCATTCTTTTATTTGTTTTATATAAGCATATATGCTTATATTTGTATCGTAATAAATAACACAACACGTCAAATTAAAATTTTAAAGTCATGGAAAAGAAAGATGTTCAAAAGATTATCATCGATTTAGCTTACAACGCTTACACATCATGTCCTGAATCATATCCGGTAAACGAAGACAACCAACCGGTTGAATTTACCCAATATGCTATTTGCGAACTGGCAACAGGCTACTGGGACGAAAGAAACGAACTTGAAATTCAACGGGACCAGGATCTTGAAATCTCTATCGAAGACTACTTAGTATTTTGCGAATCAGCCTTCACAAAATTTACAGAGAACTAAAACAGGGCGGGAACCTTCCCGCCTACTTAATAAAATCAACACGTCAAATTAAAAATTAAAGCATTATGAAAACTTTAGAATTAAAAGACAGAAAAGTTACGACCAGAACCGCCGTTTCAAAAACATTGGAATTCTTTGAAAATTTCGATCTATCCGCCGCTGAAGACGTTGCAGACATCCGCTCCGAGTTTTTTGACGTTACTTTTGACTTAACCGGTCAAGGCTGTATGTATCATGAAGCCGCATTTTACAACAAAGACGGGAAACTGAAATTTTGGTTAAGAGAAAAGGAAAAATCATACAGCTTAGACACTGTATTCGATAACAGTTGTATCTATATAAACTTCAAAGAAATGATGTGTGTATTCGAAAAATTTGTCGAAAGATTAAACATGTTAATCGACAATAAAGAGGCCGATATCTCCGGCTTTCTGGACTTCTTGTCTGCCTACAAGAATAAGTAAACTATAAAAAAACGCCCCGCATCACTGCGGGGCTACTTTAATTCAACACGTCAATATTAAAACTAAAGCATGGCAAAGATAAGCAATTTATTTCCGATTTTTCGACAATCGGAACATAAAGAAAATATAAGACTCCCGGAATTTATCTACCACTACATATCCCGATCCAGCAGATTAACAAAACGATACAAAAGCCAGTACCGGAACATCGCCAGGCACTTGGAGTCATTCTCTTCCGCAACCAGCCTTCCGATCAATTCCGATTCCTTTACAGAACCGCTGTCGGAGGAGTTTATACAATACCTGAAAGATAGAAACCTAATGTCAAGTACTATAAAGGATATCTTTCAGCGCGTATCCTGTATGTTAAGAAGAGCGGAGAGGGCCGGTTACGCCGTCAACCTCGGTTTTGAGCGGGTAACCGTTAAACAGGAAAGTTCCTGTGCGGTGTACCTTACATTAGAAGAGCTGGACAGATTAAACAATTTGACAGGACTTTCCAGGGAAGCCAAAGCGGTCCGGGATCGGTTCCTTGTCGGTTGTTTTACAGCTCTCCGAATCTCCGACTATCGATCCTTAACAGTCGATAACTTTGTAAACAACACAATCCAGCTTAAAACCCAGAAAACCGGTGAATTTGTTGTCATCCCGGTGCATCCGGTTATTTACGAAATCCTTAAACGAAACGAAGATAAACTCCCTAAAATGCCCAGTCAACAGGCATTCGGAGCAACCATCAAAAGAGTATGCCGGAAAGCGGGAATAGATGACATTGTAATCTGGGAGCGGACGGTCGGACATAAAGTAGTTCGTAAACGCTTAAAAAAATGGCAGCTCGTCTCCTCCCATACCGCCCGTCGGACCGGCGCTACAAACATGTATCTGTCCGGTATTCCGACCGCAAGAGTCATGCTCCTAACCGGCCATAAAACCGAAGAAGCATTTTTTAAATACATACGTATCAATAAGATGGAAAATGCAAAAACACTTTTAGAACACGAATTCTTTAAAAGAAAAGAAAAATAATTACCTTTACACTTATGATCAGGGAAGCTATTATAAAAGAACTTCGGGAACGTAAGATATCAAAGCGTAAATGTGCGATTGATAACGGTATTATATACCAAAGCTTTAATCAATTCCTACTTGGGATACGCCCTTTACCGCTCACAGATATCGAAAATGTTCTAAGGTATCTTAATCTGGAGATCAAAAAAGGTGACAGAATAGAGAAGCATAACAGCTAACGACATGAATGTCGTTAGCAAATTGCTTTTAATTGCACTGAGTAGAATTGAAACGTTATTGAAAATCGTGCTCCTCGATTTAACCGTACGCTTTTAATTGCACTACATAGAATTGAAATCAAATAATATGCACATAGTTAAACCCTCTTTAATTGTACTATAACAGAATTATATAAGGCTTGGGTATATGTTTGTGTGGTGTCCGACTCGGACACCTTTTTTATTTTCTATATTTTTCTGTATTTCTTTGTACTACATTCTAATTTTCACTATATTAGCCTATCAAACAAATCGTTATGGCTACAAAAACCGTTCTTACAATAAACCTTAGACCTCACCTGGAAGATTTTCTCCGTCACGAACTCAAAACGGACAAGGATGGTGACATCATCCTGTCAAGACATACGGATATCGGGAAAATGATCTTTTCGCATATCCTGACCTCCGGCCTTGGGCCTGTTCATCCGGTACTGGATCATCCGGTCCGGTTTACGATCCTGACAAACGCTTACAATAACGTATTTCTGAAACATCGTTTTTGCTATGTCGATAAGTGGGGAGAGCAGAAAATAAACGACTACATCGAGGCGGAATTCCGTCAAAAAATGCGGCTGATTTTCGAAGCCGGTTACAGTCGGAAGTGTACTCAGAAAGAAATTATCGAAGCCATTTTGGAAGAGTATAACATCAAAAATTGTGCACTCAACTATGAAACAATAAAGAAATCTGATTACCGGAATCAGAAAAAAGTACGTCAATCGCTCTATAATACAATAAAACCTATTGCAACATAGATAGTTATAAAAAGTTTCACACTTTTTTCCTGAAATCCGGGTAAAAACCGTGAATGTCTCACACTTTATACACCTTACTATGAAAAATCTGCCCATCATAAAAAAAATCGAAATTACCGATTTAAGGAATTGCCAGATTCCGGTATATAAAATCAGCCGGATCCCACGCAGCCAGATTTTAAAATTCGGTAGTTTTTTTACCATCGACGGTATTAAACCAAACAGCTGCTCTTTTATCGAAACTGAAAAAGAGAGTAAGGCCGGAACCTACTATGACAAATCGATAAAATTTGAAATCTCCAAAATCCGTCCGGAGGTGTCCGATGTCCTGGATCCGTTCTCCAACCGGCAGGTAGCTGCTATTGTCACGGATGGGAATGACTACTCCTATTTAGTATACCCACTGTTCCGGCAAACCAAGCGCAATATACCCGGTACTCCGGCCAAGGCCAACGTCACCGAAGTGGAATTTTCCGGCCAGGGAATATATGAATCTCCCTTCGTTGTTTAAAAGTATCGTCCTTTAGTACCGCTCATTTCTATTGTATTGTTGTGTATAGAAAACAACAATACTAATCGTTATGAGCAAACCGTATTATAAAATCCTGAACAAAGCCGACAAAGAGGCCGATATCCTATTATACGGGGTCATTGGTACCAGCTGGTGGGAAGAGTCCGTCACCGCAAAGCGCTTTGTCATGGACTTCAAAGAACTGGAAAAAACCTGCACCAGGATAAACATCCACATTAACTCTCCGGGCGGATCCGTATTTGACGGCCTGGCTATTTTCAATACGGTCCAGCAATCCAAAACCGAAATCCATACCTATAATGACGGGATGGCTGCCTCCATGGGTGCCGTGATCCTGTGTGCCGGTGGTACGGTCCATACGGCAAAGAACGCCCTGATGATGCTTCACGCTCCGATGGGCGGCGCCTACGGCACCGCTAAGGATATCCAAAACTACCTCACCATACTGGATAAGGTAAAAAACTCTTTGATCTCCTGCCTGGAATCGAAAACAGGTAAGAAAACCGAAGATATTGAAAAAGCCTATTTTGATTTTAATGACCACTGGCTTACTGCCGACGAAGCCAAAAAGGAGGGCTTTGTTGATGAGATCGAAGAAAAAGAGGTAAAACTTCCCGAAAACATTACAAGCATGGCATACTCCGATATCGTCAATCAATTTGATGACCTGATGAGTAAGTCACCGAAAAGCTTCAATGTTGTAAGCTGGTTCAATAATTTTTTTACAAATAAAACCGATGACGAAATGAATCTATCCGAACTGATCAAGGTATGTAACCTT
Organism: Marinifilaceae bacterium; assembly: GCA_031553705.1. Classification (GTDB taxonomy): domain Bacteria; phylum Bacteroidota; class Bacteroidia; order Bacteroidales; family Marinifilaceae; genus JAVBLD01. The sequence goes on along the minus strand of JAVBLD010000029.1, from coordinate 71,740 downwards.
GATGCCAAGTCCTCCGAAACGCAGGTACTTGAGCACATTAAAAACCTGGTTTCAGGGCACGATGCTTTGAAAGCCGATAAAGAAAAAGCAGAAGGTGACCTGAAAGCCGAACAGGACGCCCATGCCGCCACCACCCAGAAGCTCACCGAAGCCAACAGTCAGATCGAAAACCTGAAAACCGGCCCCGGAGCGACCTCTCCCGATGTCACCAAACCGACAGACGCCACCACCCAGGAAGAAACCGAAGGCTTCCTGAACGAAAAGGATGTAGAACTTTTTAATAAACTATAACAATGGCAAATGACATTACACAAATCCTGATTGGTTCCGCGCACAAATACCGCAAGCAGCTCCTGCAGCTTGCGGCAATAGGCGTACAGGAGGCCTTGGTGCATATGACCGGCCGCCCTGGCGTGATCCATAAAGAAACCACCGGTTGGATGACCGGGGATTTCGAGCTCCGCCCGTACAACGGGGAGAAAAATGCCGGGAAAAGTATCGGCCTGGACGCCCGTATTCTGGAAACTTTTCTCGGATCCTGTGTTGAAGAATTCGACCCGAATATCCTGCGTAGTACCGTTTTCGGACAACTCTACGCCAAAGGAGGTAAAATCGAGGACGCCGAAATCAACAAAGGCATCCTGATGAAGATCATGAAAACGCTTTTGAAGAAACTAAACAAAAGCCTTTTCACTGCGGTAAGAAACGACGCCGGAACAAAAACAAGCGAACTGTTCAACGGTTTTGATACCATCGCACAAAATGAGATCACCGCCGGCAGAATCGCCGTTGCCAAGGGCAATTATAAAGAGGTTGAGCTGATCACATCCGCAAACGCCGTTGATCTTCTAAAAGCAGCCTACCGGGCCGCTTCCGATGAATTGCAGAATGAAGAGACCAAGCTCTTTATTCCACGTGTGGTTTACAATGCTTATTGTGACGACTACCAGGTTACGGTTGGTCCTGTTCCGTACAATACGGCTTTCCAGAAAACCTTCCTGGAAGGATCCGACAACAAATGTGAGTTGGTTCCCCTGGTATCAAAAGCAGGATCAAGCTTTATGCAGCTGACCACAAAAGATAATATGCTGTACGGTTACGGTAACGGCGTGGAGAATGAAACCGTCCGGGTTCGCGAATGTGATAACCCGTTCTTACTGCAATTTGTCGCAGCGATGTTTTTCGGTGTTGAGTACGAATTTATAGGAGCAGAAAAGCTGTTAGTCATAAAACAAACAGCATAAGAAAGGAGATATAATATGTCACTATACAAAGATTTAACCTGGGCTCAGGGAAAAAAGAACCTCCCAGGTTTGCGAAACGTCGCTTGTTTTATCCACAAAAAAGATATCAAGGCCTGGCCGGTTCTCGCCGATGAAGGAGCTACTCCGGTAGCCTGTTCGACCTATGTCGGGGACTTTGAGCTTGTCGAAAATGCTACGTGGAAAAGGGTCGACATTATCCAGCGTAAAAGTTCGTTGACCTCGGAGCCGCAAGGTGAGCGCGAATCTACCACGGTGTTGAATAAACTCAGTGTAAAACACGCCGGTACCGACGAAGAAGCGATCACGCTGCAACGCTATGGTAACCGTGATGACCTGGTTTGGTTGGTCCGGGATATGAATAGCCGGGAAAAGTTCCGGGTAGTCGGATCCGAGATATTTGATACCATTACCAAGATATCACTGAACACCGGATCGGATGCCACTTCCGAAAAAGCGACCAGCATCGATGTCGAAGCCACCGACGAATGTTTACCGTTCTATACCGGTAAGATTCCGACAGCCGACGGGGATATTAATCCTCCGGCTGTTGCTCCTCCTGATCCGGAGCCGTAATCTGGAAAAACCATTTTATAAAGCCTCAGCGGTTTGCTGGGGCTTTATTCGTCCTTTTACATCCGCGTTGATACTGGTACCTTTAAAATAAAAATCATGGCTAAAAAGAGTAATATGGTGCCCGTGATAAAAGAAAAAGAGGAGACATCCCTTGAAATCACCGGTACACCCAAACAAGACCTGAAGGCATTTTTAAAATCAAAAGATGCCGGCTTTGGTGTGCAGCTCCTGGAGCACTATGTGCCCAGAAACACCCGCTTGATCGACTACTGCCGTCAAACGAAGAACCTGAAATATATTACCGAAAACTTAAATATCATACTCAATGGACGCAATTAAAGAATGGCTGGAATCCGGTCAGGATTACAATACCGGTCTCACCCTCCTGGCAAAGCACTCTAAAAACAGGGTTATGTTGCTTAATCTTTCCCGGAAATCGAATCCGGAAAAACTAAAATATGAGTTATCCAAACTTTGCCGGGTAGAGCCAAAAACAAAACCGATAGAAAAACAGGTTAAAGCAAAAGACACCGGCAAAAGCCCGGAACATGCCCCCGGAATGCCGAAGGTTAACCCTGCTATACTTCCCGATCATCTGAAAAAGTTATGGGAAGATACGGCCGAAAAATACCGTCTTGCCAGGGCGACACACGAACAGATAAAGTCAATGCAAGACGAAAACCAACGGGCCGCCCATATCGAACTGCTGGAAAATTACCGGGAAGAGATCCGGGCGAATTGGGATGTAATTGACAAATGGGCCGCCGAGCAAAAGAACCCGGCCGAACCGGTAAAGATTGACGAAAACCGGATAAACGCCAACCGCAAATATTTGAGCGACAGCAAAAAAAATATGGCGAAGCTTGCAGGCGCCATCCGGGCCAAGAAACTTGAAGCGATGCAACGCCGGATCAACGAACTGCTATTCGTTGGAGAAAAGTTTGATCCGGATAATCAGAAAGAACTGGAAGAGTTAGGATTGAAATTCAATGAATAACCCTGATACTTTAGGCTTGATCCATGATAGTCTGTTTCGTAAGGATGACACCTTAACACCAAAACAGACAGAGCTGCTTCGTCGCTACGAGGCAGCTTTTACCATTTGGTTGGATAAGCCCTGGATGTCCGATAAGGAGATCCGGAACTTTTTAATGCACAAATACTGCATATCCTCCAGTCAAGCTTATCAGGACATCAAAAACCTTCAATTCCTGTTTGGTAAGGTCCGGAACGCCTCTAAAGAGTGGTATCGCTATATGGCGAATGAGCTGGTTAAAGAGGCGCTCTCCGGACTGGAAATAAAGGATCTGGACGGCGAAGCGATCAGCGACGCCCAGGAAAGTGATTTATATATCCTGGACCGTACCTATGTCCGGAATAAGGTAATGCTTGCAACTGCTAAAATAGCAGCTGCCGAGGCCTTGGTAAAAATAAACCGGCTAAACAAAATCGATGCCGATCCTTTCGACTGGGATCAGCTCAAACTTCCGGAATTTGAACCGACCAACGATCCTGTCGAGGCCGGAATACTTACCGGAACCTCCCGCGCCGAACTGGCCGCCAAGATCAAAAAAATGGAGGAGAAATATTCCGAGGTCATCGAAATAAAAGACGTTCCTTATGAGCCTGTCAGCGGAGATTAAAAAGCAATACTTTAATACGCCGCAGATGGAATCCATGTACACTGCGGCCAATACTACCGTGATTGTCGGCGGCCGGCGCCTTGGGAAATCACACGGCTTTGCAGCTCCCTTCTGCCTCCGTAATATGAAGCATATGCCCGGCAGCTCCGGAGGAGTTGTCGGCACCTCCTATCAACAACTGCTTACCCGTACTTTACCCGGTACATTAAACGCCCTCAGGCAGTGGAACATCCAGCGCGATGTTCATTATTACATCGGGCGTAAACCCCCGAAATCGGCCAATTTCAAGGAACCGGTCATCCCGCCGGCCAGCTATGACAATTCGGTTATATTCTGGGATGGCACAATTCTCCGGCTGATCTCCCAGGATCGCCCCGGTACCTCCAACTCTCTAACGCTCGATTGGGGCCTTTTTGACGAAGCCAAGTTTTTAAGTTTTGACAAACTAAAAGATGAAACCTTCCCGGCGATGGGAGGTTATTCCCCGAATTTCCGTAACTCTCCATGGTACCGTTCCAAGCTGGTCATCTCCGACATGCCGACGACTAAAAAGGGATCATGGTTTTTAGTATACAAGGACATGATGGACGAAGAGCTGATCGAAGCCATTCAAAACCTTGTTGTTGAAAAATTCCGGATCGAAGTTAAATCCAAGTCGGAAGGCTGGACCGATTCTATGCGTCGCTATTATCAATATATCGTGAAAGAGCTTGCCCGGTTCAGGTCCGTTGCTGTTTTATACCGGGAGTGGTCATCCATTCAAAATCTGGCGCTCCTTGGGGAGAAATATATCCGTGACTTAAAACGCGACCTGCCTCCTTTGGTATTCCTTACTTCCGTAATGTCCAAGCGTGTCACAAAGCTATTAGGCGGCTTCTATTCCAACTTAAGCGACAAACATTATTACACCCAGTTTGATAACTCTTACCTGGACAAATGTGATTATGATTTCGATAAGTTACAGGATGAATCCTGCCTGCAAGATGGGGATCTGGATTTTAATAAACCGATATGCATCGCCTTTGACTATAATGCAAACATAAACTGGCTGGTATGCGGCCAGGATTATAATATGCAGATGCGTACACTTAACTCATTCTTTGTAAAGTATGAACGTAAACTGCGGGAAGTGGTCCAGGACTTTTGTAAATATTACCGGTTCCACCACTCCCGGGAAGTTGTCTACTATTTTGACAGTACCGCGATCGGGAACAACTATGCCGTTAATGGGGATGACTTTGCCGCTACCGTTCAGGACGAATTTATAAAACAGGGATGGCGGATTTATCCGATCTATATCGGGCAACCGATGCCACACCGGGAGAAACACAAAATGATTAACGAAGCCTTTACCGGTCAGGGAAACTATCTTTATCCGCAAATCAACAAACCACATAACGAGGCGCTGATCCTTGGCATGGAGCAAACCGGAGTCCGGATCGGAACGAAAGGTTTTGAAAAAGATAAATCCGGAGAGAAGTATGCCGAGACAGAAGAAGACTTGTTGGAATACCGTACCGACGGTACCGATGCCTGGGATACTTTGTTTACCGGGATGAATAAATTCCCGCATCAATCCGGCTCTATGTTTGGGCTGGTATCAATGTTAGGGTAATCTTTGCATAATAAATGCATAACTTTTATGGATAAAAAGATGTATAAAAATTATAGGTTTATTAATATTTTGCCATATATTTGTGGTGAAGTTACTACCAAATTACGCTAGAATTACAGGTAAAACAGTAATTTACAGATCATGAGATTCCCATTTAACGAAGAAAAAGCACTTGCAGCCGTTTTATTTATTATCCAACAATATGGAGGGAAAATAAATAAACATAAGCTGGCAAAGATCCTGTATTTTGCAGATAAAAAGCACCTTGTAAGATACATGAGACCTATTTTAGGAGATCGTTATATCGCAATGTCATTTGGGCCTGTTCCTTCTGGGGTATCTGATGGAATAAAAGGTAATAAGTATCAACAATCCTTTCAAGACGCTTTAACGACTGAAGGAAGTAAATACATATTATCTTCAAAAGAACCCAACCTGAGGGTTCTTTCAAAAACTGATATAGAATGTCTGACCGAGTCTTTTGAAGAAAACAAAAGATTGTCTTTTAATGCTTTGACACGAAAATCTCATTCTTATGCTTGGGAACAGGCGATGGTAAATGGTCCAATGTCAATTCTTGATATGGCAAAGGAAGATGGAGCTTCGAATGATGCATTAGAGTATATTGAGGACTTAATGTCTGATTATTGTTTATCAGATTTTTAAGTAATGCCCAAGCTTTCGGATTGTTTATCGGATTCTAAACGTACAGTCATAACAGAGACGTTTATACGACCAGGGAGCGTTTTTAAGATCATGGATACAGAAACAAAACCTCCCAAAATAAAATATCATGTTATTATAGGTGTTAATGACACAGAAGTATTGGTAGGCACCGCCCGAATTAATTCAAAAATTAATCCAAATATATATCGGGATATTGAATCAAAATCGCGGTGCATGTCGCTTCGATCGCGTAAATACGGTTATTTGGATCATGACTCTACCATTGACTGCAATCATTTGATCACACACAAAAAATCTGATGTACTTAAACACTTGAATAGAAACTCTGGAAGTTTATTAGGTGATTTAGACTTTGAAGATCTAAACGAGGTAAAGCTTCGAATGATTGAAGCTCCTACTATATCGGAAGAAGACAAAGAAAGATTCGGAATTGTTTGTCAGAATTAAAACAGTTGCAATCCTTTAAAATAGATAGATGCAGGCCTGAAAAGCCTGCTTTTTTTATCTCTGTATTTATACGTTTTCCGGTGTTCAGATAGATAACATGTTGATTATAAGCCCGTATTTACCGAAAACGGTAACCAAAAATCCATTTTTCACGATCCGTACCCCGCACCGCCCTGAGCTCGGATCTGGTAATCAGTCGTGTACATGGGACGCTATATGATAACCCTATGATATCGTACTCTTTTGTACTTCAATCGATTACCAAACCGATTACCGCCGGTAATCGATGGTGATTACCGTATCATGCATGTCCTTTGTCCGGATAGGGCTTGGTAGTACCTTTAAAATAAAAAGAACATATGCTATCTATTTACCGAGCAAGACAGATTTTGGAGAGCAAACAGAAGGTTTCGCTTAAGTTCTGGGATAAGGACGGATGTATTATCGAAGCGAATGATGTGGTATGTACCTCCAGCTTTTGGGAGGGAAACACGTTTAACATTCTCTTCACGGTATCCGGAGAGGTACGCAAAATAAGGGCGTGGAACATCTTTGAACTAAACGGAGAGGAGGTATGTTTATGAATCCATATATGTTCCTGGAGGTTAATCCGGATGTTGCAGCGATTATAAATGAAAAATCATCGGCCGATCTGTTTGACAAAGAGCCGTCCGAGCCTACCAAGGTTAAAGGATCTACCCGCGGATATGTAGCCTGGGGAGGTGATAACAACCTCCCTCAACAGATCAGGGAAAAGGTGTATGACTCTGACGTGATGAGTCCGAACATGTGGTTTAATATACTCACATGCTATGGTCGGGGGGTAAAGTATACGAATAAAGATGGCAGCCAGGTTACGGATGAAGAGATTAAGACATTCTTTAAACGGAATCGGTTAATCCCTCTGATGTGGGAAGAGATCACAGATATTAAGTTCTGGAATTTCGCCGTTGTTGTATTTATCCTTGATGCTGAGGGAAACAAGGTCGTACAGATAGTGCATAAAGAGGCTATGTATATCCGCCTGGAAACCTGCAACCCAACTACCGGACGAATAGAAAACGTACTGTATGCCAACTGGGAAGATCAGGAGAGCGCCAGGGATCCGGAGGTTATTGACCTGCTGGACATGCGGGATCCCTGGGGGGACCTGATGGCGCGTCTGGGCCGGATACCAGGTCCGGACGGGAAGATAAAGAAAAGCGATACCCGGAAATTCGCTTACCTGATCCGGATCCCGACGCCGGGCAATAAATACTATCCGTTCGCCTACTGGATGTCTACCCTTCGTTCGGGGTGGTATGATCTGAGCGTGATGGTTCCGCGGGTCAAAAAGGCACATATGAAATCCGGGATGAAGATCCGCTATCAGGTAGAAATTGATAAGGAGTTCTGGACTTATCTCTATCAAAGCGAACAGATCACCGACCCCGAAAAACAAAAGGCCAGACGGGAACTAGAGATCAAGAATATAAAAGAGTTTCTATCCGGAATTGAAAATAGTGACAAGGTGTGGTTTTCCGGTTACTATATCGATCCGAACAAGATCGAACATAAGTTAGTCCGGATCAATGTGATCGACAATAAAAAAGAGGGCGGCGACTGGATTGAAGATGCTGAGGAGGCGGCTAATTTTCTTTGTTATGCACAAGGGGTACATCCTCACCTGAATGGCGCAACCCCCGGGAAAAACAAAGGTTCCCAATCCGGAAGCGACAAACGGGAGCTGTTTACGATGAAACAAGCAATTGAAAAACCGGTCCGGGACTTATTACTTGAACCGTTGACGCTGATCGCGGATGTAAACAACTGGAATATCAATTTTGAGATTCCGGACATTATGCTGACAACCCTCGATAAGGGGACCGACGCGAAGGAAGTGACACAATATAAAACCGAAGATCATGTTACTGAAGAGTAGAGAGCAATTTATAAAATGTGTTCCGACAGCCGCCTCCGGCGACTGGAATGATATGGAGACATATGTCGAAGACGCTGAAAGGTGGCTAAGGAATGAATACCTGGGTAGTGCTCTATATGCCAGATTGGAACAGGAATATGAAGATCCGGAACATAAAGAGCTGCTGGATTTGTGTCGGAAAGTGATCAGCCTGGATGCTTATCAGCGTGCCATCCCGTTTCTGGACCTGATCCAGACGGCTAACGGTTTTGGTATAATATCAAATCAGAATCTTACACCCGCCTCCCGGGACCGCGTCAACCGGTTGGCAAATGAAACGATATCGCAACGTGACGAAGCGGTTGAAACGATGCTGGACCTGCTGGAAGATACTCCGGCATATCACGACGACTGGAAAGGGGCAAAGGCGTATAGTGTTATATCCGACTGCCTGATCATGACGGCTAAGGAGCTAAAACGGTTATGCAGTTTTGAAGGCACCCGGAAAGACTTTCTTAAGTTAAAACCGGTCTTATTGCTCCGGATGTATAATGAGCTGGGCAGATGGGTAAGCCGGGCCTTTATTGCCGAACTGGTCGAACAGCAACGCGACGGGGATGTCACTCCGGCAAACGCGGAGGTTATTGATATGCTGAAAATCTCCCTGGCCAACTACGCTACGGATAATATCCAGGATGCTGAGGCCTTCCGGAATGAAGCGGTTACGATCATGGACCTGGAACCGGAGCAATACCCGACCTATTCATCCAGTCGGGAGTACCGGATCCGGCACAATATTGAGAGTTTAAATTCTGCGGATTCACCGATTTTTTTTATGGGAGGTATATGAGGACTGTAAATTTAACTATCCCGAGGAGCTGGGGAGAACTGACAGCGAAGCAGCTTGTATTTATCTCTGCCTTATTCCTGGTGGGGCTGACAAAGAACGTTTTCCTGCTAAAGGCTTTTATGTTCCTGGCTAATATAAAAATATTGCCATACCGGGACGGCGATGAAGATAACCCGGTCTATATGTTCAAACGAGAAAAAGAGGATGCTTTCCCGCTCACTCAGGGCGAAATTACCGATTTTAGCCATAGGTGTGAATTTCTCCTTCAGGAGCGGGTAAGTTTTAACCCACTTCCGAAGCTTGCCGGTCGGAAGGCCCGGGATACAATGATGTTTGATGCGACTTTCGGGGAGTTTATTTCGGCTATGGTCTTTTACAATCAATTCCAAAACCCCGCTGCGGATAGTCAGTTTTTGCAGAAACTTTGTGCGGTGATGTATCCCGCCGGGGAGTGGGATCCGGATCAGGTACCGTTTAAAGAATTTGAAAAAATACCGCTCCATATCTGTTATACCGCCTATTTGTGGTTTGGTACGGTACTGAATGTAATCGCTAATGAGTGTCCGAATCTCTTCCCGAAAACGGCGGAGGATGCGGAACCGGTTTCGTTACGGGACAATATACATGCAATGTATAACCTGGTCACCGAAAATGACATTACTAAAGAGAAAGAGATCAGCCATATCGACATGTGGCGGGTGCTTTACGATATGGACGAAAAGGCACGGCGGATCAGGGAGATAAACGAACAGCTTGAAAAAAATGGAAGAGTTTAATATTATCGGGTATTTGCAGACATTAAAAGAGGGCCTGAAGGCGACTGGTGACTATGAATTTTGTCGGGTATCGGACCCGCAAATGATGGAAGAAGTAATCCAGAATTGTAAGCGGAAAGATCGTTTTTTTGCTGTTGATGACAGCCAAGAGGGAATGATTTTTGAGGGTGACGGCGGCGGATGGTTCGAACGCCGGCCGGTTGTTGTCTTTCTCCTTGGTAAACTGGGTAAGTGGCCGGATATGGACGGACGGCAGCGTATTTTAACCGAAGTACGCGGGATTTACCGGAAACTGGTCTCCCGGTTGGATCGCGATCGGATGGAAATTGAAGAGCTGGCTTACCTGAACACCGACGCGATACCGTTTGATGAAATCCCGGGAGAGTATTGCGGGGGTACCGCGGGGCTTTTCTTTACCTTCACTATTGACCTGCCTGTAAATCTGGAATACGATGAGTCAGACTGGAATTAACTTTACCGAGTCGTTAAATGCGTGGAGCGATATTACAATGAAGGTATTGCTGCAACGTATGGATGTTTTAGGCTTTGGAGACGAAGCGGAACACCTCCGTAAAAGCTTATTAAGTGGCCGCTTAAGAATATCATCGCAGGGGAGTGACCAGTATAAAATGGATCTCGAATTTAACCTGTATGGTCGGTATGTGGATATGGGTGTCGGCCGCGGGGTATCAAAGAAATTTGAGTCCGATAATCCCCGCGAGCCTAAAGAGTGGCTTTCCCGGTACTGGTGGGCGCAATTGCAGCGTTTAAAAGAGATTATGCAAGAAAAATATACCAAGGCAACGGTAGATACTATTATTGACAGCATATACGGTGGTACCGGGAATTATAAGACGACAAAAGGCTTTATGTATGCCGATAAACAAGCCATCCGGAACGCCCGAAACTATACCCGCCGCCGTGCTTTGCCGGGCCGGTGGACCAGCAACCATAAGACCTGGAAGCCGGACCAATGGAAAAAATAAAGGAAATCACTATTTTTTTGAAAAAATATCGTAAAAATATTTGTTCAATGAACAATTATTTATATCTTTGTATCATAACCACTGGGCGACCCCCAGTATAAAAATCAAGTTTATGTTCTATGAAATTTTGAAGTTTGCCGAAACCCGCAAAGATGGGTTTACGGTTGAGTTAGAGAGCTTGTCTCCTGTCACAAAAGGTATCGCAGTCGCTTACGCAGAAACACAAAACAGTCATAACAATGACGGCCTGAAACGTTGCATAGAGCACGCCTTATCACATGACAGGGTAATCGGAGGTTGGTTTGATGCTGATTCCGAAGTTTTTTACTACGATTCGGTAAAGATCTTCCCCGATGACCAGCTCAACGAAGCGATCGAGTTCGGCAAACAAAATGGTCAACTGGCAATATTCTGGTTGACCAGGCAGCAGGAAATCCGGCTGTAAATTTAGAACAGGGGGAGGGAGCTCCCTCCCCCATTTAAAAAAATGATGATATGAAAGGAATTGAATTACTCCCGTTTTTGACGGAAAAGCAAAAAGAGTTGCTTAAAACGTCTGACATGCAGTACAAAAGATACGCACGTATCTATATCAGTATTGTGAGGTATGAAGGTAACACGGTGACGGTAAAGGTGGCGCAAAAAGAGAACGACGCACAGCAATATCTTACCGCTAAAGAGTTACGTGAGAGGGCTAAAGGTGTGTTTGACGGCATACTTCCGGAAGGTACAAAATTGAATATAGGCGCCATCCCCTATACACCGGATAGTATGCCGGAGGTAACCGTTGAATGGATCAAGGACCAACAGGAAAAATTTGGGCTGACGGATAACGACCTGGCCAAAAGCGTTAACATTGATAACGCCAACCTGCACCGGATTTTAAACCAGCGCGGTTTGACAAAGATTCATAAGGCTTTGTTCTACTATTTTTTCAAGGCCTTTGATTTACAAAGTATATAGCGATGAAACCTGACACTAAAAAAGGGTTGCTGCAAGTCATGATCATTTTGATTTGTAGCTTTGGGATTGCCGCCTTGATCAATTTGACGGAAGGGGGAATCCTGGTCTTTCTCTACATCGTCTTATGGTGTTTTGGCCTGTATTGCCTTTACCGGCTTTTAAGGTGGATAATAGGATAATTTGCAGCAAATTATAACTGAACCCGGATTTATTCCGGGTTTTTTTGTCCTTTCTGCCGGTCCCTTCAGGTTGTAACTTGCTTCAAAAAAGCAATGGCATCTACGGAGCAAACAAAAATAGAAGTCCTACTGGATGGCCGCCAGGCTTCCGACCAGCTTAAAGATCTTACCAAACAAGCCGCTTCAATGAAAATGGCTTTGGCGAAGGCTTTTGAAGCAAACGACGCCGGCAAGGTCGCAGAGGCGGAATGGGAACTTGAAAAACTAAACAACCGGATGAAGCTCCTCCGGAAGGAGAGTGTCGATGTTACCAAGGTATTGAAAAATCTTTCCGGGGCTACGTTGACCGAACTCCGGAGCGCAATGTCTTCCGTCGATAGCCGGCTGAATGGGAAAAAGGTAAAGAAGTATTCGGAAGAGTGGCAAATACTGGTCGATACAAAAAAGAAGCTTGTATCACAGTACCAGCAAACCCGTAAGGAGATCTCCGGAACCGATTCTGCACTTACCAAAAGTAGTAACATCCTAAACAAACATAATTTATTACTTGGAGCAACGGCGACGCTCCTGTTTAAGCTTCAGATGGAAGGCCGAAAATCGCTGCAATCCTTTAACAACTTTGAGGACGGTTATCAAAACCTCTCTTCCCTTACCGGATTGGTAGGCGACGAACTGGAATATCTAAAAGATATGGCTAAGGATACATCCACGGCCACACTGGAAGGAGGGATCAAGGTACGCCAGGGAGCGACCGCCATCATCGACGCCTATACGATGATCGGTAGTCAGCGGCCTGAGTTGCTTAAGAATAAAGAGGCATTGCATTCCGTTACCACCGAAGCGATTATCCTTTCCGAAGCGGCAAAGATGGACCTGAAGCCTGCTGCCGCCGCTTTGACAATGTCTTTAAGTCAGTTTAACGCCAGCGCGGCCGACGCCCGCCGGTATATAAATGTATTGGCGGCTGGTTCACAGGAGGGCGCCGGTGATATTGCATACCTGACTGACGCAATTGAAAAGTCGGGAACAACGGCTAACCTGATGGGATTGCAGTTTGAACAGCTTGTTGGTCTTATTGAAACCGTCGCTCCAAAGTATTCGGAGGCTGCCGTTGCCGGTAACTCGTTGGATAAGGTTTTGCTTACAATGAAGCAACATCAGATCGGGTACCGGAATGGTGTCTTTGATGTAAATGTTGCCCTGGATGAACTGGCATACCGATTTGACAAGGGAGAGTCGGCCATTGACATTTTTGAAAAGGCCCACTCCAAAATGGTTGAAATCCTGGTTGCTTCCCGGGGTGACCTAAAACAGTATACGGAAGCGGTAACCGGTACAAATACCGCGATAACACAGGCGGCTACCAATACCGACACCAACAAGGTAAAAACGCAGCAATACCTTAACCAGCTTGAAAAACTACGTATTGAGATTGGCGAAAAACTGACGCCTGGTATCGGGTTGTTGACCCGTGGCGGGATATCTATGCTAAAGGTAACCTCCGCCTTGCTGGATGTTGCTAACAAATATGGCTGGACCCTTAGTACACTGATCTTGACACTTACCGCCCTGGCTGCTAAAGAAAAACTTTTGCATGGATATGAGGTATTACGGAATGCGGTCGGAAGGGAATCTGTCTTCCAGGGCCGGGCTAAGATCTTAAGTATGCAGTCCCAGATTGCTGCATTGAAGGTACAGGCAGCAATGACCGGTACGGCTACAATGCAGGAAAAACGGCATATTGTCGCTATTCAGCAAAAGATTGCAGCAACAAAAGCCTCCAACGCCGCCCTGGCCAAAACACCATGGGGAGTGATTGCCGTCGGGATCACCTTGGCCACCGGTCTTTTGATCGATTTTGTAAAAAATATGAATGCGGCTAAAAAGTCGGCTCAGGAAGCTAGAGTCGAAATAGAAGCTGAACAGGCGTCTGCTAACCGTCTCTTTGAGGCCTATAAAAAGACAAACGAGGGGACAAAGGAACGGGCGAAGGTTATTGCGATGCTGCAGGAAAAGTATGGACCATACCTTCAGGGAATGATCGATGAACATGGTAACCTGATCAATATTAAGGAGGCTCAGGATGCCGTTAATGAGGCCCTTGCTCGAAATCTGGCGCTTAAAATGAAGGAAGAGAAAGCTTCTGAGATCTCAAAAAAATATATAGAAAAACAGGTTAGAGGATTATCCATTCTGCGTGAACGTCTTGCCAAAGCCAAGGACGAAAAAGGGGTAAAAATCGGCGATGAAATTGCCGGGAATATTACAGCCGGAGTAAAAAAGATAGTCGATGAAAGCAAGGATGTCCTCGGAGATTTAGATACTCTGTTCGACCGGTTTGGCCTTAAATATAAAGACTTTTTCGCTGATCTCTGGGGAGGTTACGCATATCCCCTTCTTGAAATGCGAAAAGAGTTAAAAGCCATTGATGACGAATTTAAACCTCTGCTGGGCGAAGATAAAAAAGATACATCACCCGATCCGGCTACGACAACCACTCCTCCGGGTGGAAATAATACGCCTAATAGCACCTATACCGGTAAGGATGATACGGAGGCCTTAATCAAAGAGCAGCAAAAGCGTTTGGAAGAACAAAAAAAGTACCGGGAAGAGATACTCTTTAATGCAAAATCTCTATTGGAACAGGAAGATATCCTCTATCAGGAACGGCTAAAGAAGGCCGGTCTGTTTGGAGCGAAGGAGGAGAATTTGACGGGTGAAAAACTTGAAGCCCTTGAGGCTCTGCAAAAGGAACACCAGGCTAAGATCCTAAAGATAACAACCGACGCCGAAAAGGAACTGGAAGAGCAAAAGAATCAAAAGTTTCAGCAGCTCGCCCAGGCCCGGGATAAGGAGTTAAAAGATATCCGGGCGGACTACGAAAAGGAGCTTGCCGAACTACGGATAAAGAATAACCAGGAACTCACCCAGGAGGGGCTTACAGCCGAAGATCGCAAAAAGCTAAAAGAGAAACACCAGGAGGAGGAACGCCAGCTGACCATTAAATATACGGAACAGGTTATCCGGATCATGCAGGAGATGCTCCGGGAGGCGGACCTGAACGGGGTAGACTTTTCCGATAAGATCTTTACACCGGAAGAAAAGAAAAAATTTGAGGCTGAAATCCTGAAGGCCCGGGAGGCACTTTCGAAACTGAAAGCGGATGACGCGGACAAGTCCGACACTTCAACCCCGGACGCCCCCAAAGCGCGGGCTTCGGATGTCGATGTTCTGGGTATGACGCCGGCGAAGTGGGAGGAGTTGTTTGCCAACCTGGATACCGGAAAGGTTAAGATTGAAGATATGCAGCTGGCTGTCGGCGCCATCATGCAGGTATGGGGAACGCTTAACGACTATATGTCCGCATCCGAGAAACGGCAACTAAAGGATTTTGAGCGCAACACGACTAAAAAGAAAGCTGCTTTAAACAGTCAGCTGGAATCCGGTCAGATCAGCCAGGAGAAATATACCGCCCGCCTTGCTCAATTGGATGCCGAACTGGATGCCAAACGGGCCGAGATAGAGCTTAAGCAGGCGAAACGCCAACGGGCGATGGCTATTGTAAATATTATCACCAACACCGCCCTGGCAATTATGAAAATCTGGGCCGATGTGCCAAAAATGGACTGGGGAGCTGCTACCATCGCCTTAACAGCCGTTGCAGCTGGTTTAGGCGCCGCCCAGATTGCCATGGTTGCGGCTCAACCGCTGCCGGGAGCCGAAGACGGTGGTTATCTTAATGTAGTACGGCAACAGGATGGAAAGCGCTTCCGGGCAAAAAATGATCCGTATCTCCGTGGGTATGTCGATCAGCCGACCATCATTACCGGCGAAGACGGAAGTGAATTTGTCGCCAGCAATGAAGCGGTTTCCAATCCGACTGTTGCACCGGTACTCGACGTGATTGATGCTGCACAAAAAAACGGGACAATTAACCGTCTTGACCTTACCCGCTATATGACCGTTTTCACTCCCGGACGTGCTACCGGGGGAGGCGTCACGACAGTAAGGACCGAAACCCTTCCGCCAGTTTATTCCACCCCGGGATCTGATCCGGAGATGAAGCAACTGCTTCGGGAAAACATCCGGATGATGCAACTTCTAATCGAAAAGAGATTTGAGATTCCATGGTACGGCCGCGGAGGTATCGATGAGAAGATGAAAAAGGCACAACAATACGAACAGCAAACGACTTTTAACAGATGAGCTTAAGGGTACAAATCGACAATAAAGAGGCTGCAATACCCCGCGATGCGGAGATCGTTTTAAAACTTTTCAGCCCGTTCTTTAACGATAAAAACGAAGATACAACTTATCCGCTTACGCTAAACCTCCCGGCTAACCGGCATATCTACGGTAACCGGGAGAGGTTCAACACAGATGAAACCCGCTATTTGAATGAGTTACCCGGTGCGATTTTCTGGGGACCTTTTCATATCCTTGAAGGTCGCAACGTGGTTACAGATGTAAATGAGAAAGATGTCGAATCGTTTTTTTCGACCTCTAAGCATTCATTCTGGGGAAAAGCGAACAATACAAAACTGAATGAGCTGGATCTTGGAGGGGAGACATTTGCGACAACCGACGCGATGCTTACCGCTTTTACCGAAAGCCTGTCACAACAGTACAACTATGTCGTATGTCCGGTACATGATCCGTTTGTTGAGAATATTTATAGTAACCTGTACCGGTCGTTTTATAACCATCTCCCAGTTGGTTATGACCTTCTGTATGCGAAATTTCATAAAAGCATTGACGGGAAGAATTTTTTATTTATACCTTTTTTACGGTATGGTGTTTTGATCGAAAAGGTTATAACTGCCTTGGGATATAACATCACCCGGAATGACCTTACCCAGGATCAGGAGTTTAACGATATTATTTTTATCAGCCGGTGTAATCCGTTGATTCCGGCTGTCAATAATGAAACCTCATTCAAGTATAAAAATTTTATGCCAGTGATCACGACCTTGGCATTTCTTGCAGATGTTGAGAACAAATGTGGTTGTCGCTTTATTGTGAATGAAAACAGTAAAACGGTATCCCTAATCTCTTACCTGAAGGCTAAAACGATTGTACCCCTGCCGGCGCTTGATTCCTTGCAAAAACACATTATCGCTGAGGAGGACCGGAAACGGGGTTTTATCTATAAAGATAAAGATAACCCCGATACGTTCCTGAAAAAGTACTATGAAGATAAAAGCCTGGAGGTTGTTTTAGGAGATGAAGAAAACGCCGACCAGGTTGAATGTATCTCGAATACGATCGGGACGGAGATCTGTACCGAACAGGTTCGGACTTTTCCGGCAGGAGAGGGATATTATACCGGATATTACCAGGCCTCTGCCGTCAGCGCCGCTTATGAAAATAATGATGATTATAAGGAACGCATCGAAACGGATTTTAGGCTTGCCGTATATCGCGGTGTGGTCCGGACACCCTCTCCAGGGACAAAGGTATATTTCAACTATCCGGTTGCCTCCGGAGAACCGATCAGCTTCGCCACAAACAAAATGTCGCTGCTTTGGGCGAATGTCGACGGTTATACCGGTTTGTTTGAACGGTTTCATCAGAAGAGATGCAAAGAATTGCTAGGCGTGTTGGTAGAGTATGAAATTAACCTCACTACCCTGACCGGTAACCTTGCGGACTTAAGCGCCTTATTTGCCGGGTATGTCGAGATAAGGAACAGGATGTATTATTGTCTCGAACAGGAAATAACCCTCAGGAAGGATGCTGTCATATCCCATAAAATTAAATGTTATCCTATCTGATATTGTCCTTTAGTCCTGTTCCAGTACTTTATATTTTAGTGAAAAATTGAACGAAATGGAAATTATTCAGTATCCCGGTGATTTTAATTTTAGTGGTAATATAAAGGATGTTGTTATCGTTAGTGATTTAACGGTTACACTAAAATTAAACGTCGATGACGCGACCTTGGTAAATGAACAATATACGGCATCAGGTAATCAGGTAAAGATATCGCTCCGAAATCTTTTTGACCAGATCCTGTCGATCGAAATACCCGATAGCGACATTTTTGTACAAAGGAACGCTGTAAAGGAGATTTCGGCAGAGGTTTCCGAACCGTTCTATCATACAAGTTTCCGGTTTAATGTAATAAAAGGAGGGCTCGATAATAATACAGAGGATCTATTTTTATTCCTGCGTTCGAACTGGCTCACTTTCCAGCCTCAAATCAAGTTTGTAACCCGTCATCAACCGGAGTATCTCAGTTATTTTGCGACGGCCGGAAGCGGCTCAAATGTGAAGGTAAAAGCATATTTTGCCGATAATACAACCGAGACCAAAGATATTACTAATATCGCCCTATATACCTTTGTTACACTCAATGTCTCTTTTGCCCATATCAACAGTTTGTTTGAAAAACAAGTCGGCTATTATGACGTTTGGGTTGAGAACGTTTTTGATGGCCGGTTAAGCTATATACAGCGTTATATCCTTACTCCTTCTGCCGGCAACGAACAGGTCTATGTTTTTGAAAATACCTTGGGCGGCTTTGACACCGTTGTTTTTACCGGGCAACTTATCGAAGGGATTAATACTTCCGGAATCATCGCTACCAAGGACGAAACCTCTTTGGATAGTGATATTGATTTTTCAATTATATATGAACAAAATTCCGGATTTGTACCTACGATAGATCACGCCCACTGGCTCCGGGAATTCTTTCTATCCAAACAGCGTTATCACGTTACGGATTCTTTTAAACGGATCTATATCGAAGAGTCTGAAAACAAATTTGAATTGAAGGCGCTGAATAGCTTTAGTTTTGAATTCCGCTATGCTAAACAAAGCCGGTATAGTAATATTATCCGGAACCAGGAAGCCCTCCCGGAATTGTTAGAATTCCCCCAGCTCGACAACCTTTTTTTTTTAGCTCCCCGACTGGCTGAATTTCCGGCGGCTACGATCGCAAACGATCTGTTATTACCGGTTCAGTTCGCGTTTGAGGAAATGTGGCGCAAGATATCTATCGCTGCAATTTTACAATATGTAATAGGTCAATCCGTCGAAACAATCCACGGCCAGATCAACCTTGCAGACTATTGGGAAAAAACGGAATTGGTCCGGGATGAACTCTATTTAAAATTCCTGGACCAAAAGATAAATGCCGGTTATTCCGATAAAGCAAACGAAGCCAATAACGCGGAAAAGTGGGAAAACCACAGCTTCGCCGATTACTTAAATCAGGCTGTTAGGACAAATAGTCCTGTAACTTTTGCCTCTGTCATCACGGCTCTCCTCCATACTCCAAATTTTGCCGCTGGTCCCTTGGGCGCCGGTGTCGGTGTCATAAACGAAAACGAAGTTCAAACCGACAACCTTCTGGTCCGGAAGATCATGTTCGTTCTGGAAATGGCGATCCAGAAAATCAGGCACCAAGGCGGTATTCTTATCCTATCACCTGCAAGTATGAAAATATCGAAAGTGACGGATGGCGGTAGCTACTGGAAATGTTTTTTTGAAAGTGACAACGGAAATATCCCGAACGAATTTATCGAGAACGACCAAGCCCGTCTACAAAACTTTACCGGATCCTCCACAAAATATCTTTGGTCCCGGGTTACCTCAGTTGGCCCTGATTATATAAACCTTTCCAAGACCGACAAAGACGGCGCCGGAATCCCGGAACCGGGCGACGACCTGGTACAGCTCGGACACCGTAGCGACGCAAATCGGCAGGACGCCGTTCTGATCTCTTCTGTTAACGGAGAGGTCGGTATTGTCACCTATTTCGGAATTAACAGCTTTTCATTAGACGGAAAAGAAGGAAGCTGGATCGGAAAACACGGAGGCAAGAAAGGCGCCCATATCCGGGGTTCCTTCCAGTTAGAAACCGGCGAAGATATCGGCTCAAAACTTGGCGAACAAACAGTACAACTCGCCGCGATCGGCGGCCGCCTCGACAATACTGAAGGCCAACTCTCCGCCCAAACCGGACAAATCACATCATTACAAACTACGGTAAGCGCTATCCCCGGTCAGATTACACAGACTGTTACGACTATTCTTGACTATATGCGCATAGGTACAAGGAATTATTTATTAAAGTCCAGATTGGACAATTTAGATAATTGGCACGGAATGGGCGGCATCGTTAGTGTAGTAAATGATAGCAAATTCGGAACTGTAGTCGAGTACTCGCGTCCGGAAGGTGGTGGTGAATTTGAAAAATATTTCGAATTATCCGATCGTTCCGCTTTGGCGAATTCAGATCTAGTCTTTATTGTTATTTGTAAACCTATTGATCAGGGAGGACACTGGTATTTTGGCGGTTGGCCCCAAACTTTTAACATACTATCATCTGTTGGACATAAAATCGACTTAGGTGATGGTTGGTTTATGTGTCATTGTACATTTAAGAGTGAAGAAAGCATAGGTGATGGTGCTTTTGGTATAAATACAATCTCCGGTACCTGGCGTTTTTATGCTGCTGGCGTATTTAAAGGTAATAAAGCGGTTGACTGGTCTCCGGCTCCTGAAGATACTGTTTCCGAACTACAAGTAACAAAAATAGAATTACAAAGCGGTATTGATGTCCTCTCCGGTCAACTTTCTCTTTATACTAGAAGATCGGATTTTGACGCCTTAAACAACCGTGTAGGTCAAACCGAAAGTTCCATATCCTTAATACCTGGTCAAATAACACAAACTGTAACTTCTGCAATTAATAACGTTCAATTTGGCGGACGAAATCTACTTTTAAATTCTGCGTGCCCGACCAATTATAATCATCAATCCGGATTGACGGTTTCGATCGAAAATGAAGAATTAAAGGTTATTGCTCAACCCGGAAACGGAGGTCCGGTAGCTCTCTTTTTCGCAGATAATATTTTAAACACTGAAATTCTTAAGGATGGAGATGATGTCGTAATCTCTTGCTATGCAAGATCACCTAATTCGAATAACATACCTCTATTCTATTTAAATGGAACTATGTCTTACCAAGCTTTAACCGGGGTAATGAGTAGCCAATATTCCCAGATATCTTTAATTACAAAATATCGGGCAGGCGGTTTTTCTCCCCATTTCAGTTTTGCGTATTGTGCCGGAGAATTCTATTTCAAATGGTTTAAAATAGAGAAAGGTAACAAGCCGACAGACTGGTCAAAAGCGCTCGAAGATATCGCCTCTGAAGCGGATATCAAAACGCTTGGACGGAGTTGGAGCGCTGGTAAAATGTTATATACAGATCCGACTTTTAAAACTTCATTTAATGGATTACGAGCATACAATAACTTAGGTAATTCAGATCTCACGCTTAATTGGATTCCCAAACTCTCTGACAGCCCTGTAACAGATTCAGGATTCAATGTCGAAATTATCAACACCGGGCCGGTATTACCCGGTCTTGGCGGATTTTGTTTCGCAACCCCAACCCGCGCAAATGCGATTTTAATATGTCGTTTCGTCGCAAAAATTCCGGCAGGTTATATTTTAAATTTCGGTACCAATCCAACGGGAGATAATCCCTTATATACATGGGCGACTGAGTATCAAGGTACCGGTAAATGGGAAGAATATATATATGTAGTAAAGTGCGGTGCAACCGGAGGCTTCGACACTACAATGTATTTCTATTTAACCGGCACAGCCGGTACCCCCGCAAATCCGGTTATTTGGTATCTTGCCTATGCCAGTGTATTTGATCTATCTGCCGGCGAAAATGCACTTACGCAAGTAATCGAAGCTAAATCTCAAATCATTCAGCTCGCTGACGAAATATCACTTAAAGTCTCTCGGGGGGATATCTTTACCGGTTTAAAGTTAAGGCCTGAACTGATTGAAATAACCGGTGCAACTATCTTTAGGAACTTAACTGGTGATCAAATTAGTTTCTTCGGAGCTGGCAACGATATATTTACGATCAACGGAGGTATATTTAAAGTTGATAAAAACGGTAAACTCGTAGCAAAAGATGTTGAAATCGAAGGCATAATAAACGCCAAAGGCGGTGTCTTCGCCGGTTACCTGCAATTGCCTTTTAAAACCATCGATCAGTCAGACGCTACTTATCTAGGGTATGATAATACCTTAACGGGTTATCTATACAAACTTCAGAATGACCTAAATATTGACGCATCTGGTCAGGGTTATATTATCGTGCTGCCTAACGATGTTGCATATGATGGGAAAGTCGTTAACATCTTCAACAATATGATAATGCCGATCACATCAATTAGTAAACTTTTCTGGACAGGAGTCAAGACAGAAAATAGTTATTACATCGCTACCTGTCCTGCCGCAAGTGCCGGAGGTGCGGAATATGATCCTCCAACATTTTTTAAATGGTATGGCGGTGTACATCAATTTGCCTGCACAGCTACCAAATACCCGGACGGTACCCTAACCGGTACTGTTATCTGGAGTTGTCTCACTTACCGAAAATAGAGTGTATAATCTTAAAAATAGAATGTTATGAATTACTTTATGAGTGCAAAAAAACAAGTTACAATACAGGGCATCTCTGTGAATCTTTCTGCCGAATTTGAAAAAGGCAAACTACCGGCAGTCATAAATATTACCGCCTCCGGAGCGATTATAAAAGAGGATAAAACGTCCGGCCAGATGCACCTGAATGCAAATTATAATACCAAAACCGGAAATTTCGACAGCTGTAACGGAGTGAACGTTCCTGTTTCATTCCTGCAGGAAGTTGTTACAGAAGCTATCGACATGTTTAATCAAATTGAAACCGAATTCGATGAAGTTAACAGTTAAAGATCGGATTATCATCCCCGAACTCCTCCCCACTCAGGGGGGGATGGTCGATATGATTCTTGTAAAATCTATCTCAGACAAGGTCGCTATTACGGCTAAAGATGTCACAGATTTAGACATAACCCAAGACGGAACAACCGTTACCTGGAATCAGTCGAAAGACTCCGGTGTCGAAATAAATTTTGAGCGATCAGAAATTGATCTGTTGAAAAAACAAATCAAAGACCTGGATGACAGTAAAAAAATCACAATGCGAATCTTCGATTTGTGTATGAAAATAAGAGAAATGTGATGCAGGAAAGAAACATCATCAACGGCGTTATGACTACCGCTTTAGCTCCTTTCATTGAGTTCTACGGTAAGTTACTTCCTTTTTGCGTGCTTGGATTTGTGCTTATAATTATCGACTATCGGTTTGGAGTAGCCAAGGCCCGTGTTAGAGGTGAAGAAGTCAGAACCTCAAGGGCCATTCGTCGGACCTTTAATAAAATCGTTGATTATATCTGCTGGATAACATTATCCGGACTGTTTGGTGAATCCTTCGGAGAGATTTTGGGTATTCCAATTTTAGCGACTCTGATGCTACTTATCATCTATGTAATAGAAGTCAATAGCTGCTATAATAACTACTTTGAAGCGCGTGGCATTAAAAAAAGAATAAACATCTTTAAGTTATTCCGTCGTCCGGAGGTCGAGCAATGTATTGATGAAAATCAAAAAGAATAAAATAGAGACAATATGAAGTACTTTACAATCGCCGAACTTTGTCAAAGTGACAAAGCCGAGCAACTGAAAATTAAAAACATACCGACAGATAATGCAATAGATAATTTATCCGCATTAGTGAAGTATGTACTTGATCCAGTCCGGGAGCATTATGGTAAACCTATCCGGGTTAATAGCGGTTACCGGTGTCCGGAACTGAACAAAGCCATTGGAGGTGCTCCGACCAGTCAACACACGCTTGGCGAAGCTGCTGACATCACCGGTGGATCAAAGGAAGAAAATGTAAAGATTTACAACCTCATAAAAGAGAATTGTGAATTTGATCAACTCATCGACGAATATGATTTTTCGTGGATTCACGTCAGTTTTCGTTACGGATGGAACCGGCAGCAAGAACTTAAAATCTGGAAATCATCATGAAAAAGATATATATAATCATTGCTCTGATATGCATCATTGGGGTCTTGATATTTCGCGTAAAAAGCCTTAAGACGGATAATATCCGTTTGTCAGATAATCAACGCGCCCTAATGTCTGATATTGAGTTTTACAAAACTGAAAGCGGTAAAAATGCCGCATCCGTCGAACGATTAAAACTCGAAAAATCCGAGTTCAAAACCTACGAATCCGACTTGGTAAAGAAGATCGAAGAACTGAACATAAAGATAAGACGTTTACAAAGTGTCTCGCAAACCCACACTGAAACCTTTATCCCAATTGAAGTAACCGTCAGGGATAGCATTTTTAAAACCGATACCTTAAAATGTATCGAATTCCGAGACCCCTGGATCGATTTCTCCGGATGCTTCAATCGCTCTGTCTTTACCGGTTCCATCCTATGTCGTGATACAATTATACAAGTCGTTCACCGGGTACCTCGGAAGCTATGGTTTATCCGATACGGCACAAAAGCAATTCGTCAGGAGATATTATCTCAAAATCCTTACAATAAGATAGTTTATACAAAATATATCGAACTCCGCAAATGAGTGATTTGTTAAATCATTCTGATCAGGTTATGTTTTTTCAATAATATAATAGGATATTAATATCTTTTATGTATTATTGTAGTGCTAACTTTGTGCGATGGTGCTACACACATTATTCTATGTGTGTGTGATGATGTCTTTGTAAATTAGGAAATTAAATAAAGCGATGAACCCCCAGTGACGCAAAGCGTCGCCTTCGCATGAGGTTAGCAAACTGGGTTAGTTCATCGCTATTTTTTTATATACTAAACAGCTAAAATCATGCGACCATCTAAAACAACCGAGTTTACGTCAACAGAACAGAAAAGTTCTAGCGACTTATCCAAATGCCACGCAAATTTTAAAACCAACATTACTAGAGAGTATAAAAAACTCTTAACTAAACCTCTGAGAATTGTCGCCCGGATTTGCATTAAGGAAACTGCTGCTAAATTGCATGCATACAGTTTTATTGAGAAGAAAGGATTATTGAATGAATACATTGAATCCTGATTTAAAGTGACTAAACTTTAAATGTGTCGTACGGATTAGGAAAATTTTCGCGAATCTTGTTAGTAGTATTTCCTTTATACTTTCGTATATAGTGAAATGTACTGTTAATGTCTGTGTGTCCCAGGTGTTCCTGCAGGTCCTTGATTGTTATTTGGCCCGTGTCAAGTAGCATTCCGGCACCGGTATGTTTTAATGAGTAAAATTTATAATCTTTACTTAATTCGAGATTATCTCTGAAGTAATTAAATCGCATGCGAAAATTATTAATTCCGAGTGGTGTGTCGCCGGGCTTTTGATCCTGTGAGAATATATACATCTCTTTATTATAGTTTTGCAGTTTGTACGTCTTTGTAATAAGCTGCAAAAGCTGATCAGGTATGTTTATTGTGCGCTCTTGCTCTACTTTTGCATCCAGCATATTAATATTTATTACTTGCGACCAGAAGTCTATGTGTTTTATTTTTAATAGCCTTAATTCAACTCCCGGACGGATCGCACAAAAAAACTGCATCAGGCATGCAAGGTAAAGCTGAGGGTCTTTTTTTTCGATAGTACTTAATAAAAGTTTCAAATCATCCTGAAGGATCGGACGCGGAGCGTGATCTTTAATTTTCCTTGCCTTTGGGATATCGTAAATAGGTGTTTTTAGTATCAGTTTCCTTTTTAACAGATAATTAAAAAAGCAGGATAGTATGGTTTTATAATTTTTGATCGACGTTTTATCGAGGCCTTTTGTAGTAATAAGAAAATCGAAAAAGTCAAGAATTATTTTATTACTAATCATTGTAATGTCGTACTCAGAATAGTTTTTTCTGTCTATAAATTGATTAAAAATTCTAACCTTGGATTGATACGTCAGGTATGATTTTTTCTTTAATTCCGTCTTCTTTATACTAAGAAAATCGGACAATAATCTCCGGACTGTGCTAGCTGCTTTCCTTTTTTTGCTGTACGTAATATTCTCCCGATGATAATTTACTTCATCCTCATATATCGAAGCTTCATCCCGCCAAGGGACCCATCCGTTTTTGATTTTTTGCGTGTATTCTTTGATAAGTTTTTGGGCGTGAATCCTTTTCTCAGCAGCATTTAAACAAGCCGCGAATCCTTTTTCGATTTTCTTCGGATACATCTTTCCCGTCCGAGGATCCCGCACTGATAGATAAATATACCATCCTTTGGGAGACTCAACTAAATATGGCTTTGTTGCAATTTTTGTTTCCATTTTTTTTGCCTTTTAGTTTTCAGTTCCCCAACGAAAAAAAGGAGGCAAATATGAATAGAAACGCTATTTTGCAGAACCGAAATTATAATACACTGATAATGTGTATTATAACCTCTATTTGTGGAGAATATCGGGCTCGAACCGACGACCTCTTGCATGCCATGCAAGCGCTCTAGCCAACTGAGCTAATCCCCCGTTATATTCTTTATGCTGCAAATTTATACTATTTCTTCAAATTGCAAAAATATTGTTGTATTTAACTTCAATCCGCTTTTGCCTCGCACTCTTTTTTTATCTTAATCTTGGCTGTGACCGGATAATGATCAGATAGCAGGATGTTATCTCTTTTATAGCTGATTGTTTTAAATGCGGGGGTATGCAGTATGTAGTCAATTCTAAAAGAGGGAAACTCCCCAATATAGGTATTGCCTATTCCGCGCCCTTTCTCTATGAAGCTATCTTTAAAACGCCCTTTTATTTTCCGGTAGGTATAAGATAAAGGGGTGTCGTTAAAATCGCCACATATAATAACGTTATAGGGTGATTTTTGAATATGCAATACAATTTGTTCACTTTGTCTTGCTCTGTTTTTATTGGCTTTTGTTAACCTGGATGTAATGTTTTTAATATCATGGGTGATGTTATTACCTTGTAAACCTTCCGAAAGTTCTTTCATGAATTGCCGTTCCCGTTTTCCCATTTTGTAAGATTCCAGATGGACATTATATATTCTGATCGTATCTCTGGGAACAAGAATATCGCAGTAAGTACAGGAACTGGTGTAAGTTTTGTTAAATAGGATTTTTCCGGAACGAATAATAGGAATACGCGAAAAGAAAGCCATTGATTCATCTATGTGGAAGTAAGGATAAGTAGACAGGTTATTAATTATTGTTTGTTTTTGTTGCGTCGAAATATTTTCGGGAAATTCCTGAAGACAGACGATATCTCCCTGGAATTGGTTCAGGTAGTCGAAGAGTTTATTTTTTGTGTTTTTCTCTTTTGACCATCCGTAAATATCGAAAAAATGAATGTTATAAGACATAAGGGATAGGTCGTAAGCCTGTTGTTCCTTTTGTTCGCTGTTTGTTCCGTAATAAGTCATAAAGGCCGGAATCCCGCACAGGATAATAACCAGAGAAACCCAGGCCGTCCTTTTCCACCGGGTGAGCCAATAGAGGAAAAGCAGAATGTTGCCGATAAGCAGATATGGATAAGCTAAGCCAAGCAAAGAGGGAATAATAAGGATATTCGGATTGATATAGGACGCCGTATAGGCTCCCAATAATCCGAACATCAAGCCAATGCTTATTACAAAACAGATTTTATCCAGTAGCTTAATCATTCTTATTAATCAAAACGTGTTTTGTGCAGGTTCACAAATAATCTGTCCGCTTAGTCGCGTCCTGCCTTAAAAAGAATCTCTTTTTCCTCTTTAGTAAGACTTTCATAGCCCGAACGGGAAATTTTGTCAAAAATCTCATTGACTCTATCATCCCGTTGTTTCTTATACATATTGTACTCCTGGTCGGTCATTTCCGATACGTTCTTTTTGTATCTTAACCGTACATTTTTCTTGTCTGAAAACAGGTCCCTGATCTTTTCAAAAATAGAAACAATCCAACTTGCTATATCCCGGTTATGTTTAATTCCATAGGTAAAAAGACAACCAAAAAACGCTCCTCCCAGATGAGCGATATGTCCTCCGGCATTGTCCGATGGAATACTGATGATATCAATAAGAGCCGTAAAAATAGCCAGGTAAATCAAATTTACCGGCCCGATCAGGAATATATAAATTTTATGATTAGGCAAATAAGTACACACGGCGAATACGATGGCCATTACCGAGGCGGAGGCTCCTATCGCCGATGATGACAATCTGGCAATAGCGAAATAAGGGATCGTATTATAAGCAATAATATAACAAACGGCACCCGCAATACCTCCCAATAAATAAACTCCCATTAGTTTTTTTCCTGAAAAGTAGTTCAGGAAAATACTACCGAACCAATACAGCCAGAGCACATTAAATAGCAGGTGCAGGAACTCGAACTGGGTAAACATATAGGTTAACAAAGTCCATGGCCGGTAGAGCAGATATTCCGGATCGGCAGGTACTCCTACATACTCCAGCAGTGTACGATAAGCTTCATCTCCTCGCCCTAAAAGCACATAAATGATTTTTAGTAGAAGAAAGATGCCTATGTTGATATATATCAACCGCGTTAGGGCAGAACCTTTCAGAAACGATGTTTTGATCCCCCGCCATATCCCTCCTGAGTGTGCCGATTCATGTCTGCTATAATAATCCATAAAGTTTTTTAAGTTGATGAATGTAATGCAAAAGGAAAATACTCACTGCATTTGCTATAAAATTCATGTGGCTCAAGGTAAACTCAATTTTTAATAGAATCTATTACGGTTTTTTTTCCAGAAGCTTACGAGTATAAACCCAAACAGCATTCCCCCGAGATGGGCGAAATGGGCGACATTGTCGCTGGCACTATTTTGTATTCCGAGAAAAAGCTCAATCAAACCATATCCCATTACAAAATATTTCGCTTTGATCGGAATCGGGATAAACATAAGGAATAGTTCTGTATTCGGGAACAACATACCAAATGCCACTAAGATGCCGAATACGGCCCCGGAAGCACCGATCATCGGGATGTTTATTTCAAGGTGGATGATTTGCTGAAAAAGCATCTCACCTTGTTGTATCCAAGCTGGGGAATTCGGATTATTTGTCCAGCCGTCTACGATTTCCCATACTGCTTCAGTGGGGCGGGCGAGGTGATCCCGGACAAAGTCGGACAATAGGCCCGGTTCCGGAGTATTTTTAAACGCCTCAAACTGTTTTAGCATTTCATTGATCTCGTACCATCCGATCAAACTGTTTAATAGAGCAGCTCCGATTCCGGTTGCAAAATAGAAAACCAGGAAACGTTTTGAGCCCCACACGGTTTCCAATATCCGTCCGAACATGAATACGGCAAACATATTGAAAAAGATGTGAGTGATGCTTCCATGCATAAACATGTGGGTAATATATTGCCATGGTTGCCAATACTCGGACTGAGGTAAATGTAATCCCAGTATGTTTGCGGTAGTATATAATCCCCAACGTCTGTCAATGACCATAGTTAGAAAATACACTGCCACATTGGCAATAATCAGGGCCTTGACGGCCGGCGGCATTATGGTATTCGGACGATAGCTCTGCATAATTATTCAGGTTTTTGTTCCCTTTTCTGTTCCGGTCTTTGTATTGGCTTTTGTTGAGGCCTGTTATGAGACCTGTGTTGATGATACGGCCGGTTGGAATTACCGTTGTTTTTATGGTTTCTTTCCGTATGTTCACCTCCTGGTGGGGTCTTTTCTCCTTTTTCTTCTTTATTTGCCTCCCTGTTCTCTCCGTGGTTTCGATGAGCTCCTTTCGACTTTTTCTTTTTCGATTTCTTCTCATCAAACCGGTTCAGGCTCTCTTCTCCTACACCATCCGTATATTTGAAGTCCGTCGGTTGAATATCTTTGTATTCGATGGCTTTAGGGGGAATAATTCCTTTTCGGTTCATTGCAATGATCTCTTTGATCCGTTTAATCGGGAGTTGTATAAATGCCCCTTTCCCTTCTTTATCGAACGTGTAGGACATCATCCGGCCGAAGATGTCGGTTTTTTGATGGTATAACATTCCTTCACCGGTATTCAATACGGTATTGGTTGACGGAAAATCTTTCTGCTCGTCGATATATGCATCTACTTCGTAATTCAGGCAACATTTCAGTTTTCCACATTGTCCGGCCAGTTTTTGCGGATTCAGAGAGATATCCTGATAACGGGCTGCCGATGTCGACACCGAAACAAAGCTTGTAATAAAGGTGGAACAACAAAGCTTCAATCCGCATGGGCCGATGCCTCCGATGCGTCCGGCTTCCTGTCGGGTTCCGATCTGCTTCATTTCGATGCGGATCCGGAATGTTTCAGCCAGTACTTTTATCAAAGTACGAAAATCGACCCGGTCATCAGCAATATAATAAAAGATCGCTTTTGTCTTGTCTCCCTGATATTCCACATCACCTATTTTCATATTTAAATTCAGTTCGGCGGCAATCTTTCGGGAACGGATCATCGTGTCATGCTCCAATGCAATGGCTTGCTGCCATTTCTCAATGTCATGGGGTTTTGCCTTGCGGTATACCTTTTTCAACGGATTGCGCTCCAGATCAACATGTTTCCAACGGATCTGTTCTTTCACCAATTCGCCTACCAGAGAGACCACTCCAATATCGTGACCCAATGAAGCCTCTACAGCTACAATATCTCCGATTTGAAGTTTTAACTGTGACGGATTACTGAAAAATACTTTTCGTGTATTCTTGAACCTCACCTCTACGATCTCCGATGTACAACCCACCTGCGGCAAATCGCCCAGCCAATTGTATACACTGAGCTTACCTGCCAGCAATCGGTGATCGATTGTCGGGACCTGTATTCGGAGCATTTTATTGTGTGGCTGTTGTTGTTCTTGCACCTCTTTAGGTTGCTCGGAATTCATTTCATTTTTAGAAATTTCCTGATGATTTTCCGGTTGTATTTTCTCTGCTTCAGCATCTTTCAGCTTGTCCTGATGTGCAGGGTGTTGCTCTATATCAGGATATTCTACGTCGTTATCTATATCACTCATCTTTTTTTTGTTTTATGATGTCGAAAAGCTGTTGTGCAAGGCACTGCCGGATCATCGGTTTTCACTTTTCAGACGGGTTTTATTTGGTATATTATTGTACGTTTCTTTTTGAAATACTTTCGTTTATGGTCGTATATTTTGCATTACCTTGATACAAAGATCAGTAAAAATAATTTTTGCATTCCCGTTCCGGCTGATATCATGGTATGCCTGTTCAAACTCCTCAAAAATAGAGGTAACGTTTCCTTCGTGGATATAAGGAGAAAATTTTATTGAAAAACCTTGTTCGCGTTGTGTCATATAATTTAGCGAGTCAATACTGAAATTTTTCATAAAATTTTCGCGTATCATTCGTAGAGAATGTGCCAAAAAACTTTTTTGACGTTCCCTCCCGACGTCAGCCAGTTCGTTTACCCATTCGTTTACCGGCAGCATTTTTCTTTCCCAGCATAGACGCATCAGGCTGACAAATTTTTCCTGATTATATATCTGCTCGTCCGTCTCGTCCAGTAAACGAAGCGCTCTGATCCAGCTTCCCGAAGCAATATGGGCATATTTGTCTGCCTGCTGTTCACTGATTCCTTTTTGTATGATCAAGCTTTGCCTGATTTGTTTTTTTTCCAGCGGGGGGATATTTATCCGCTGGGTACGCGATTGTATCGTTTTCAAAAGTTGCTCCGGCTGTTCCGACACCATGAGAAACAAGGTTTTATCAAACGGTTCCTCGATGATCTTCAGCAGCTTATTGGAACACTCGGCATTCATCTTTTCAGGCAGCCACATAACCATGATCCTATAATCGGATTCAAACGATTTTAAGTGTAGCTTCCTCAGGATATTACTACTCTCTTCTGTATAGATACCTGCCTGAGCATTGTCTTCGACTCCCATGGCGGTATACCACTCCGACAAATCAAAGTAGGCCGTTTCGGTTAACAGGTTGCGCCACTCGTTGATGTATTCGTCGCTAATAGGGCTTTTGGCTTTTCGGACAACCGGGAAAACAAAATGCAAATCAGGGTGTATCCCTTTTTGTATTTTTCTGCAGGACGGACAATTTCCACATGAATCATCCTTTTTGTCGCCGGTACAACATACATATTGCGCAAATGCCAATGCTAGCGCCAGCGATCCGTAACCGGCATCTCCTGCAAACAGTTGCGCATGACTTATGCGTCCCGAGTTCAGGGATGTGATAAGCTGCTTTTTTACGCTTTCGTGTCCGATTACATCCTTAAATAACATACGTGATCGTGCTGAAGGTGATAAACGGGACTATTCTTTATTGCGAGGCTGTATCCCCAATTCTTTATATTGTTCTTCGGCAATCTCTGCCGGAGAATCAATCATCGTATCACGTCCGGAGTTATTTTTCGGAAAAGCGATCGTGTCGCGGATGCTGTCTAATCCCAAAAATAACGAAGTCAACCGGTCCAAACCGAAGGCAATACCTCCATGCGGGGGAGCTCCGTATTTGAAAGCGTTTAACAGGAATCCGAATTGATTCTCGGCCTGTTTTTCGGTAAAACCGAGGCATTTAAACATCTTTGATTGCAGTTCAGTATCGAAAATCCGTATGGAACCTCCCCCGACTTCCACACCATTGATAACCAAATCGTAAGCATTGGCCCTGACAGATCCCGGATCGGTTTCCATCAAAACGATATCTTCCATCATCGGTGATGTAAACGGGTGATGCATTGCATAAAAGCGCTTTGTTTCTTCATCCCATTCCAACAATGGGAAATCGATTACCCATAATGGTTTGAATGCCTGTTTATCCCTTAATCCGAGGCGGTTCCCTAATTCCAAACGCAGCTCGGACAATTGTGGCAACGTTTTCTTTTTTACTCCTGCCAGTATCAAAATCAGATCTCCCGGTTGTGCCTGACACTTTTCGGCCCATTTTTTCAGATCCGATTCACTATAAAACTTATCTACCGACGATTTTAAGGAACCGTCGTGGTTGTATTTTACAAATACCAATCCTTTCGCCCCGATCTGCGGACGTTTTACGAATTCTGCCAGCTCATCGAGCTGTTTACGGGTATATTCGGCACAAGCCGGAACGCAGATAGCACCGATGTATTCCGCCTCATTGAATGTTGCGAACGCATTGTTTTTGGCTATTCCGGTCAGATCTTTAAACTGCATGTCGAAACGGATATCCGGTTTGTCGCATCCGTATCGTTCCATGGCTTCCGCCCACGTGATACGTGGAAAAGCCGCCATGTCCAGATCTTTTAATACTTTAAAAAGATGTTTGATCAATCCTTCGAACGTATGTAGTACATCCTCCTGTTCGACGAACGACATTTCGCAATCGATCTGTGTAAATTCGGGTTGGCGGTCGGCACGAAGGTCCTCATCCCGGAAGCATTTTACAATCTGGTAGTAACGGTCAAAGCCGGATACCATCAACAATTGCTTGAATGTTTGCGGACTTTGCGGGAGAGCATAAAACTGTCCTTGGTTCATACGCGAGGGCACTACAAAGTCGCGTGCACCTTCTGGTGTGCTTTTGATCAATACGGGAGTTTCTACTTCTATAAAGTCGAGACAATCCATATAGTTGCGTACCAGATTAGCCATTTTATGGCGTAGCTCCAGATTCTTCCTTACCGTTGCCCTCCTCAGATCCAAGTAGCGATATTTCATCCGGATTTCATCTCCTCCGTCGGTATGATCCTCGATGGTAAAGGGAGGTACCTCCGAATGGCTTAATGTGCTGATTGTATGAATAATAATCTCGATATTTCCTGTAGGAATCTTATTGTTTTTACTGGCTCTTTCGACAACTTTGCCATGGATCTGGATAACATATTCGCGTCCCAGAGCGGATATCTGTTTTTTCAACTCTTCAGGAGCCGATTCTTCCATCACCAACTGGGTGATGCCATACCTGTCGCGCAAGTCAATAAATGTCATAGCACCCAGGTTTCTTATTTTTTGTACCCATCCGCTAAGACAGACGTCTTCGTTTATGTGTTCAAGCCTTAGCTGGCCGCAAGTGTGAGTTCTGTACATTATGTCTGATTTTAATTTTTGCTCCGGCCGTATACAACCGGCACTTATCTTACCATGATAGAGATGGTTATGCTCTTTGATAGAGGTATCCAATCTACCAATTTGCGAAAATACTAAGAATTTATCAGTTTGATAGTATAAAAAATGAAAAATGAACAGTGAAGTTTTGAAAAATACCGTATAGCTTATTGTTATTAGCTATAAACCTGTATCTTTGGCTGCCATAAATAATGTCGGAATACAAATAATGTCGGACTTGAATATCTTAAATAATTGACAAGGTGAATTACATGGATCTTTTCCTTCTGTTGTCTTTGATATATGGGGCTTTCAGAGGATTTTCGAAAGGTTTGATCATTGAAATGCTGACTCTTTTGGGGCTGCTGTTTGGCGTTTTTATTGCTATAAAATATTCATCGTCGGTAGAGCTCTTTATTCGGGATTTTTTTAATGTAACTTCCAGGTATCTTTCATATATTGCATTATGTATCACATTTTTGCTGGTAGTGATTGTGGTATATCTGATTGGCAAATTATTGACCGGGTTGATCAATATCTTATCATTGGGGCTGCTTAACAGATTGTTGGGGCTGGTGATCGGAATAATAAAATATTTTGTGGTAATCTGCGTCCTTTTACTTATTCTGGATGCGATGAACGATAAGTATCACTTTATTAGCGAAGAATCGATGGAGGGAAGTTTTTTATTCTATCCTATTCTTAATTTTGCACAAAAAATATATAATACAATCCGCTTTTAAGATAAGGTGTGTGGGATGCAAAACATAGAAAAATTTGAAAAAAGAAACGATATGGTGAATTTTGTTGAAGAGTTAAAATGGAGAGGCATGATCCAGGATATTATGCCGGGAACAGAGCAGCAACTGGCGAAAGAACAAACGATAGCATACGTAGGAATAGATCCTACAGCCGATTCATTGCATGTCGGTCATCTGGTATCGGTGATGATGATGAAGCACTTACAGATGTCTGGACATAAGCCGATCTTTATTATAGGTGGAGCTACCGGAATGATTGGCGATCCGAGCGGTAAATCTTTGGAAAGGAATCTATTGGATGAAAATACGATAAATGCAAATATGGCAGGCATTAAAGCCCAGTTGTCGAAATTTATTGATTTTCAATCAACAGCTTCCAATGCGGCTATTATGTTGAATAATTACGATTGGATGAAAAATTTTTCTTTTCTTGATTTTATCCGGGAAATAGGAAAGCATATAACCGTTAATTATATGATGGCGAAAGATTCGGTAAAAAAACGCCTGAGCGGGGAATCCGGCCAGGGGTTGTCATTTACCGAGTTTACCTATCAATTGGTACAAGGATATGATTTTCTGCATCTTCGTAAAAATTATAACTGTTTACTACAGATGGGAGGATCGGATCAGTGGGGTAATATCACGACCGGGGTCGAACTGATCCGCCGTAAAGAAGGGTTGGAGGTTTACGGATTAACCTGGCCGTTGATGACCAAAAGCGATGGGGGCAAATTCGGGAAAACGGAATCCGGTAATATCTGGCTGGACCCGGCCCGTACGTCTCCATATAAATTTTATCAATTCTGGCTGAACAGTTCGGACGATGATGCTATAAAATATATCAAGATATTTACCATATTGCCTCCGGCGGAGATCGATGCCCTGATTGCAGAACATAAAGAGGCACCTCATTTGCGTAAATTGCAAAAAGTGTTGGCTAAGGAAGTAACCTCTTTGATACATAGCAAAGGAGCTTACGAATCGGCCCTGGAAGCTTCACAAATTCTATTCGGTCATGCTACTTCCGACACATTGAAAAATATGGATGTAAAGACTTTTTTGGATATTTTCGAAGGAGTACCTCAATTTGAGTTGTCTCTGTCCGATCTTGATGCCGGTTTTTCGATTGTGGATCTTCTTACAGAGAAGACGACAGTAATGCCTTCCAGGGGAGAAGCCCGGCGAACTCTAAAAGCAAATGCCGTCAGTATCAATAAAGAGAAAGTGGGAGAAGAAGCTATCATAAATCGGGATGCGTTGATTGCCGGCAAATATATTCTGGTACAAAAAGGTAAAAAGGAGTATTACTTATTGATAGTTAAGTAATAAGCAAATTAAAATTAATCTGCTTTATTCATTTTTTTTTGATAACTAACCGGCTCGCTAGGTACCCGTCCACTTTTTTAAAGAATTCTTTCATCTCATTGTAGCGGGCTGCAGGATAATTGCCTAAAGGGACACCTATCCTTTGAACGGCAACTATTTTGTTTCCGTTCTTTGTCAAGATCGAAGAAAAATGTCCAAAATCGGAGTTAAGTACCACCGAGGGGGGCATCGTTTCGACAGTAAAATCCTCCGGTATCTCGAAAGAAATCGAGTCGGTTTGGTAGGTTGCCTTTGGTATATATATATCCAAGGTTCTTGTGGCAGCGGAAAAAGCATCTCTGAACTGGTTCCTGAAGGGATTTACTGCGACAAAGAATCGTGAGCCGGTTTGACTGGCATAACGTTCGGCTTGCATCGAATAGGTGATTTTTATACAAGGTTGTTCTGTCCGGATGTATTCTGTTTGGATATTGCTTATTGCAGGATATTGTACTTGCAGCTTCTCCGCGAGGTTGTTCTTTTTCTCGTTGTCTGTAAAACTTGTCACAAAGCTTATCATATTTTCCATTTCGTGATTGTAGTATACGTTTTGTACTACCGAGAGAGCAGAGCCGTTGGCATTGAGTTTTATGTCGATACTGTTACATATTTTATTACCTGTTTCGGGTAAGCTTCTGACCCGGGCAAGAGCACTATTCCCCTCTTTTTTGATTAACAAAACATCATGACCGGCAATTTCGCTATGGGCATAATTAAACGGGAACTCCCGGCTGGTACATTCCAACCAGATGCTATCACCTGTTGCGAGCGGAACCATTAATATGGCATGATTGGCTTGTGCCATGCTGCTGAAGTCTTTCATCATCCTCTCTTTTTCAGTGTGGACAATGGCATAGTTGGACTCTATTCCGGCTGCTGACAGCATAGCTTTCATATAGTTGCTCAACGCTTTACAATCTCCGAATCCGCTCTGACCTACCTTAGCTGCCGATATGGGTTGGAATCCTCCGATTCCGAGTTGTATACTTACGTAACGGGTCGAAGACTGAAGATATTCATAAATACATTTTACTTTCTCTTTCTCATTCTTGATACCGGAAGTTAATTCTTGGACTTTGGCAGTCACGGAAGGAGGCAGGATATCTCTTTCTGACATTAACTGGGTTAGAAATGCACCTGTCGAAGACCATGTGGACATATCTCCACGGACTCCATCCATACAGAACTTTCCCGGAGCAATATGAACCATCGGTGTCAGGTTGTATATGGAAGGGGCTAATGGTTCGTACGGTATTGCCTGAAGATCATGGCATTCCCATGTATATATTATATTTCCGTCTTTCTCTGTTTTTTGAACCTCGGGAGCGAGCGGATTGCTTTTATACCTTATTTCGGCTGAAGAGGGAGCAATCAGGCGGTAGACTGATTGCTCCACAGAGATGTTAAAATCTCCGGGACTAAAGAGAGTGTATGTTGCAATTCCGTTTTTGTACCTTATCTCATAAGTGTATTTAACTGTGAAAGGGTAAGAAGGAGAATTGCACAGGTAGAATGTATGGGAATCGTCTGATGCAAGATGTTCCGAGAAGGCGATGTTCGTCAGATCGCTTTTCGAGATCTTGGTGTGAACTTTGCCCGAAGCGAGAATGATCTCTCCGGAGAAACTCCGCAGTTCATGAAATTTATCCTGAGATATCGCAATATTCGCATAATTTTTTCCTTTATCATTGAATACTGTAATAACCCGTGTCACTTTCTCTGTGGCATTATTGATATCTTTCTGTTCTATGAGATGTTCTTCAAAACGGATTACAGCGTGAGCATCTTTTTTGAGTTTAACAGGGATCGATTCAACCGGATATTCCATTGCAGCCCATGCGCTTATTACCCACAATCCTAGAATAAGGCAAATTATTTTCTTCATGCTATTATATTTTCTTCAATATAATTTGGGATTCGTTTTGTGTTGTAAAACGGGAATAAAAATCGCGAAGGAACGGATACTCTTGCGGCATATATACTATTTTGTTAATCATATATTGCATGCTGATATCTATCGTATTTTCATCGTTATTATGTATTATACGATAAACGACTGTTATATCACCTTTATCCCCGAAACTTAACCGGAACGATTTAGGCATTTCTTCTATTGTATATCCTTCAGGAATAGTTATTTTGACAATAGTTGTTTGTGTTGAAGGAAACGGAAATTCAACAGGTAACTTTCTTTCTTCAACTTTAAAAGGATTTTTTGTGAGTAAAGGGATAATAAGCGGGTTAATGTAAATACGTTCATCGCCAACTTTGATATCGGGTATTTCAAAGTGATAAGTACAAACGACAGGAGCTGCTGTATTTTCTATACCACTGACTTTAAAATCTGAAATTTGCATGGCTTGCGATGATTCTATTTTTTCGATATACTTCTGGTGTTCTTTTTCGTTCGCCCATTTATTATGGAAAATGTATCCGAATTGTAGGTTTTTACCTTCCGTTACGTCACCCGACAGGATTCCTTGCTCATTGAATTGAGCCTTAATCAGCAGTCTTTCATGGCTCTTATCGATAGTGCTTAAGTTTACCCACGAAGAAAACGGACTGCGTATGGTCCTGGCATTTTCTACCAGCGTCGGCAAAGGCAGAACATTGATATCGCCGTATTGTGACATAGCATCCAGATAATAGGTTTCATCTCCTATATTCACACCTACTATAAAATAGTTTAGTCTATCCAGCGTCGGATGGGTTATCGGAAGTCTGCCGCGTGAGCGAAGACTCATGACTACCGGATAAGCATCAAACCCAACATCCAAAAGGGTGGAGAGCAGTATGGCATTGATTTCTCCGCTTGTACCGATTCCTTTCCGGAGGGCTTCTTTGGGAGCATACGCCATGATTGTATATTCGTTATTAGGTTTTACTTTGGAACGGACCATATAATATATACTCCTAAGTCGGCTCAGGTTTGAAGTATCCGAATATGTAAGTGTTTGTAATTCCTCTTTTTTGAAGTACCGTGTTTTAAATTGCTTTCCGAAGAGCTCATGGGTATTGAGTTCTTCTTCGATCTTTGCCCATGAACCTGCGTAATCCTTGTACGTACTGTGCGGCATATCAATCCCCTTTGACTCGAAAGTCACGCGCGTCAGGAAGTCGTTGAGACACCATACATACTCTTCATCTTTGAGCGGAGACAGATTATTTACAACAAATATGAATTTTTCACAGGAGAGGCTCATATTACCTTTTGTGAATTCCCAAGTCTGATTCTCTTTTTCAATGGAGGTCGTTATCGGTTCAAAACCTTTTGTTTCCTTGCTGAAGCGGAAATATTCAGGTATAAAAACAGTATACTTGGCGTAGCAACCGGAATGGAACGTTGAAAATAATGATCTCCAATGTCGAAAAAACGACTGGATCGTATTTGATATTTATACTCTATGATCGATCCGGGCTTTACCGACTGGAATGCAAATTTGGTATGGGTGTAGTGATCGTTTACTTTTTCATTAAAGATATGTTCTTTTGCTAATTTAATCTTTTGTACCTTCCCGTTTTCCAGATTGTATGTAAAACCGCTAAGTACTGAAAGCTGGTCGCTTTCAATATTCGACCAACCATTATGATAAACTATTGCGGCATTTGCCTGGCCCAGGCCCTCGTTGGTCAGGATTTTGATACGCACATGATATTGTGTGATAATCTTTAATTCGTCCTGAATTATTTCGAAGCTCAATACTTTCGATTCATAAAGCACTACTGCCGGAGCGTCCGGTTCAGGCGTATAGGAATTCATTTCGAGATCTTTAACAGATACCTCTCCGAACTTTATTTTTTCCTGAGAGTAGCTATTGAGACCAAAGACTAAAAATCCCAGACAAATGATAAATACGTTTGTTTTCATTTCAAAATAGGTTAATTGTAAATATATATAGATTTGTGCAAATCTATACTAAATAATTCAATTGTTCAAAAAATTCTGAAAAAAAAAACAAAATATAGTAAGATGTGACAACTTTTATCAGATTGTCGTATCTGTTTCATCATAGTCCGAATAGAGAAAGTCGTTATATGGAAAACGTGCCGAATGGATATCTTTCACAATATTATATAACTTTTCTTTCAGTTCTTCGATATTCTCTTTTTGCGTGGCGGAGATATATACCGTTTCGCTGTCTTGCTTCGACATCCACATTTGTTTCAGGTTGTCAAGGCTGTAATTGTGGCGTTCTGGCGGCGTCAGGTCATCCTCCTCTTTCTTAACGTACTGGAAAGCATCAATCTTGTTGAATACTATAATCGTTGGTTTAGGTTGTTTTATCAGTTCCACCAAGGTTTCGTTGACTATTTTCATCTGCTCTTCGAATTGTGGATGGGAGATGTCGACAATGTGCAGGATAACATCTGCTTCACGCACTTCATCCAGTGTTGACTTGAAGGACTCTACCAGGTGGTGGGGCAGTTTCCGGATAAAGCCGACCGTATCTGCCAGCAAAAACGGAACATTTTTGATTGCGATCTTACGGACAGTAGTATCTAATGTTGCAAATAGCTTATTTTCAGCGAAGACATCCGATTTACTAAGCAGGTTCATCAATGTTGATTTACCTACATTGGTATAGCCTACCAGTGCGACACGCACCAGTTTACCCCTATTTTTTCGTTGGATAATCTTTTGTTTGTCAATCTTTTCCAGTTCGTCTTTAAGACGGGTGATTTTATCCCGGATGATCCGGCGGTCGGTTTCGATTTCGGTTTCACCGGGACCTCTCAAGCCGATTCCTCCTTTTTGCCGTTCAAGGTGGGTCCATAGCCCGGTCAAACGCGGCAATAAGTATTGATACTGTGCTAGTTCGACTTGTGTTTTGGCATGTGCCGTACGCGCCCGTTTGGCAAATATATCCAGGATCAGGTTTGTGCGATCGAGCACTTTAATTCCTTTAAATATAGCTTCGATATTTCGTAATTGCGTGGGACTTAACTCATCGTCAAATATGATAACGTCGATCTCATCGTCTTCGGTATATGCTTTTATCTCCTCAAGTTTTCCTTTCCCGATAAAAGTGGCATGCACTGGCTTGTCCAGATTCTGGGTAAATATTTTTACTGTTTGGGCCCCGGCTGTTTCTGCCAGAAAGGCCAGTTCATCCAAATATTCGGTCATCATGCCATGGGTTACTCCTTCGGATTGAAGTGCTACTCCCACCAGTATGGCTTTCTCTCTCTCTTTTTTTGTATAAAAAAATTGCTCCATAGATTTGATATAGGATTCTTTCAAAAACAAGGTTGTCCGAATCATAGAGATAGGACAACCTCATAAATGTATTACTATTTTTTTGAATTACGGCTATCGTTGCAATTGAAAATTGATAGGTAGGGTATAACTCACCCGTACAGGTTTACCCCTCTGTTTTCCAGGTGTCCATTTAGGCATCGAACGGATCACCCTTGAAGCTTCTTTATCAAGAGCTGCGTCCACGCTTTTAATGATCTCGACATTCGTTATGCTTCCATCTTTTTCAATTACGAATTTGACAAAAACTTTTCCTTCGACATTATTTTCGAGGGCACTTTGCGGATACTTTGTGTTTTTTGAAATCCATGTTGTTACATTGCCCGGAAATACCGGCATATCCTCTACGATCATAAATACATTGGCTTCTCCTTCTTCATCGCCATATTCGCCGAAATCACTCACATTAGTCGGCTGGTTTTTATTATCGGTTTTATCATCGATATCCTGAATCTCGAGATTTTCGTCAAGATTTTGATCATTTTCAACGATATCGATCAAGTCAGCTAATATTGG
Source organism: Marinifilaceae bacterium (assembly GCA_031553705.1). GTDB lineage: Bacteria > Bacteroidota > Bacteroidia > Bacteroidales > Marinifilaceae > JAVBLD01. Next base: position 30,043 of record JAVBLD010000029.1, on the reverse strand, counting down.
CTTTGGAGGGGGAGGAGGGGGAGGTTTCATCATATGCTGGGTGATGGGAATGATCTCCTCTTCCGGTTGCTTTTCTGCTACAGTTTGAAATTTTTCTGTTTCCTGTGCAGAAGTTTTCCTCTCAAAAACAAATAAAAGAACTGTCAGAGTGACTATAAGGCCTACTTCAAAGAAAATCCCTTTTTTGTTTTCGAGGTCTGCTTTGGGTGTTTTTTTAATTTCCATATCTACTCAAAAAATAGTTTCATGTTGATAAAAATAAACATTTTTTACTTTAACTCCAAGATATTATTTATGTTTTTGAGATAATTGTGAAAGGAATATCCTTAGAATCTTGTTTTTTAACTAAAACAGGGGTTGTAATGATAAATTCCGGGATTTCATGTTGATATTATATGGTTTGTTGTATTTTTACTATCGGTAAAGATATTACCACTATATGCTGAAAATAGGTTATATAAAAATTACGGATACTTTTTTCTTGGAACGGTCGGAAGAGTCGTTCCGTCCTTTTGTTGACCCGGATACTTTTGCAGCGGTTTTGGGATATAAGAACGGAAAAGCAAGAAAAACAAAATTGTTGGGGGAAAGCTTGGTGAGGCATATACTGGCTTGTTTTTTTGATATACAACGCAATGATTTTTCTTTTATACGTACCCCTCAGGGGAAACCATATATTATTCCGTCAAGGGACCTTTATTTTAATCTATCGCATTCGGGGGATTACATTGTATGTGCATGTTCCGATAAAGAGGTGGGAGTGGATATCGAAAGAATAGCTACTGCGCGGATGCAAGTTGCAAGACGTTTTTTCCATCCGGAAGAGATAAAGATGTTGGATGGACTTTCCGGCGACCGGCAAGATCACTGTTTTTTTAGTTATTGGGCAGTGAAAGAGAGTTTTTTAAAATATAAAGGCACTGGTCTGACCAAACCGTTGTCTTCCTTTTTTGTCGAATTTGCTTCGGGCGGGATCTCTCTTTATGAAGAGACATTATTGCCGCTGTATGTCAGGGAGTGCCTGATAGATGACCGTTATAAATGTTTTGTTTGCAGTGAACAGGACGAGATTCCGGAGATTATCCGGATAGAGGAACTCCATATTGCATAAACAACCTGCTTAAAGCAGGTTGTTCTGATATAGATATTCGGCAATCTGTATTGCATTGGTTGCAGCGCCTTTTCTTAGATTATCTGCTACAACCCACATGTTCAGGCATTTCTCTTTCGAAAAATCACGACGTATCCGTCCGACAAATACCTCGTCTTTATCGTGGGCACTAAGCGGCATAGGATAAAGATTGTGTTGGATGTCATCCTGTACGACTACCCCTTTGGCATGTTTCAGAATGTCTTTTACGTCATTGATATCAAATTCCTTTTCGAATTCGAGGTTCAATGATTCGGAATGACCTCCTACTACCGGAATTCGTACAGCTGTAGCAGTGACTTTTATGGTTGGATCGTCCAGTATTTTGCAGGTTTCGCTAACCAGCTTCATCTCTTCTTTCGTATAGCCGTTTTCGGTAAAAATGTCACATTGCGGAAGGCAGTTTTTATCGATCGTATGCGGATAAATTTTTTCCACCGCTTCCCCGGCTCTTTCGGCTTCGAGCTGGCGTACGGCTTTAACACCTGTCCCAGTAACTGATTGATATGTAGAAACTACCAGCCTATTGATATGGTATATTTTATGCAACGGGGCAATTGCCACCAGCATCTGTATTGTCGAACAATTCGGATTGGCAATAATCTTGTCTGCCTTAGTCAGTTCGTGAGCGTTGATTTCGGGTATGATCAGTTTCTTAGTCGGATCCATTCTCCAGGCGGAAGAGTTATCTATAACGGTAATACCTGCCTCTGCAAATTTCGGAGCCCAATCGGTAGAAGTTTGTCCGCCTGCCGAAAAAATGGCTATAGCCGGACGGAGGTCAATGGCCGCTTGCATACTGACAATGGTATATTCCTCACCTTTAAAAAGAATCTGTTTACCTACCGAGCGTTCGCTTGCTACCGGAATAAGTTTCGTTACCGGAAAGTTCCGCTCTTCCAATACCTGTAACATTTTTCTGCCGACTAATCCAGTCGCTCCTACTACTGCTACTTTCATGTGTTAGATTAAAGTTTTCTGTTATAATTATCTTACTTATTGTCTTTATTTGAAAAAGCAAAATTAACGATTTCAAAACATTGTGGAAGTGGTATATTGTTTTTTTTCGCTTTTCATACGTGATGTTTTATATTTAACAACATATATAAATCCATCTTGATTTGATTGGAATTTAATGTTTACAGCTTCTTTTTCATTTTATCGATAGTTGAAGCAGCTTTTTCGGAGTATTGATGGAGATAATCTTTTGGTACAAACAGAATTGAAATGAATGCGACGATTACGAAAATAATTGTACAATACATTATAATCTTTGACAGAAATGTCAGTAGGACATTAAAACAAAAAATGCAAATCAAAAACAATATAGTATATATTGCTATTTTATACATAGATGATCATTTGTGTAAGTATGGTTTGACAATCAGAAATTCTGTAATCCCCGATATAATACCGATTAAACCCAAATATAAATGAAAATAGTCGTCAGAGCGATAATTTTCCCATGACCAGTTTCTTAACGATTGCCATCCGCTATCAATAAGGTTTTTATTTTCAATCGGAAATATCAGAATAACACAAGTAAGTGCAGCTATTGGAAGAAGAAATAACCATTTCCTATCAAATTTCCGGATTTTCCATAAACGGCAAGCCTGATACAGAATAAGTACCGGTGTGAATGTTTTAATAGCCAACAGGATGATATTTACGGTACTGTAAATATTGCTTCCACCGAACATAAAGAATGCGGCAGTGTAACCCATGACCATCCAGATCTCTTTTCTGTTACGCATACCGGGAGGCATTAGTCCGAAAAGGATAAGTAAACTCCAAATCGTATTCTGTTTCCAGTTTGCGCTTTCCAATAATGCCGGATCAATTAAATGAACACCGGAAAGAACTATAATACCGATAATAAACAGATAACATGGAATAAATAGTGGTTTCAGCTTTTCAGAATCATTGTTAATTAAGGCCGATGGTGTTCGGGATACATATTTTTTTTGAGTTTTTTCTTTTATAGTATCTGATTCTGTCATATTTCATTCATTTTTAGTAGTGTCATTAGGATTTTTTAGTGGTTGGAATACAGCTTACCAAATATACGCAATCCCATAAATCAAGCAAAAGAATATGGATTATTTTCATAAAATACACGTATACCATATTTTTAATGCGTATAATTATAATATTTTTCCATATATTTACATCTGTCTTTTTCCAAATATAATCAGAATAGATATGCGAAACTATGGTATAGGTCTTTTTTGCTATTTTCTATACATGCAACTTGTGCGCAGAAAACAGCAATATATAATGAAACGTTTGAGGAATCTCCTGTCGGTTGGCTTGGACAAGAAGATTGGACGATAGGAGAGGGATGGCTGAAACACAGCCTGCAGCAGATTGCCGGAGTAAGTTATTTTATGCATGAAGTGGATACATCCGCTTTTTCCTTTAAACAGTTTGAATGGTCGGCAGATATTGAGATGCGTGATTACACGTTAAGTACGAATAATTATTTCCGGTTCTACTTATTAGCGGGAACTCCGGATGCAGCAGCTACAGAAGGGCTCTATTTTATGGTGAACGGCTCAGGAGCGAATAATTTGAGCCTGGTGGAATTTCGTTCCGGTAAGACAACGGTTTTAGTCAGGGGAACCGCTATTTGGGACAAAAATACGGTTTACCCGATCAAAATAACTTATAATAGATTGGACGGATTAGTTGTTTTTCTTGGGGGGAATAAGGTCATGGAGGTTAAACATATTGTTCCGCAAGAGTTTTTAGGTAAAAAATTGTTCTCCGGATTAATGTTTAATTATACGGAAACTCGTGCCGGTAAATTGAAGGCAGATAATCTTATGATGGAATCTTCCTTTGTGCAGGCAGTTTTTTCAGATTTCAGAATTATACCAGACCGGGGGATTGAATTACATTATACGCTACCGATAGAAAAGGCTGTTTTTGCCGCTTCCGGTAATTATATGCTGAAATATGGAACTAGTGTAGAGCATCGGGTAGATAGCATCAGGCTCATAAATCCTTTTTCAGTGATGCTATGTACTACTTTGCAGACAGGGAATTACGTGCTGGAAGTAAAAGATATGACCGCAATCTCCGGCGAGGTAGTTGTTACCCGGCCGATCGTGTTTTCCTGTATCGCTTCCGTTCGTCCCGGTGATATCTGTATTAATGAGATTATGTTTAAACCGCTTGGGGGAATAGGTTTGCCGGCAGAAGAATATATAGAGATATACAACCAGCAGGGCTGTGCTGTGCGGTTAGACAGTGTGGCGTACCGATATCGTGGGGAGATCGCCGATTATATCTGTGATACTCTGGATGCCGGCGGGTATCTGATTTTGTGCCGTTTGGCCGGAGTCGATACATTGTCGGTTTATGGAAAGGCTTATAGGATAAAGGGTTTCTCATTACTTGATGCCGGAGCCCCTTTGGCACTTCAGACCAAGGGAGGCTTGATAATCGATACGGTAACTTACCGGCAGGAGTGGATTCGGGATGTGCAAAAACGAAAAGGCGGTTACTCGTTGGAGCGAATCGATCCGGCAGTTGCCTTACCGCAAATATTCAATTGGTATGAGTCCCAGAATGTACGGGGAGGAACTCCCGGCCAGGAGAATTCGGTTTATCTCTTATCTCCTGATACAACCCCGCCTAGGTTTGTCTCTTGCACAGTGACAGATAAGTATCGAATTGTGCTTGTTTTCAGCGAAGAGTTGTATGGAGCTTTGGCTCAGGGGAATCAATGTTACCGATTGAATGGAACGGACATTCCGGATAGTGTTAAAGTAAGATACAATGAAGTGTATCTGCAATATTGTGTTGCCTTGGAGCCGAATAAACCGTATTACTTACAGGTAGCCGGACTAAAAGATCTTTCCGGAAATACGATGAAGGATACAACAATAGGATTATTTCTTTTTGCCGAGACAGACCTTGGAGATATACTGCTGAGTGAGGTGTTATATGATGCCGATCCGGCGACGGCCGAATATATCGAGTTATATAATAATAGCAATAAGCGGATAAATCTATATAATATAAGGATTGGAAAGATCAACGATGCCCGGAAATTGACGTTACTGAAACGGGTTTCCGATTCCGATGTCGTGCTTGAACCCGACAGTTTGGTCTGGATATGTTCGGATCCGGAAGAGATTATGAGCCGGTACACCTACCATAATCCAGGTAATTATTTGCAAATCAGTGCAATGTTGCAATTGTCAAATAGCGAAGGGTGCGTTGCAGTACTCCGGCAGGACAGTTTAGTATTGGATGAATTATATTTCCATAAAGGATTACATGATCCCCGTGTTATCAGGACAAAGGGAGTGGCACTTGAACGTACGGACTATGATTTGGAGAGCCCTTTGCCGGATGCCTGGACCTCTGCCGGGGGAGATGAGGCCGGAGGATATGGGAGTCCTGGATGGAGAAACAGATCCCGTGATAAGGAGAAACCTGGTGATAAAAAGAGTTTCCAATCATTTGTCGATATATCACCGGAGATTTTTACCCCTAATGGAGATGGTTATGAGGATGAGCTTCAGATTGTGGCGAATTTTGATGAAAAGAGCTACACATTAAGACTATTTATATGCAACTCGGCAGGTCAACCTGTAAAGAAAGTGGTAAATGGGACTCGAATTATGTCCTCGGAGCGTTATACCTGGAATGGGCAAGGAACGACGGGCGCCTGCTTGCTTCCGGGATCTATGTGGTATATGCCGAGTTACTTTTTACTAACGGTAAAAGGAAGGTTGAGCGAAAGGTGTGTGTACTTTCAAGATAGAGTGCCCAATGCAAAACAGCCGGAATTTCAGGCTGTTTTGCATTATTATCCGGCGATTCCAGCCTTCGATTTGTCATGCCGTTTCCGTTCGTTTTCATCAAGATAAATTTTGCGTAGACGCATAGCATGCGGAGTGACTTCAACATACTCGTCTTCCTGGATATATTCAAGCGCTTCTTCCAGGCTGAATTTGATAGGAGGAGCTATATTGACTTTATCATCGGAACCGCTGGCGCGCATATTGGTTAGTTTTTTCGACTTTCCGACATTAAGTACGATGTCATCCGGACGGTTGCTCTCACCAATAACCTGACCGGCATATACCTCTTCGCCCGGTTCGATAAAGAATTTTCCTCTATCCTGCAGTTTATTGATAGCATAGGCATAAGTCGGACCGGTTTCCATAGCAATCAACGAGCCATTGATCCGCATTTCTATATCGCCTTTATAGGGTTCGTATCCTTTTAGACGGTGGGCAATGACTGCTTCGCCGGCAGATGCTGTCAGTAAGTTGCTTCTCAGACCGATGATTCCGCGGGAAGGAATATCGAAATTCAAATGGACGCGATCGTCCCGGGTCTCCATATTTGTTAACACCCCTCTTCGCTTGGTGACCATTTCGATCGCTTTTCCGGAATATTCTTCCGGGATATCGATTGTCAGTTCTTCTACCGGCTCACATTTTTGACCGTTGATTTCCTTAATAATTACCTTGGGTTGTCCGACTTGCAATTCATATCCTTCGCGGCGCATCGATTCGATTAATACGCTCAGGTGCAGTACTCCGCGCCCGAATACGACAAACGAATCTGCGCTCAGTCCGGGTTCTACCCTCAATGCAAGATTTTTCTCCAGTTCTTTGTCCAATCTTTCTTTGATGTGACGGGATGTGACATACTTTCCGTCTTTCCCGAAAAACGGTGAGTTGTTGATGGTGAACAACATACTCATTGTCGGTTCATCAATAGCGATCGGGTCTAATGCCTCCGGATTTTCAAAATCGGCAACGGTATCGCCGATCTCAAAGCCTTCAATACCTACCAAAGCACAGATTTCCCCGGCATGTACTTCATCGACTTTCTGTTTTTCCAGCCCTTCGAAAAGCATCAGATCTTTGATCCGGGTTTTTACTTTTGTCACTCCATCTCTTTTGCAGAGTGTCACAGGCATATTGTTTCTCAACACCCCACGGGTTAATTTACCGATAGCTATCCGTCCGATGTATGAAGAGTATTCGAGGGAGGTGATCAACATCTGGGGAGTCCCTTCGGTAACTTCCGGCTCCGGAATGTTTTCGATAATGGCATCCAGAAGAGCCGTGATGTCGGAAACCGGTTTTTTCCAGTCGGCGGACATCCAGCCTTGTTTTGCGCTGCCGTAGATCGTGGCAAAATCTAATTGCTCCTCAGAGGCGCCTAACGAGAACATCAGATCGAAAACTTCTTCCTGTACCTCTTCCGGCCGGCAATTAGGCTTATCCACTTTATTAATTACTACGATTGCTTTTTTCCCCAGCCCCAGCGCTTTTTGCAGCACAAACCGGGTTTGCGGCATGGTTCCTTCGAATGCGTCGACTAAAAGCAGTACTCCGTCGGCCATATTCAGAACACGCTCAACTTCTCCCCCGAAATCGGAGTGTCCCGGCGTGTCGATAATATTTATTTTATAGTCTTTATATTTAACAGATACGTTTTTGGCTAGAATCGTGATTCCCCGTTCCCGTTCCTGATCGTTGTTATCAAGGATTAATTCTCCTCCCTGTTTTTCGTTCTCTCTGAATAGTTTTCCCTGTAAAATCAGTTTATCTACAAGAGTTGTTTTTCCATGGTCAACATGAGCAATGATTGCAATGTTTCTTAATTTCCGCATTTGTGTATTTTGTATTAGGGGGACAAAAGTACGACAAATAAATAAAAAAAGATGTCGTTTACGACACCTTTTTTTATTATTGAACGGTATTAGCGCTTCCCAACACGTTGATCAGTTTGTGTTCGTAGAGTTCTTTCAGTGCGTCACGGGCCGGTCCGAGGTATTTTCTCGGGTCGAATTCCGCAGGCTTCAGGGCGAAAACTTCCCGGATAGCGGCAGTCATTGCTAAACGGCCATCGGAATCGATGTTGATTTTGCACACAGCCGAAGCGGCGGCACGACGGAGTTGTTCCTCCGGAATGCCGATGGCATCTTTCAGATTGCCGCCGTATTTATTGATGGTGGCTACTTTATCTTGCGGAACCGACGAGGCGCCGTGTAATACGATCGGGAACCCGGGAATCCGTTTTTCAATCTCTTCCAGGATGTCGAAACGTAAAGGAGGAGGTACCAGAATACCTTCGGCATTGCGGGTGCATTGCTCCGGTTTGAATTTGTTGGCTCCGTGGGATGTTCCGATCGAGATAGCCAGCGAGTCTACGCCGGTTCTTTTTAAAAAGTCCTCTACCTCTTCCGGGCGCGTATAGGTATGGTGTTCGGCCGAAACTTCATCTTCAACTCCCGCCAATACTCCCAATTCACCTTCTACGCTTACGTCGAATGAGTGTGCATATTCGACAACTTTCCTTGTCAAGGCTATGTTTTCTTCGTACGGGAGATGTGAGCCGTCGATCATGACAGAAGAGAATCCCATGTCAATGCAGTTCTTGCAAAGTTCAAACGTATCTCCGTGGTCCAAATGGAGTACGATAGGAATATTCACTCCCAATTCTTTGGCATACTCTACGGCCCCTTGTGCCATATACCGAAGAAGCGTTTGGTTGGCATATTTACGGGCGCCGCTTGACACTTGGAGAATAACCGGCGATTTTGTCTCTACCGATGCCGACACAATAGCCTGCAATTGCTCCATATTGTTAAAATTGAAGGCAGCAATGGCGTATTTTCCTTTCATTGCTTTATTGAAAAGCTCTCTGGAATTAACTAATCCTAATTCTTTGTAATGAACCATAGTTTTCTATTTTAAATTTGTAATAGACTTGTTGTGATGCAATAGAGAATCGAAGAACGTAGCGAGTCATTTAACCTTTTTCAAAGTTAGAAATTTTAAATCAAAGAACCACACGATAACAGGAAAAAGATATGGAACTTTGAGCGAAGTGATAGACTGTTCAATAGTGATATTAACCTCCAGCTTAAAAATGTTTATCTTACCATATAATCTTTTCCAACCCATGCCCACAGAGGTATTGGTTGGTTTGACTAAAATGGTGGTTACCGAACCAGCCGCCATGGTTGGCCGAAAGAGGGGACGGATGGACGCATTTCAACACCAGATGTTTTTGCGTATCGATAAAAGCGCCTTTACGCTGAGCATAGGAGCCCCAGAGTAAAAAAACAAGGTGTTCTTTTTTAGTGGCGAGCAATCTGATGACAGCATCGGTAAAAGTCTCCCATCCTTTGTTTTGATGCGATCCGGCCTGATTAGCCCTTACAGTAAGCGTAGCATTGAGCAGCAGTACTCCTTGGTTAGCCCATCGCTCCAGATTGCCTGACTTCGGAACCGGTGTGCCAATATCGCTTTGAATCTCTTTGAATATATTTTGTAACGATGGGGGTTGCAGAACTCCTTCCGGCACAGAAAAACAAAGTCCGTGCGCTTGACCCGGACCATGATAAGGATCCTGGCCGAGAATCACAACTTGCGTTTTTTCTACCGGACAATGCTCAAATGCGTTGAAGATTAGCTTTCCGGGAGGGTATACCCGGTGCTGTTGATACTCCTCTTTTACAAAAGAGATTAAATTCGAGAAATAGGGTTTTTCAAACTCATCGTTTAGCAACTCTTTCCACGATTTTTCTATTTTTACGTCCATAATATTCCGATTAACATAAGATGTAAAATGATGATTAAAAAAACCAAATACCTGTGAATCGTAATATCATTGTTTCTTTATTTTTATTTCGAATAATTTTGGCCATCTTTTTCCGGTCAGATAAAAAGTGTCTGTTTTAGGGTTATATGCAATACCGTTTAAAACATCATCCTGATTATCGATTTTCTTTTTATCCGCTTCCGGTAACAGGTTTGTCATATCCAATTCTCCTTTTACGGCTCCCGTTTCCGGATCAATTGCGACAATACGATCTGACAACCAGATGTTTGCCCATATCATCCCGTTAACATATTCAAGTTCGTTTAAATTGACAATTTCTCCCTGGTTGTCGTATACCTCAATCTCTTTGACAATATTAAAAGAAGACGGAGCAACATAATATAATCTGTTCGTTCCATCACTCATAATCAGTTGTTCGCCGGCGGTCGTGATACCCCAACCTTGTGAATTATAATGGAAAGTCGATTCCAAGGTGAATGTATTTAAGTCGTAAACAAAACCTTTCTGCGATTTCCAGGTGATTTGGTATATTTTATCTTTAAAAATGGCAATCCCTTCACCAAAATACTGATTATCAATATTTAACATAGACAGTATTTTGCCGGTTGTCATGTCAATTTTCCGGATAGCCGATTCTCCATATTGTCCAGAGCCTTCATACATAAAACCATCTTTATAGACCAGCCCCTGGGTATAGGATTTCGGGTCATGTGAAAGTATGCGGACTATCTCGTAACCGTATTTTTGAGGTGCTTTATCCGGTTTTATTTTTATGGTGATCGTAGCCACTCCCTGTTTGTTTTCCGGGTGGTAGGCTATTACTTTTATAGTAGTATTACCTGTTTTGCGTTCCGGAATCCGGTAAATGTATTTTTTTTCATTTTTACCGGTTACTGCAATCTTTTGGCCGTTTATAAAGATTTGTGCCGAATCGACCGGAAAGCGGTCTTTGCTTTCGAATGCAATATTCAATTCGTCGTTGTAGCTATACAATTTATTCTTTTCAGGCGAAGTAAACGAGACGCTTCGTACATATTTCATCTCGTCTTTCGGAACGGAGACGGTCGTATTAGTTATATTATCCGTACTTTTTGCCTTATTTCCGCACGAAATCAGCAAGAGAAGAAAACATAAGGAGTAACAAAAATACCACATAACAATATAATTAATAGTCTAAAACAATATATATCCCTGAACCTTGCACCTTTTATTCGATGCTCCATTCGTACCCTTCTTTCGTGTCTTTCACAATGATACCGGCCCCTTTCAGCTCATCCCGGATTTTATCGGAAGTCGCCCAGTCTTTTTTCTGCTTTGCTTCCGTCCGAATAGACATCACCAGGTCAATTACTTTACCGAGCGCTTGACTGCTGGCATCATTCGTCCCTTCTTCGTTTTTTAAGCCCAGGATGTCAAAAATAAAATCGTGATATAATTTTTTTAGTTTTACTAGGTTGTCTTCATCGATTTTTTCTGCTCCGGAGGCCAGCGAATTAATAATACGAACACCGTCAAACAGGCAAGAAATCAATATGGGAGTATTCAGGTCGTCGTTTATCGCTTCAAAACACTGCGTAGACAGGTTGTCGACATCTACCGTATTTTCGGATGTTGCTTTAATCTTATCCAAAGCCTTTACGGCGGCCATCATCCGTTCGTATCCTTTCTGCGCCGCTTTCAGTGCGTCATTTGAAAAATCAAGCGGACTGCGGTAGTGTGCCTGCAACATAAAGAAACGGACAGTCATCGGCGAGTAGGCTTGTTCCAGCACGTTGTTTTTACCGGAAAACAGCTCATCCAACGTGATAAAATTACCTAGCGATTTTCCCATTTTTTGTCCATTGATGGTGACCATATTATTGTGTATCCAGTATCTCACCGCTTCATGCCCATAAGCTGCCGTACTTTGCGCAATCTCACATTCGTGGTGCGGGAATTGCAGGTCGAGTCCTCCGCCATGAATGTCAAATGTGTCTCCAAGGTATTTCTGACTCATACAAGAGCACTCCAGATGCCATCCCGGGAAACCGTTGCCCCATGGCGATGGCCAACGCATAATATGTTCCGGGGATGCTTTTTTCCATAAGGCGAAGTCCGCCGGATTTTTCTTTTCTTCTTGCCCTTCTAACTGACGGGTATTGGTAAACAGCTCGTCTATTTTGCGGCCGGAAAGCTTTCCATAGTCATATTTTTTACTGTAGACCTCTACATCAAAGTAGATACTGCCGTTGCTTTCGTATGCGTAGCCATTATCTATAATCTTTTTAACCAATTCCTGCTGTTCGATAATATGTCCTGATGCGTGCGGCTCGATGCTTGGAGACAACGTATTCAACTGCTCCATACTCTTATGGTAACGGTTGGTGTATCGTTGTACGATCTCCATCGGCTCCATCTGGTCCAGCTTTGCTTTTTTTTCGATCTTATCTTCTCCGTCATCAGCATCATTTACTAAATGTCCTACATCGGTAATATTACGGATGTATCTTACTTTGAAACCTGTATATTGCAGGTATCTGAAAAGCAAGTCAAACGTGATAGCAGGCCGGGCATGGCCTAAATGGGCATCTCCGTATACTGTCGGTCCGCAAACATATAACCCCACAAAAGGCGGGTTTAACGGTGCGAATACCTCTTTTTTTCTGGTTAGTGTGTTATATATGATCAGGTTATTTTCCATAGTATAAAGTCATTGTATTACATTATCCATCACAGGATAGGATGGGTTAAAGATAAAAAAATAAAACAAAATAATAAAATGCCGGAATATATATGTCGATGGTCTGTTATAAGTTTAAAAAATTTCGAGTTGAAATTTCACGATCTTTTTATTTTTAAGATGGTACAAAACTCTCATCCCGCAGTTCTCGTAATATTTAAAAACTATATTTTGAGCGTATACATGGAATTGAAAACTGGGTTTATATCATGTATTCATCTATTTAATTTTTAATTATAGTTTTTCTTTCTATTTTTGCTAAAGTTGAGTAATGCCAAATATTTAGTCGGATAAATGAATACGATTATAGAGTTGTTTGAAAGGAGCTGTACAAAGTTTCCGGATAATAACTATTTGTGGGAAAAAAAGGAGGGGCGATATACAGCAACAACCTATATACAGACAAAAGAACAGGTATTGCGGGTTGCTGCCGGATTATCGAGCGGAGGGCTTCGGAAAGGCGACCGTGTGGCATTGCTGAGTGAAGGCCGTAACGATTGGGTATGTAGCGAGTTGGGGGTGTTGTATGCAGGAGGTGTGAACGTACCTTTAAGCATTAAGTTAACGGCAAAAGAATTAACATTCAGGTTGAACCATTCGGATAGCCGTTTTGTGATCGTTTCCGGCTATTATTTAAATATAATCAAGAATATAGCTCAGCAATTGCCTTTGGTAGAGAAAATCATCGTGTTAGACGGAAACCGGACGGGGAAGAAAGTAGTCTCTTTCGGGCAGTTGAAAAAGGAGGGGGATATTTGGTTGGAGCAATATGGTTATGAGGCATTGCAGGAGCGTGCTATGTCGATAAAAGCGGATGACGTGGCCAATATCTCGTATACTTCTGGAACGACAGCCGAACCGAAAGGAATTATCCTGACGCATGGCAATTATGTTTCCAATGTGTTGCAGTCCGATACGCTGATTAAAATACCGGAACATTATAGAGTATTGCTATTTTTACCATGGGATCATAGTTTTGCACATACGGTGGGTATTTATTCGTTTATGTATAATGGGGCATCCCTTGCCGCAGTGGATTTTGGATTTTCTCCGATGGAGTATCTACGGAATATACCAATGAACCTGAAAGAGGTGAAACCGCATATCTTGCTAAGTGTTCCCGCTTTGGCAAAGAATTTCCGTAAAAATATCGAAGCCGGGATCAAACAAAAGGGTAAGATCATCCAATTCCTTTATCGTTGGGGGTTAAAACTGGAGTATTATTACAATGGGCTTGGAAATTATAAAAAGAGAGGATGGAAAAGTTTATTGTTGCCGCTTGTAAAGCTGGTTGATCTGTCGGTCTTTGCAAAAATCAGGGAGACATTCGGCGGTAATCTGCAATTTTTTATTGGAGGTGGAGCATTATTGGATATAGAACTGCAGCGCTACTATTGTGCGCTTGGCATACCGATGTACCAGGGTTACGGGCTATCGGAGGCCTCTCCTGTGGTTAGTTCTAACCGCCCTGAGTTATACCGGTTCGGTTCTTCCGGGCAATTGGTGACGCCAATTGAACTTAAAATCTGTAATGAATCCGGTCTTGAGGTAGCTATCGGAGAACAGGGAGAGATTGTTCTCCGGGGTACTAATGTGATGAAAGGATATTGGAAAAATGGAAAATCGACTTCCGAAGTGTTACGCGAAGGATGGCTTTTTACCGGCGATATGGGCTATATGGACAAAGAAGGGTTGCTATATGTATTGGGACGTTTTAAATCATTGTTGATTGCAAATGACGGGGAAAAGTTCAGTCCGGAAGGGATTGAGGAAGCCATTGTCGGGCAGTCTCCTTATATCGACTATTGTGTGCTTTATAACAACCAGTCTCCTTATACCTCCGGATTGGTTGTTCCGAATAAGACAGCATTAAAGGAATATGTCGCACATAAAAACGTGGAACTTGGTTCGGTCGAAGGGTATAAACTGATGTTGGCGAAAATCAACAGCGAGTTGTTGGAATACCGACTTAACGGTAAATATGAGGGTACTTTTCCCGAGCGATGGTTACCGGCAGTAATTGCTATTTTGCCTGAGCCGCTCAGTGAGCAGAACGGAACTATTAATTCCGCTTCGAAAATGGTACGTCATAAAATTGTCGAAATATATAAGCAGGAATTGGAATATGTATATACTTCGGAAGGGAAAGATATTATGAATATCCGCAACACACAGAATATAAAACGATATTTTGAAGAGAACGGGTAAACTAAATTAATTCTTCCGGATATTTTTCGGGCGGTTCTAAAGATAAATTCATTTTCAACAGGTCAAAATGCGTCGTAAAACAGTAGCAGTACAGATAGGGGACATTTGCATATCATCGGAACATCCGGTTTTGATACAATCCATGTTAAATATTTCAACGTTGGATACTGAGGCATGTGTCGAACAAGCGGTAAGAATTATTGAAGCAGGAGGAGAGCTGGTTCGGATTACGGCACAAGGGGTGAAAGAAGCCGAAAATCTGCAAAATATACATGCGGCATTACGGACAAAGGGATATCGGACGCCTCTTTCGGCAGATATTCATTTTACTCCCGGGGCGGCACGGGTTGCCGCCCGTTATGTCGAAAAGGTGCGGATCAATCCTGGAAATTTTGTAGATAAACGGGCGGTATTTAAGCATTTGGAGTATACGGATGAAGCTTATGCCCGGGAGCTGGAATATTTAGAGGAGACTTTTATCGATTTTCTGGATGTTTGTCGCAAATATCATACAGCTATCCGGATCGGGACTAATCACGGGTCGCTTTCGGACCGTATTATGAGCCGGTATGGTAATACTCCTGCCGGTATGGTAGAGGCTACGCTTGAGTATCTCCGCATTTGTAAGGAGATTGATTTTAACAATGTGGTGATTTCACTGAAATCGAGCGATTGCCAAGTGATGGTGGATGCTGTCCGTTTATTGGTCACTCGGATGGATGAAGAGGGGATCGGTTATCCTCTACATCTGGGGGTTACTGAGGCCGGGGAAGGAGAGGATGGGCGTATCCGTTCGGCGGTCGGAATCGGTACATTACTGAATGAAGGGCTCGGGGATACAATCCGGGTGTCGCTAACCGAAGCGCCGGAAGCAGAGATCCCGGTGGCGAAGACATTGGTTGCGCTATGTCGGCCGGACTACCGCCAACAGGGTATTCCTCAGAAAGGACATTATAACAAACCGGTTATCGTTGCGGATATCTCGTCGTTGCCGGTTGTTGATGAAACGGTTTCAGAACAGCTTGGTTTCAGAATGGGTACTGTCGGTGATCCGGTTTATGGCGATCTGTTATATGCCGGTGAGAAGGCGCCTGAGATGATCTATACCGAAGCACTTGGTCCCGAATTGACAAAGTTATCGGATAAGATCACTATTATTGTTGATGTTGAAAATATAGATATGGCCCATATATACAACCGGAAGGCTTGTCCGTTGATGACAGCGGAACAGTATTTGGAGCTCACTTCTGCAGTATCGACCAGTGCTGTATTTGTACGGATAAGTAATGTGCATGAAGTCGTTCCTGATTTGGTATCGGCATTGAAGAATGACGAGCATGCCGTCGTAGTGCTCGAACCGGAGGAGGTCAATTATCACTTTTATAGGCAGTTATTAAGGCAATTGACGGATATCGGGGTGGCAAATAAAATAATTATAAAAACGAAAACGAACGGAACAGATACCAGCCAAATAAGTTTGCTTGTAGCTGCCCATACCGGCGGGCTGTTTCTTGACCGGTTGGTATATGGTATCTGGATCTCAACTCCCGATATAACGGATCCCGGCTATCCACTTGAATTAAGCCGGAATATCCTTCAATCGGCCGGATTGCGACGCTATAAGGCTGAGTTTGTCAGCTGTCCCGGATGTGGACGTACGTTGTATGACCTGGAGGGAACCGTGGCAAAAGTCAAGCGGGAATTTGCACATCTTTCTTCCCTTAAGATTGCCGTGATGGGCTGTATTGTGAATGGTCCGGGAGAAATGGGAGATGCCGACTACGGGTATGTCGGGGCCGGAAACGGCAAGGTCAATTTGTATAAAGGGAAACAAATGGTTAAGGCTGCTGTTCCCGAAGAAGAAGCTATAATCGTATTAAAACAGCTGTTAGCCGATTATGACGATTGGAAGGAAGCCTGATATTCGGCTAGAGGTGTAAAAATTTAAAAAGGTTGTCCGTTTTCATTTTCGAACAACCTTTTATTTTTTAGAAGATGACCTGGAAGCCTATGCCTAAAGTTTCTTTAAATTGGAGCCTTGGTCCGGCAGTCCCATCGCTTTGTATGATTTTGGTATTATCGTCATAGAGCATATTGGTCGTAATATTTGCGGAGAACCATTTATTGATGGTCATGTTTAACTGTACATCCCAACTTACATCGACATTTTGGGGCCTATCGAGGTAGTTCGAATACAGGTTAAGCCGGGAATAAATGTTCATATTTTTGAGAAATTCATAATTGGCTTCCATTCTCAGATTGGCTCCTAACTCCGATAATAGGTGTTCCCCTGGGGTCACACCAAACGCTCCCTGATCGGAAAGAATTCGGCTCGAAACAAATGTTCCCCGCCAGGTGGCCGGTGTCAGGGTCGCAGTGAAATATTTCTTAGGCGTCCAGGTAACTCCAATACCGGTAAGCAGGTAACCGGGAGACATAAACCGGGAAATGAAAACATCGGGGTTGACGCCATAATCATACCCTTTGGCAAATTGCGTGTTGAAATTTAATAATGCACTCAGGTACAAATTTTTAACAAGTTTATAACCATAATTAGAAGAAAAATATAATTTATCGTTTGTCTTCCTTGTGTTTTGACTTTTAGTTTTGTTTAGTCCGTATGCTATTTCCAACCGGTTTTGCCATAAATGCCGTTCCTTTTTGTAATCGGCATTGTAATTAAACAACAGGTCAAATCCCACTACATTTTCTCCTCCTGCCGCCCAATTGCTCAGGCTCACCTGCGATAAATTGATCGCTGTATTTCCACCTATCGTCCAGCTGGAATCCCGACCGGGTTGGGCTGCTGCCGGCATGATCAGGCCTGCTGCAATCGATAATAAAAGTGTAAAGAATAATTTTTGTATCATTGTTACATCGTGTTATTTTTTTTGCAAAATTACAAAAATAAATTCTTTTAGGTTGGATGTTTTCATGTTTTATCGCTAATTTTGAAGGGTATTGAATATAAAGCGCGAGGAATGAAAAAAATATGTTGCTTTGTTTTGTTGGTTATCATTGCAGTATCTGTTTTTCCGCAAGGTAAAAATGTAAAGAAGGAGAGGAAAGCCAAATATATTTTCTACTTCATAGGAGATGGAATGGGAATTAACCATGTTATCGGAACGGAAATGTATCTGGCTGAATTAGAGGGACAAGTAGGAGTAAGGCCGTTATCTTTCACTCAATTTCCGGTAGTGAACTTTGCAACGACCTATTCCCGGTATAACTCGGTGACATGTTCAGCTGCTGCCGGAACCGCTTTGGCTACCGGGGAGAAAACAAAGAACGGAACCATCGGGATGGATAGTTTGCAGCAGGTCTCTATTTATAGTGTTGCCGCAAAAGCGAAAAAAGCAGGGATGAAAGTAGGTATAACCACTACGGTTGGTGTTAATCATGCTACTCCTGCTGCGTTTTATGCCCATCGGCCTAACCGCAATATGTATTATGAAATCGGTACCGATCTTCCTAAATCGGGATTTGATTTTTATGCCGGTTCCGGTATACTGACCTCGGTTAGTATAAAAAATCCGGAGCTACCTAACCTATTGACAATTTTCAGGGACTCAGGCTATGTTATAGCGAGAGGTCTTGTCGATTTTAAGAATAAAGTTACAAATGCCAGGAAGGTAATCCTTATACAGGAAGAAGGGTGTGATTCCTCCCGGTTGCCTTATGCTATTGATCGCCTGCCTACCGATCTTACGCTATCGCAAATCACCGGAAATGCAATAGAATTTTTGAATCGGAACAATAAAAAAGGATTTTTTTTGATGATCGAAGGGGGATTGATTGATTGGGCATGCCATCAGAATGATGTCGGAACGGTTTTTCGTGAAGTGGTTGATTTTTCCGATGCGATCGAACAGGCTTATCGGTTTTACATGAAACATCCCGATGAAACATTAATTGTCGTGACGGCCGACCATGAGACCGGAGGTATGAGCTTAGGTACTGGTAGATATGCTTTGAATCTGAGTGCATTACAGCATCAATCCTGTTCGAAGGAGGTGCTTTCGCTGAAAATAAATAGGTTAAGATCGGAGAAACCGGAAGCTACCTGGGAAGATGTCAGGAACTTGCTTAGCGAGGAGATGGGATTCTGGACAAAAATAGAGTTGGATATGATATATGAAAACCGCTTGAAAGCGGTATATCAGCGTTCTTTTGGTACAAAAAAAAACGAGACGGTTAAAAGTTTATATGCAGAGGATGAACTGCTGGCTGCTACCGCGATTTCGATTTTGGATGAGATTGCGATGATAAGCTGGGGTTTTGGCGGACATTCTGCCGGAGCTGTGCCGGTCTACGCTATTGGTGTCGGTGCCGGATTATTTACCGGCAGCCTTGATAATATCGATATTCCGAAAAAAATTATAGAAGCGGGAGGATATTAAAAAGGAATTATAAATATGAATGTTGATCATGAAGATTTGGTTAGGTGTATTATTGATTTTTTGCTTTTTTAGTAGTTCGGGTCAATTGGTAAGAAAAAGGGATTATAATGCTGCTTTCGCCTTGCAGGCCGGAGGAAGCACCGGGATCTTGGTTTTTTCAGAGGCTTCTAAAGTGAATGTCGCTTCTACGTTTGGCCTAAAGATGACATTTCCCTTTACCCGGAAATGGTTTTTCGGATCGGAGGTGGTTTATACGCCGTTGAAATATAACGGGGAATGTGATTTATCCGGATTTTCTTTTGAGGCAGGACGGTTATATAATGGGAAAATGGAGATTCGTGCAGATCTGAAGAGTATACAGTTGCCTGTTTATTTAAAATACAGGCTTAATTCGAATAAAGACGATCTGTTGTTTGGAGTATATGCTTCCTGGATATTCGATGCCGGTTTCTACTCTTTGGCTACAGACGGCAAGGTGTATGATCCGGCTGACTTGCCGGGAGCTACCGATCTTGCCGATATACGGTTGTTCGATCTTTCCCGGGAAGTGAATACCTGGGACGGAGGGATTACGGTTGGTTATGAACGAAGACTTATGAAGCATTTAAATCTGATGTTTAGGGTCAGCGCCGGGTTGAAAGACTTACTGGTGAAAGACAATACATTCGGGGGAAACCTGTATCCGTTACGGGCCAGTTTGACATTGAGTTTTGATATATTCCGTATAGGTGATTGTGAATGTGACTAAAAAAGTATAACCTTATAATCAAGATAGACGTTAACAGACTAAATTAAATAATTTGATGCAAACGAGGTAAAAGAATAATATAAAACTGTATGTATATGAAAAAAACTATCCTGGAATGTGTATTTAAGCCTATTACCAACCAAAATATGGTAATGCTTTTTTTACGTCTGTTTGTCGGATGTATGATGTTAACACACGGCTTGGCAAAGTTGTATAATTTCGAAGCAATGTCAGCCGCTTTTCCTGATCCGATCGGTCTGGGAAGTACGCTTTCCTTGGTGCTGATGATATTTGCCGAAGTGGGATGTTCGTTACTATTGATTTTCGGGATCTTTACCCGGTTGGCTACATTACCGCTTATTTTCGGCATGTGTGTGGCTATTTTTGTTTTTCATGCCAACGATCCCTTCCAGATGAAGGAGCCTGCCGTACTCTATTTGGGTATATACATCGTTCTTTTGTTAGCGGGAGGAGGGCGTTTTTCTGTCGATCATCTGATTTATGGGAAAATCGGACATAAAATATGAACTGCACCCTAAAAGTTGGACATAAAAAGGAATAATTATGTCAGACAAACGCAGGAGGTATAAAAACATCCTTATTCAGAACGGTTACAGATCGTATCAAAGGTTCTGGACGAATATTTTCCTATTCGTACAACAGCCAAATTATTTGATGCCGACCAAAGGCAAGTAAAATATTGGGTTGCATTATATTTCCGTTACGGAGAAGAAGGATTGCGTATGCAGTCTACCCAATCGAGTTTAAATACAAGTTTTCCGTACTGTTGAAAAGTGTCTCGTCTTGAAAATTTGAATATTTAATATGCGTTTCTGTAACTTTTATCCATGGAATAAAAGTTACAATAATTTATCGAAAATGTGAAATTGGATTAGTTAGAAGATTCCACAGTCGAAGGTTTTTCAAAATCTTCTTGACCAATTCGCGTTGAGCGTATAATAATCCAGCATAATAATAAGATACAAATGGCGACCACTCCGACAGTAACTATGACGTTATTCTTTTTCTTTGCCATCTTTGTCTTTTTTTTCTTCTTTTCCATCCCTCTGTGAATTAATGGTTTATTGTAAGCTAAGAGTTGTTTTCGATTTATTATCGGATTAAAGAACTATAATCCATTAAAAAATAAACGCATCCGGAGTCAGGATGGTTACATACTTTAAGAGAGTAGATGTAAAGCGAGGCTTCTGTTTTACTGTTGTCTATTATTCTACGAGATGAGAAAATAAACCAAAAATACACTCATAATGAGATATTTATATGTAAAAATCATATAATAATCACAACAGAACGGAAAATGCCCGGATACTCTCTGATAATGTCCTTAAAGGGAAATTTTTGCATTTGTAAAATCGGTTTACTAATAAAAAATAATCACAGTGAGAAAAATAAAAAGTTTTTTCGGAGTAACAGCGTGATTGGCGGCGATAATACTGTTCTGTTGGCCGTAGCCTGTAACGACGATTTGGATATTTGTCAGGATTATGCATTTGATTTGGAAACCATGCCGGTGCAGAAAAAATCATCGAGGGCGAAACGGCTGAGATCCGTTATACGCTTGTAAAGGAGTCGACTGGCAGGAAGCTTGGCTTTTCATCAGGATGTTTTAAACGGACGGAAAGGGTGAGCTTCGCGTGGACGATGGAACAGTGTTCCTGTATCCGCTGAAAAAGGAAACATTTCGACTGTACTATACCTTGCATTGTACCGGCCAGCAAACAATAGGCGTATATATACAGGATTCATTCGGATCGGTTATTCAAAGGATTTTTTCGTTTTCAGAACGAGAGTATTGATGAGTAGAATACAGAAAAATATGGTTCTGTCTTCTGTATTGTGGGCAAAATTCCTACTGCGGTCAGGGGATTTGCCGTGCTCTGATATTTTCGTATTTTTATGAAACCTTTCTAGAATAATTATTGTTTATATAGTTGAAGTATAACAAAGACGGTTCACCGGATATTTAATCCGGAACGAGAATCCGGGCAAAGACAAAGAATCCAACTGGCTGTTCGCACCCAAAAGCAGCTTCAACCTTACCGCGCGTTTGTATGTTGCCGAAGCCCTGATTCTGAGTGGCAGCTATCATCTGCCTGGAGTTTAAAACAAGTTAAATAATATGTTTATGAAATCGATTAAAAATCTCAAAATTGAAACATTGCTTTTAGCAATTCCGTTGTTGGTGGCCTCATGCAACAACCAACAAAAACAACCCACAAATAAATCATCTGAATATGAATTTGTAAATGGTTATCCAACCGAAGCCACTATTCAGAAAGTATATGATGAAGCCGACTTGAATCGTGCTATCCAGACTTATCGCTTTTTTTATCCAACAGTATCCATTTTGGCTACTTGGGATGGAAATATAACCGCCGGATGTGTTCCCAACAAAACTTTTGCCATTATGGACGGCGCACCGGAACAGATTGTTTTTACACCTAACTCGGATACCCGTTATGCCGGACTTCCGCTCGACCTCAGCAGTGGTCCCATTGTGATAGAAGTTCCAGCAGGTCCTATTATGTCGGCGGTGAATGATATGAACCAACTGTGGGTTATGGACATCGGTATGCCCGGCCCTGATAAAGGAGAAGGTGGTAAGCACATTATCTTGCCGCCGAACTACACGGAAAAAGTGCCGGCAGGATATTATGTGGGCAAATCGACGACCAACCAAGTTTTGGTGTTGTTGCGTGCCATTCCGTTGGACAATAATCCTGAAACAGGCGAAAAGCTGATGAGATCGGTTAAAGTATATCCTTTCGGAAAATCTGCTCCTGAACTTAGCTGGATAAAATTGAACGATAAACCGGGCGATTTTACTCCTGTCCGCTGGGAAGACAATATCGGCTACTGGGAACGTTTGGCCAAGTTTATCAACGAAGAACCTGCTAATCCCGAGTACCGCACATGGTATGGCGAGTTAGCCGAATTGGGCATTGAAAAAGGGAAGCCGTTTAATCCTGATGCACGTACGAAAGTCATTTTGGAAAAAGCGGCTAAAACCGCTAGCGCCATCATGCGCGTACAATCTTTTGCTGACCGCAGTACCGACCGTATTGTGTGGAAAGACCGCCAATGGGAATGGGCTGTGCTTCGCTATGCCGGCGATGGAAAATTCAACACTGAAAATTATGTTGACCTTTATGCCCGCGAAAAATGGTTCTACCAAGCGCAAATCGAATCACCTGCCATGTTCAACCGTGCACCGGGCGCTGGTTCGCTGTATTGGTTAGGATTAAAAGATAATACCGGAAAGTATTTGGATGGAAGCAAAACTTATAAATTGACGGTTCCGCAGCCGGTACCCGGCAGGTTATTTTGGTCTATAACGATCTACGATAATGAAACCCGCAGCGAAATTGCGACCGAGCAAAATAAAGCAGCCTTACGTTCTATGTTTGAGCTGAAAGACCAAAAAGGCGCAATAATCGATTTGTATTTTGGCCCCAAAGCCCCGGAAGGTAAAGAAAATGTTTGGATACAAACCATTCCGAACAAAGGTTGGTTCTCATATTTTCGCATATATGGCCCTGAAGCGCCTGCTTTTAACGGCGGTTGGAAACCTGGCGATTTTGAGGAGGTAAAATAGTTACCTTTTGCTCCTCTATTTGGGCATAAGGAAAGTTTTGATAAGTGTGTATAGCTTTGAGTTTACATTTTTCGTGACACCTGTTGAATGGAGTTTTATCAATTCAATCACGATTACGCAATAAATGCGCCCCTCTCAAAAACCAAAAGCTCTGAAACCATTGATTTTGTTGTGGTTTCAGAGCTTTAAATGAGGTCGGTAGCAGATTTGAACTGCTGTACACGGTTTTGCAGACCGCTGCCTAACCTCTCGGCCAACCGACCCTGGCTGATTTGCTGTGCAAAGATAGATCATTTTTGTTAAAAGCCAAAAAACCGTGAGATTATTTCTCCAGTGCGAGACTTGTGCTACCGATTTTACCACCTAACGGGGGATTGACTTTTGATATCTTTATTTTTATATAAGTTGCCTGTGGGAAGGCCTGGTAAAGGGCATCGATCATCCTTTGAGCCACACTTTCCAATAGGTGGGCGGCTTGCTGCATTTCGCGGGCGATGATCTCATAGGCCGTTTGGTAATTGAGTGCATCTCCGATATGATCCGATGCGGCAGCCCGGCTACAATCATAATGAAGGCAGGCATATACTATAAATTTGTTTCCCACCACCTGCTCTGCTTCAAAACAGCCATGGTAGGCAAAAAAAACCATTTCTTCGATTTCAATGATTCCGTTCATATATTATTTATTATGATGGTGTCCCCTTATTTTTGTATAAAAATAGCATTTTGCCGGATGATATAAAGAATGTCCGGAAATTATATCATCTTGGTCAGGGTTACTGAGAGATGCAAGTGATTTGCACGGTCTCTCCTTTTTTTAATGTTATATTGATCCATTTTTCCGGTTCTTTATAAATCTGCTGTTTGGGTATTTTGCGTACTTGGGTTTTGGTCGTGTATGATGGTATTTTAATCCGGAATGTGTTATCACAGGTTGCTTGTAGCTTGATATGTGTCCCCTGTTTGTTTTTCCATCGGATATCAATGACAGCTCCGCCTCTGACCCGTAGTCCTTTTATACTGCCGGACATCCATCGGTCGGGTAGGGCCGGTAATAGTTCGATATATCCGGCATGGCTTTGTACCAGCATTTCGGCAATACCAGCGCATCCTCCGAAGTTACCGTCGATTTGGAAAGGCGGATGTGCGCAGAACAGGTTGGGATAGGTTCCGCCGATGTCTTTTCTTACCCCGGCGGTTTTAGACGGGGTAAGCAGTTGGGTAAGTAGCTTATAGGCCCGGTTACCGTCGCCCAAACGGGCCCAGAAATTGATTTTCCATGCCCTTGACCAACCGGTTCCTCCATCTCCTCTTCTATCCAGAGTAATCCGGGCAGCTTCGGCCAGTTCGGGCGTTTGTCCCGGCGTAATCTGATTCCCGGGATGCAGACCATAAAGATGGGAAACATGCCGGTGTTGAGGCTCCACCTCTTCGTAATCTTCAAGCCATTCCATCAACTGTCCGTGTTTACCGATCTTTGTGGGAGACAGTCTGGCAGAGGCAGCTTCTAGTTTGCGACTGAAACTGGTGTCGATCTCTAATAGCCGGGCCGCCATAATTGTATTTCCGAATAATTCCCGGATGATCTGATTATCCATAGTCGGTCCCATACAAATATTGACGGCTTTGTTACTTCCAGGCATTAAAAAGGCATTTTCGGGAGAGGTGGAAGGGGCTGTTACGAACCAACCGTGTGAAGGCTCTTCGATCAACATATCCAAAAAAAACTGGGATGCACCTTTTAATATAGGATATATTTCTTTCAGATAGTTCTTATCCGGCTGAAACAGATAATGTTCCCAGAGATGTGCACAAAGCCAACCTCCGCCGGTATTGGTCGCCCCCCAGGAAGGGTGTTCCCCCGGAGCGGTAAATCCCCATGGATTGGTCATCATGTGGGCGACCCATCCTTGAGCTTTATAAAAGGTTTCGGCTGTTCTTGACCCGGGCCCTGCCAATCCTTTTGTCAATTCGATCAATGGCAGGTGTAATTCCGGTAAATTAGTAACTTCCGCGGGCCAGAGATTCATCTGGGCGTTGATATTGAGGTGGTAATCGCCATTCCATGGCGTTTGAATCGAATTTGCCCATAACCCTTGTAGATTCGGAGGTAATAGCCCTGGGCGGCAACTGCTGATCAGCAGGTACCGGCCGTATTGAAAGTAGAGTGCAACCAAACCGTTGTCATCCGGCTTTCCGGCGAATGCGATCAGGCGTTGATCTGTTGGCAGATCGTTTCTTGCTGTACCTTCTATTTGCAGGTTGACCCTGTCGAAAAGTTGCTTATATTGCCGGATATGATCGGCTTTCAATTTATGATAGGGTTGATTGTATACCCGTTGTAAATGTTGATCGATCTGTTTTTCAAAACTGGGATTTTTATAATCGGTGCCTGCTGCGATAAAAAGAAGAACTTCGTCTGCCTGTTTTATTTGCAATGATTGCCCGTTGACAACAGAGAAACCTCCCGATAATTTTATTTTCAACCGGGCGTTGTAACGCGTCCCTTTTTTTCCGTACCCGTCGTTCAGATTACCATACATCCGGAGTTCGTCTGATGCTGTTTCGATCGTAAACCGTTCCGGACGATTCAATGAAAGGGAAAGGTTCAAGGCTCCTTTTTGGGTTGCTTTCAGTCGTATAACGATGAGATCGTCTGCAAAACTGGTAAAATATTCCCGGGAATAATCGATGCCATTCAGATGATAGGAGCAGGATGCGATGGCATCTTCTAGCGACAATTGTCGTTGATATCGGAGATTAGCTGAGTCGATAGATCGTAAAGAGCCGGGACTGGTTATTCGTAAAGTGCCTAGCATTTGATAACATCCGTACGGGACGTTTGCTCCGTTTCCAAATCCGGAACCTCTGCCTTTGCATACGAAAGTTCTATATACCAAATCTTGTGCTTCACTGTTTTTTCCTTCTAATAAGAGCTGCCGGATCTGCGGAAGATAGCGTGCAGCTTCCGGATTGTCCGCATCCTGAAAGCTGCCGGCCCAGAGTGTAATGTCATTAAGTATAATGTTTTCTTCGAATATCCCTCCGTCTGGCATCGCACCAATCCGCCCGTTTCCTAAAGGAAGCGTCTCTTCCCAGATCCCGGCCGGATTATTATACCATATCCGCAGAGGAGAAGAAGCCAATGTTGGATATTCCGGCAGAAGCAGTATAGAAAAAATATAGGCTAAGACATAAAGTGTTTTCATCTAATTAAGAATTTGTTTTGATATCTTCTGTTTTATAATGATAAAATCAGCGAGCAATCGGTATGGTTTGCTACTCTCTTTCTACGGACGAAAATTAGTATTTTTTATCATACCATAGATCAAATATTTTTTAGAAATTTTATTCGATTCTTTTGGAGGAAGCAAAAAAACATCTACATTTGCAGTCATAATAAAACAAAAGGGCGCTTAGCTCAGCTGGTTCAGAGCATCTGGTTTACACCCAGAGGGTCGGGGGTTCGAATCCCTCAGCGCCCACGAAAAGGAGATCCGAAAGGGTCTTTTTTTATTATGATGACTCTTGAAGAGGGATTTGAACGAAGGGAAGGCCGGGATACTGTTCTCAAAAATGTATAGATATTGAAAATGATTTAGCATTAAGCGTTTTGTGAATCAGTATTTATTTGTCTTTCTGCCAAATATGATAAATTTGAATCCGAGAAAATAATATTTTTAAATTAAGGCGGTTCTACAAAAATCCTTGCCATTCCCCTTATCATCATTGAAAACAATATATTTTCCGTCAGATAATATAAACACTATTCGTTGATCAATTTATGATAGTAATACTGATAAATCAGTATTGTTTTAAATTCTTATTTACCGTTATTTTGTGCGAAAAATAAATACTGAATACGGACATGAAGAGTTTTGTTTTATTATGTATACTGGCTTTTTGCTATATGACAGTGTGGTCGCAGAAAAATGCACAAAATATCCGGGGAGTTGTGCGGGATGCTGCTTCCGACGAACCTCTGGCTTTTGCCACGGTTATATTGCTTGAGACTGATCCGACTGTCGGGGCTACTACCGATAGTAAAGGTAATTTTATTATTCCCGGTGTTCCGGTTGGCAGATATGATATCCAGGTCACTTTTTTAGGATATGAACCTATTATTATTAAAGAGGTGGTGCTAACCTCCTCTAAAGAGGTTTATCTTGAGATTCCATTGAAGGAGAGTATCAGTCAACTTGGCGAAGTGGTTATTAAATCTTCAATCAATAAAACACAACCGTTAAATAAGACTGCGTCTGCCAGTGCGCGCATGCTGAGTGTAGAGGAAGCTAAACGGTATGCCGGAGGATTCGATGACCCGGCCCGTTTAGCCTCTTCTTTTGCCGGTGTGGGGAGCAATATGGGCAATAACGGTATTATCGTAAGGGGAAATGCGCCCAAGTTTTTGCAGTGGAGACTGGAAGAGGCGGAGATCCCCAATCCTAACCATTTTGCCGAGGTAACCGGATTTGGAGGTGGCGGCTTGACCGCACTGAGCAGCCAGGTTTTGGGCAATTCCGATTTTTTCACTGGAGCATTTCCTGCGGAATATGGGAATGCCCTTTCCGGAGTATTCGACATTAAGCTGAGAAACGGGAATAATCGGAAAGTGGAAAACACCTTCCAGTTGGGTCTGATCGGTATTGACGTTGCCTCTGAAGGTCCGTTCAAAAAAGAGGGGCAGTCTTCCTATCTGTTCAATTACCGTTATTCTACTTTGTCGCTGCTCTCTCCGTTGATGCCTGACGATGCGAATGGGACACGCTATCAGGATTTGTCGTTTAAATTCAATGTCCCGACAAAAAATGCGGGAACATTTTCGTTTTGGGGTATCGGGCTGATCGACCGTTCGGGACAAACTGCCGAAGTAGACACAATGAAATGGGTTTACCTACAGGACAAGGAGAGCCAGGATGTAAAGCAATATATGGGAGCTGCGGGGGTTGGACATAAAATCATGTCGGGAGATAATGGATTTTTGAAGACCACATTAGCAATGACTGTCAGCGGATTGGACATGCGTACGGAAAGGATGGACAAACAGATCCAATTACAACCACAGAATGTGGTTCAAAAAACGAATTGGAATTTTATATTTTCTTCTTATTACAATAAAAAATTCAATGCGAGACACACCAACAAGACCGGTATTACCGCCACCGGGTTAATGTACGACATGGTGCTGAAGGATGCCGATCCGGCTTATACGCCCCTGGAGGCCATTGCCGACGAAAACGGTTTCAGCTTTTTGCTGTCGGCTTATTCCAATTCATCGGTCGATCTTTCCGATAAATGGACACTTAATGTGGGAGTAGTCGGCCAGTATTTTACGTTGAACGGACATTACAGTATCGAGCCCCGGTTGGGCTTGAAATGGCAGTTTGCACCCGGTCATTCGTTTGCCCTTGCGTATGGATTGCACAGCCGTGTTGAAATGTTGAACTACTATTTTATCCGGTCGCGATCAGGGGAATATATAAATAAGGACTTGGATTTCACCAGGGCGCAGCATATCGTATTTTCTTACGACTGGAATATGGAGAACGATTTTCACTTGCGTATGGAACCCTATGCCCAGCGGCTATATCATGTCCCTGTAATTGCCGACAGCTCTTTTTCATTTATCAACTTGCAAGACAACTGGTTTGTGCATGAGAAATTGGGAAGCACCGGAAAAGGACTGAATTACGGGATTGATGTCACATTCGAGAAATTTATGTCACGAGGTTATTATTTTATGTTGACCGGATCGCTGTTTGAATCACGTTATAAAGGAGGGGATGGTATTTGGCGGGATACCCGCTATAATCGGATTTTTTCATGTAACTTCCTTACCGGAAAGGAGTGGATGGTCGGACGCAATGAACAAAACGTATTTGATGTGAATCTCCGGTTAAGTTACCAGGGAGGAGATCGCTATACTCCCGTCGATAACGGAGCTTCTATTGCAAAACAGGATGTCGTATATAACGAAACAGTGGCTTTTTCGCGACAGTTTTCGCCGGCTTTTCTAGGACATTTTACTGTCAGCTATAGAATCAACCGGAAAAATATTTCCCATGAATTTGCGGTTAAGGTATTGAATGCTACGAATTATAAAGATTTTTACGGATATCGTTATAATTTCAAGACCGGGGGAGTGGATGAAAACAGGGAAGCGATTATGATTCCGAACATAAGTTATAAGATTGAATTTTAATACATTTATGCATGTTATACTTATCCAATATTTGGTGATAACTTAAAAACATCCAGTTAAGGTGTGGTGGAATGGATTCTATAGATTTTTCCAAATACCTACCTTTTAACGGATGGTCATGGATATATTAGGATATTTCCTTTTTATGACGGAAACTCCGGATCAGCATTTGCATTTCTGCTACCAACATCCGTAAATAATTCGGATTTCGAATTAGATATATTGATCAACACTAATTTTTATTTATATAATGATTCAATCCCTATGTTTAAAGTCTGAAGAGCAGTTAATGGATAAAAAATAAGCTATAAAGTTTTGGTTAACTTTGTTTTGCGCTCAATTTTAACCTAAACGATATAGCTTATGAGACAAAGCAACGAATTAGATTTCAGAGGA
>JAVBLD010000015.1:0-35323 GCA_031553705.1 Marinifilaceae bacterium | reverse complement strand
TTGAGGTTGTTGCGCTCATAACTCATCTTTACCGCATGCTCCTTGAACACCCGGTCATACTGTCTTTTTGTTCCCATTTTTCAAAGTTAAAATTATTATTCAACCTTAACTATTTGTGCGGGCTAAGTTAGGAACTCCATTCTGGGACTATTCAACAAAGCGGAGTTGCATATTTACAGTTATACTACCGAGAAGACCAGTCCGCTGACCCTGGCCGATCTAGCCGATTTATCCGATGAAAAAGCACGCAGGGACATGTTGTTAAATACCATAATGTCCGGGGTAAACGAGTTTTCGCAAAGCAACAGTCTTGAGATCAACGGAGTAAAAGACAACCAAACTCTGTTTTTCGGAGATTCGGGTTTGGTGCTATACCAAAGTGCGCATATTCCTGCTAGACTCGACATGCAACTATGGGTTATTGAATCGGACAAAGATGTACGCCAGCTAGGAATAGATTCGGATCAAGTAGTCAATAGTAACGCTTTTAAAGGATTGGTAGTGACTGTAGAGGCCGCATTGGCTGTCGTTAATCCGATCCTCGCCGGAGCAATCGGGGTAGGAGGTGTAGTAGCCAATTTATTACGGAAAAAATTAAAGACGAACAAAGATGACCTGGTAGGTTATTGGCAATGCGCGCTCAGCCGGGAAGAACATTATCCGTATGGAGTCCGCGACCGCCAAGATATAATGGATACTACAGGAAATATCTGCGTAGATTATACACTATTCGGATTTGAACAATCAATCACAGGATAATATTTGAATCCAAAAAGTGATTGGATATGGACGTCCAATCACTTTTTGGATATTTTATTTCACCTCCCAGATATCGCCACTGTTTAACAGGTCATCCATACACCGGATATCCGAGGTCTGTTTGACACTCCGGATCTGTCCTTCCAAAGCTTCATCATACGATACTGCATCGACATCGCGGATCACGCCGAGCGCCACCGGAAGCTCAGGCGCTTTCATATTCACAAGCATCCAATGCAAAGAAGGATTCGGCTCGTTCATATTATGCACCAACAAATCGGCTGCTGTGATACCATCTTTTCCGATCTCCACAACCTCCAATTTTCCTGATTTATCCAGTATCAGCCCTTTATTATTATCCTTACCGAAAATCATCGGTTCGCCATGTCTCAATACAATCTGCCGATCATCCTTAAACTCTCTGTCAGTAATGGCTGCATGCACGCCATCGGCAAAAATCACGCAATTCTGCAATATCTCCACCACCGACGTTCCTTTGTGCCTTACTGCCGCTTCCACAACCTCAGTTGTTAAATTGGTCCGGGTATCAATGGAACGGGCGAAGAATTTTCCCTGCGCCCCGATGGTCAGCTCTCCCGGATTAAAGGGTTGTTCGATTGTTCCGTAGGGAGAGGTTTTTGTTTTGGTACCCAATTTCGTCGTCGGTGAGTACTGACCTTTCGTTAAACCATATATCTCATTGTTAAACAACAGGATCGTGATATCTATATTCCGGCGAATAGCATGGATAAAATGGTTGCCTCCGATAGCCAGAGCATCCCCGTCGCCGGACACCTGCAACACATTAATGGCAGGATTGGCGCTTTTTGCTCCCGCTGCAATCGCTGAAGCCCGCCCGTGAATCGTATGAAACCCAAACGTATTCATATAATACGGAAAACGGGAAGAACATCCGATACCGGATATGATGGCCCAGGACTCTCTTGGATAACCGAGTTCAGCCATTGCTTTCTGTACGGAATTGATAATGCCATAATCGCCGCAACCCGGACACCACCGGATCTCTTGATCACTTTTAAAATCTTTGGGAGTATATTCTATTGTTGACATAAAATCCTACTTTTGTAATAATTTTTCCATACTCTGTTTTACTTCGATCACCGTGAACGGCAAACCGGCCACTTTGTTGTATTGGGAATAGGTAAACTCAGGGTGCTTACTCCTCAGGTAATCGGCAAACTGTCCGAGATTCAGTTCACACACAACGATCTTCTTAAACCGGGCAAATACCTCTTTTGTATTTTTAGGCAACGGATTAATATAGTTGAAATGTGCGAGACTTACATCTCTACCTTCGGCCCTCAGTTCCCTGACAGCCGTCACAAGGTGGCCATAAGTCCCCCCCCAGCCGACAACAAGAAGTTCTCCGCCATCAGGGTTTCCATACACTTTCTGGTCAGGAATATGGTTTGCAATCCGCACCACTTTTGCATCACGCAGATCAGTCATTACCTGATGATTTTCAGGAATATAACTAATCGTTCCGGTCACATTCATCTTTTCCAATCCTCCGATACGATGCTCGAGCCCTTTCGTGCCGGGCACCGCCCATTTTCTTGCTAAAGTTTCCGGATTACGGGCATAAGGTTCGTATATCTCTCCCTCTTTTGCCATCCTGACTTTGATCTCGGGCAAAGATGCCATAGGAGGAATCAGCCAGGGCTGAGCGCCGTTAGCCAGGAAACCGTCTGTCAATAAGATCACGGGCGTCATATGTTCCAATGCAATCCTTCCCGCCTCAAATGCATAATCAAAACAGTTCGCAGAAGTGCTTGCCGCAATCACCGGCATCGGGCTCTCGCCATTCCGTCCGTATAAAGCCTGCATCAAATCGGACTGCTCTGTTTTGGTGGGTAATCCGGTAGACGGTCCCCCTCGTTGTACATCCACAATAACCAAAGGCAATTCGGCCATCACAGCAAGTCCGCATGCCTCTGATTTCAATGCCAATCCCGGACCTGAAGTGGTTGTCACCGCAAAACTACCGACATAG
This sequence comes from Marinifilaceae bacterium, assembly GCA_031553705.1. Taxonomy (GTDB): domain Bacteria; phylum Bacteroidota; class Bacteroidia; order Bacteroidales; family Marinifilaceae; genus JAVBLD01. The sequence continues at coordinate 32,550 of JAVBLD010000015.1, read as the reverse complement.
CTGGCTCCTATCGCCGTACAGATACCGCCAATCTCATCTTCGGCCTGATATGTCTTAGCGCCTAAATCACGTCTCAATGCCAATTCTTGAAGGATCTCCGTTGCCGGGGTAATCGGATAGGAACCGCAAAACAGCGGTAAGCCGGCCTTTTCGGCAGCAGCCAACAAGCCCCATGCCGTAGCCCTGTTGCCAGTGATCGTACGATATTTTCCTTTCTTGATTACAGCGGCCTCCACTCTATAGTGAACCGCCAGAGCATGTGTATTTCCGGCATAGTTATACCCTGCCTGCAATACCGTTTTATTGGCGGCAGCTATGTCCGGATTCTTTCTAAACTTCGCATCAAAAAAAGCATTAGTATGCTCTACCGAACGATCAAACATCCAGTAAACCATACCTAAAGCAAACATATTCTTACATCTCAAAACTGCTTTCTGATCCAAGCCGGAATCTTTTAAAGCTTCAGTTGTAAGTGTTGTCATTTTTACCAGAATCACATTATAGTCAGCCAACGAACTGTCCGTTAACGGATTGGTGCTATAACCGGCTCTCTCTATATGCTTTTCGTCAAATATATCCAAATCCACAAGGATGGTTCCGGCTTTCTTTATCCAACGCAAATTAGCTTTCAGCGCCGCCGGATTCATCGCCACCAATACATCGGCAAAATCGCCGGGAGTAGCCACTTGATCGCTACCGATGTGCACCTGAAAACCGGAAACACCGCCGACAGTTCCTTGCGGTGCCCGTATCTCCGCAGGATAGTCCGGAAACGTAGCGACGTCATTTCCAAATAAAGCAGCAGCATCTGAAAACTGCTGTCCTGTCAATTGCATTCCATCTCCCGAATCACCGGAAAAACGAATCACAACATCTTGTTTTTCGATAACTTTTGTTTCTTGACCCATGATTAATGAATTGAAAATGAAAACGGAATAGAAACACTTTACTTTTTTATAATTATTAACAACATTAATTATTTTAAAGCACTCGTCTTTATGTTATACAACATGACAAAGATAGGCAATCGCAAATACTATACAAGCTTGCCAATACAAATTTATCGACCATTTAATATAATGATTACAAACGAGATACAATTATCCTAGCTTCTTTTTAACAAAACTGCCCAAAATAGACCAACCAAAAACATCAAATAAACCGGAAAGAAAATCAATTTTGAATTTAAATCGAATATTTTATTTAACACCGATCTGCATTTATAATAAATATACTCCGATAGTAAAAAATGTCCGGGATATCTTAGATTTGTAACCGTTATGACTGCCATTCCGTTGTAACAAATTGAGATAAGACACGAAAATATTTCTAATTCTTATTTATTATGGCTCGTTTTCTAAAAGATAAAAAGAAATCCAAAGGGGCTGCACCCGGTTCATTGATCTTTATCGGCCGCCAAAAGCTGGAACACAGCTCCATTACGGTAACACAATACAATCAGGAATATATCAAAGAAAAACACCTGGACTCACTAGACAATATCCCAAAATACCTTTCGGATGATCATGTAACATGGATTTGTATGCGCGGCCTGCACAACACACAGTTGATTGGGCAGTTGGGCCAACTCTTCGATGTCCCGCCGCTTATTCTGGAAGATATATTGAATACAGACGAGCGGCCAAAGATGGCTGAAGACGACCGGCATATTTTTATCATCCTTAAATCGCTTTACCACGACCAGAGCACCAACAAGATACATATCGAACAGGTATCCATGATTCTTGGCTCAAACTATTTAGTCACCCTGCAGGAATCCGACCATAACCACTTCGACGATGTATACAAACGCCTTAGTACCGGCCTAACAAGGATTCGCACCTTCTCCCCCGACTATCTCTGCTATGCCATCATCGACACATTGGTCGATAGCTATATATTGAATATCGAAGCATTGGGTAATTTCATTGAGGAGCAAGAAGCCTTCATAATGTCTGCCGACAAACAGATCATCAAAAATATCTACCACTATAAAACCGAACTCTCTTATATCCGCAAAAATATTCGTCCGGTAAAAGAGATTATGACCCGTTTTATCGCTTCCGACTCAAACCTGATTAACAAACGTACGTTCAACTATTTGAAAGACCTCGACAGTCTGGTCACTCAAGCCCTTGAGGCAATTGAAATATACTATACGATGGTCTCCGATCAGCAGAATATTTATAATTCCAACATAAACAATAGTGTCAACGCTGTAATGAAGGTTTTAACTATTTTCTCAGCCGTCTTCATTCCATTGACATTTATCGTCGGTATTTACGGGATGAACTTCGAATATATGCCCGAATTAAGGCATCATAACAGTTACTTTATACTCTGGGGTATTATGATCATCATCGCGATTATCATGCTGGTTATCTTCAAGCAGAAAAAATGGTTTTGACGAGCGACAAGTGGTAAGTGGCAAGAAAAAGACAAAATGCAAGGTCATTTTAAATTAAAAGTGATCTTTAATTTAAAATATTCTGCCACTTCAGTTACTACCTGCCACTTATATAAACGCCAACACAATCTCCTCCAGCTTTGTAGCCGAATAGGGTTTCGATATGATATCATTACAACCACTCTCAAGGGCCCATTGCTGGTCCATGTAAAAAGCATTTGCTGTTATCCCGATGATCGGCACGCTATATGAAATAGAGCGTATTTTCCTTGTTGCATCAATACCGTTTATAACAGGCAACTGTATATTCATCAAAATCAAATCAGGGCTTTCCAGGATAAAAGAATTAATAGCCTCTTCTCCATTTACAACCCATAAAATATCATAGGATTTTTCAAGTGTATCTTTTATAAAACTGAAACTAGCCTCGGAGGCTTCCGCAACCAGAATTTTTTTCCGCTGGGAAATCGTCTGTTTTGCACTATGAACCTTCATCCCTTGCTGCCTCAACAAATTATGGGTGATATTCCGGTAAGGGACTGTAAAAGAGAACGTACTCCCCTTACCAAGCTCCGACTCCACTTTTATCTCCCCACCAAGGCGCCCTACAAGGGTTTCACATATCGCCAGACCCAATCCCGTGCCCTGAACAAAGTCATTTAACTTCTCGAAACGGTTAAATATCGTTTTAAGCTTATTTTCCGGAATCCCGTACCCTGTATCGATAACAGAAAATTTCAAAAAGCTACCCTCTATTTCCACCTTCAACGTAATGCTACCCGACTCTGTATTTTTAACGGCATTCGAAAGAAGATTAAAAAGTACCTGCGTTACGCGGCTATGGTCAGTAAATACACAGATTTCACCGGACGGAAGCTCAATGTTAAACTCCACCTCAGGCTTCATCTTAAACTGGTAAGTCTTCTCCACTTCCTGCACCAACATATTTATATCCGTATCCTCAAAATGCATTTCGCATTTCCCGGATTCGATACGGGCAAGGTCGAGGATATCGTTTATCAATTGAAGCAGCAGATTATTATTGACCCGAACAATATCCATATATTGGGCCCGGGCTTCCACATCCTCTTCCTCGGCGATAATTTCGGTAAAACCGACAATCGCATTTAACGGTGTACGGATTTCATGGCTCATATTAGCCAGAAAAGCCGTCTTCATCCGGTCGGCATCTTCCGCCTGCCTCCTGGCTGCGAGCAACTCTTCCATACGCTTTATCCGGTCGCCGATATCATGGATCAAAGCAAAAACTTTATCCCCTTCGAAAGGAACAATACGCGCCTGAAAATAATATCTGATCTCGCCGATATTCAGGTAATATTCGATCTCTTTCATCTGGCCGGTATCCAGACACTCGCGAATATTGCTGACATATAAATCACTCACCTCCTTCGAGAAAATGTTCCGTGCATCGCTTCCGATCAACTCCTCCCTGGAGTGAAGCAACGTCATTGCATCAGGCATAATGACATCGATAAATACAAAATCCCTGTTAAACACAAAAATAAAATCAGGTAATGTGTTCACAAGCTTTCTATATTTATCCTCGAGTTTCAGTATTTTATCTCCCTGCTCCTGCTGAAAATCCACATTTACCGTATAAGCCATCACTTTTTCAGGCTTCCCTTTCGAATCGGCAGAAGAGAAGAAATGGTCTTCCAGCCACATAATTTTCTCTTCGGCACCTATTAGACGGTATTTGACCGAAGCATGACTTCCGGCTACTGCCGAGACAGAAGAAAATGCCTTATTAAAGACCGGCAAATCGTCAGGATATATATATTCGTACAGTTCTTCTAAAGTTGAACATTTTACACCGATTCGATCCAATCCGAGTATCCGGAAAAAATCATTCACAAATCTTAATTGATTCGACTCGATATCATATTCCCATATACCCACCTGATGCACCGATAACATCGAAATAATATTCCGGAGCAATCCTTTATCAAACTTCTCTTTAGTCGAAAACAAATTCAGGTTCAAATCCATTTTATGTATTCTTCTATTTAAGATATATATTATACGAATCAAGCATTCGAACGGCAAACACAACATTCAAATGCAGAGAGGATTATGATTACATTGATTTTCAGTACATCAGGACTCTTCTTTCGAAACCGCCATATAAGAACTTCAAATCAATGAATAACACTTCAAATTTAATGAAAATTTTACTTATTTGTATGCCCGCAAATTAAAATTCTTTCTACTTCTATTAAAGCATCAAGAATAATGAGTTAGTCTCGACTTTATATGTCATTTCTCACAAAACAAAAAGAGCGACCTTTGACAACAGAGAGGTAAGCATATCTTTGGGGATATACAAGAATAAGAGTTTCATTTCAACAATATTCCCTACAAATTGATCTATTCCGGCAGAAATTACACCGGGGAAGATGCTACAGGTTATACCGTTTTTGAAGATATTGCTAATCCTGGAAAACGCCATCTGTACGATCTTGTTCTTAGTGTTTTTGAGTTCCATATAATCCAATCCGAAATGTTATCGAGATTGATCCTGGATTAAAGTTTAATCAGGCGACAACATTTGCTGCAAATGAACTGGATGCATGATTATCTGCCTTCTGCACGGCAATCAATTGTACATGTACAATTATATCAGCAACAGATACTGGCTACAGGAAAACAATATTGCAAATAATTTCAACGATCTGACAATTGCTGCAAATATAAAATTTACATATACGAATGCTGGGAGGTAAACCTTTTAGAGTCCTTGAACGTATCCTCAAAGGAAATAAAGTCATGAAAGTACATTTTATTTCCCGAAAAATGAATGAAAACAGCCAGGATTATTATCCGCTTCCCTTTTAAACCGCTGAAATAAAGTTACTTGAACGATTTAAACTATTTGACCGCAAAGGATGATTACAAAAAAATGAAATATTAATAATAAGCGCCTTCCATTTTTTGCAGATTTTGTGATCCCTTTGTGGCCAAAAATTTTATAATTATCTCACACACAAAATATCACCAATAGAGCGAGACCGCTGTGCTATGGCGGTCTCGCTCTATTTGAACCCCGATAAAATCAGTTATTTATTTGCTATACTTCTTCCCGGTAAATCTTGCCTGCTCACCCAACTCCTCTTCGATCCGTAACAACTGATTGTATTTAGCCATACGATCGGAACGGCTCATCGAACCAGTCTTGATCTGGCCGGAATTAGTCGCTACGGCTATATCAGCAATAGTGGAGTCTTCAGTCTCTCCCGAACGGTGAGAAGTAACACTGGTATAACCTGCCCGGTGAGCCATCTCAATTGCATCCAATGTTTCGGTCAATGTGCCGATCTGGTTTACTTTGATCAAGATCGAATTGGCACATCCCAACTCGATTCCTTTCTGTAGATATTCAACGTTGGTAACAAAAAGGTCATCGCCCACCAACTGACAACGATCGCCAAGTTTCGCTGTCAACATTTCCCATCCGTCCCAGTCATTCTCAGCCATACCGTCTTCAATCGAATCGATCGGATATTTATCAATCAATTCTTCCATATATAACACCTGCTCTGTCGAGCTACGTTTGGCCCCTTTCGGGCCTTCAAACTTGGAATAATCATAAATGCCGTCCTTGTAAAATTCGGAAGCAGCACAATCCAGACCGATCATAATATCTTTTCCGGCTTTATAACCGGCTTTCTCAATCGCTTTAATGATCGACTCCAGCGCATCTTCGGTACCGTTTAATACCGGCGCAAAACCGCCTTCATCGCCGACAGCAGTGCTCAAACCACGATCGTGCAGCACTTTCTTTAGGGTATGAAACACCTCGGCTCCCATCCGCAAGGCCTCACGGAAGCTTTTTGCACCTACGGGACGGATCATGAACTCCTGAAAAGCAATCGGCGCGTCAGAGTGAGAACCTCCATTGATAATATTCATCATCGGAACCGGCAATACTTTGGCATTGGTACCACCAATATAGCGATACAACGGAACTTCCAATGCATTGGCCGCAGCTTTCGCACAAGCCAGTGAAACCCCCAGCATGGCGTTTGCCCCAAGGTTCGCTTTTGTTTTGGTTCCGTCCAACTGAATCAATGTACGATCAATACCGATTTGATCGGTCACATCAAAACCCAATAACGCCTCTGCAATAACCGTATTCACGTTTTCTACGGCTTTTAAAACTCCTTTACCCATATAACGGGATTTATCCCCGTCACGTAGTTCGAGTGCCTCATTTTCACCGGTAGAAGCGCCTGACGGAACAGCAGCCCGTCCCATTACGCCATTCTCCAGAATAACGTCTACTTCTACTGTAGGATTACCTCTCGAATCCAGAATCTCTCTTCCGATAATATCAACAATGTGCATCATTTTATTATTTTTTATAAATGAATAAATCTACTTCACTATGATTTGCACAGCTCACGATAAAACCATTTTATGGAAATAAACGTTCACTACGCCGACAATAAATATTTGCGCAAGTTACAATAAAAAAAGAAAAAAATTAACATTTTATCCCGCAAAAATAGTTTCTTTCTATCATTTGCATTTTAATAAAAAAAGCAGGCAAAAAACCTGCTTTTTATCTGAATCTCTGTAATATCATTCCGCTTTCGGGGCCTCTTCAACTGGAACTTCTTCCGTCTCGGTTTCTTTTTTTGCCGTAGCCGGTTTTGCAGTAGACCTTCTTCTACGGGTTGCTGTTTTCTTCACCTCTTGTTTTACTTCAGTGTAAGTCGTATTATAGTCAACCAACTCGATAATACATGTCTCAGCATTGTCCCCAAGACGGTTTCCTGTTCTGAGGATGCGGGTGTATCCTCCCGGACGGTTCACGATCTTCGGAGCCACCTCGCCGAATAATTCGGTAATAGCTTCCTTCTGTCCAAGATAACTGAACACCACACGACGGGAATGCGTATTATCATTTTTACTTTTGGTAATCAACGGCTCAACATACATTTTGAGGGCTTTCGCCTTCGCAACTGTCGTACTGATTCTCTTGTGAAGAATCAAAGAAACAGCCATATTAGAAAGCATCGCCTTTCTGTGTGCGCTCTTCCTGCTCAGGTGATTAAATTTCTTTTTATGATTCATATTCTATCCTTTTCTTTTAATGGAGAGATGGATTCAAATGCCTGACATACCGCAGACCTCCTGAATACATCTACTCTTTGTCTAATTTATACTTAGAAACATCCATGCCGAATTCAAGGTTATTATTTTCCAGCAATGCTTCCAATTCGGTCAGCGATTTCTTACCGAAATTTCTGAACTTCAACAAATCGTTTTTATTGAATTTACATAATTCACCAAGTGTTTCCACTTCGGCAGCCTTCAGGCAATTTAGGGCCCGAACGGAAAGATCCATATCAACAAGCTTGGTCTTCAGCAATTGGCGCATATGTAATACCTCTTCATCAAACTCCTCATTGCCATATTTATCTTCAGTCTCCAATGTGATCTTTTCATCCGAGAAAAGCATGAAATGGTGAATCAGAATCTTTGCTGCTTCTTTCAACGCATCGGTAGGATTAATTGATCCGTCGGTCTCAATTTCAAAAAGCAGCCGCTCATAGTCTGTTTTACCCTCCACACGATAATTCTCTATCTCATATTTTACATTCCGGATCGGCGTGTAAATAGCGTCAATAGGAATAAATCCCATATCAGCATCTACCGGTATATTTTCTGCTGCAGGAATATAACCACGTCCTTTCTGAATGGTGACCTCCATCTGAAAATGCACGGTAGGATCCATATTACAGATTACCAGGTCATTATTCAATACTTCAAATCCCGTCAGAAATTTACTCATATCTCCTGCAGTAAAAGCTTCTTGACCGGAAACAAGAACAGTTACTTTCTCATCCTCACCGTCCTCAATCTTTCTCTTAAACCTCACCTGTTTCAGGTTCAGGATGATTTCCGTAACATCCTCAATCACGCCCGGAATCGTTGCAAATTCATGATCTACACCATGTATTTTAATGCCGGTAATCGCAAAGCCTTCCAAAGAAGACAGTAGAATTCTGCGTAGCGGGTTACCAATCGTAATTCCGTAACCAGGCTCCAACGGACGAAATTCGAACTTCCCGAATTTGTCTGTCGATTCAAGCATGATTACCTTGTCCGGTTTCTGGAATGCTAATATTGCCATAAATGTTTTAGTTTATTACTTAGAATACAATTCAACGATTAACTGTTCTTTAATGTTTTCCGGTATATCGGTTCTTTCTGGTACATTTAACAATTTTCCGCTCAACGAAGCGGCATCCCATTCCAGCCAGGAATATTTGCTTATCCTGTTTCCCCTCAATGAATCGGTAATCACCTCGAGCACTTTTGATTTCTCCCGTACAGCTACAACATCTCCGGGATGGATCAATGCAGAAGGGATATTACAAACACTACCGTTAACGGTGATATGACGGTGAGATACCAACTGGCGGGCTGCAGCCCTGGTAGGAGCAATGCCCAAACGATAGATGGTATTATCTAACCGGCACTCCAGTAACTGAAGCAATACCTCGCCAGTAACTCCTCCTGCGCGCTCTGCTTTTTCAAACAAATTACGGAATTGTTTTTCCAACAGCCCGTATGTATATTTTGCTTTTTGTTTTTCTTTCAACTGAACACCATATTCAGAGATTTTTCTTCTACGACGAGCCAAACCATGCTGACCTGACGGATAGTTTCTTCGCTCCAGTGCCTTATCCGGTCCGTAAATCGGCTCACCGAATTTTCTTGCTATTTTAGACTTAGGTCCTGTATATCTAGCCATTTTTGAAATTCATTTAATGATTAACACACAATAAAATCAAACTCTTCTTCTCTTTGGAGGACGGCAACCGTTATGAGGAAGCGGAGTAACATCTACGATTTCAGCCACCTCAATGCCACTGGTGTGAATTGTACGGATAGCCGACTCACGACCGTTACCCGGTCCGGTAACAAATACTTTTGCCTTTCTCATTCCAAGGTCAAACGCCACTTTGGCACAATCGGCCGCCGCCATCTGCGCAGCATAAGGAGTGTTCTTCTTTGAGCCTCTGAATCCCATTTTTCCGGCCGACGACCAGGAGATCACCTGACCTGAATTATTGGTCATGGAGACAATAATGTTATTAAAAGACGAATGAATGTGTGCTTGCCCCACGGCTTCTACTTTAACTAGCCGCTTCTTATTTGATGTAGACTTTTTTGCCATAATTCAATTCAATTATTTAGTTGCTTTTTTCTTATTTGCAACAGTTTTCTTCTTACCCTTTCTTGTACGGGCATTGTTCTTTGTACTCTGTCCTCTTACGGGCAGTCCTAAACGATGTCTAATACCACGGTAACAACCGATATCCATCAAACGTTTGATGTTCATCTGAACGGTTGATCTCAACTCTCCTTCAACTTTGTACTCCGTATTAATCACTTTTCGTACCGCTGCGAGTTGATCGTCGTTCCAGTCTTTTACCTTAGTGTCAAAATCGATGCCGGCTTCTAATAAGATAGCGCGTGCACTACTTCTACCTATACCATAGATATAGGTCAAGGCTATTTCTCCTCTTTTGTTCGAGGGTAAATCTACACCTACGATTCTTGCCATAAATCTCTTTTAAATTTTACAGATTAAATGATTTCAACCCTGACGTTGTTTAAACTTCGGGTTCTTTTTGTTAATGACGTACAAAACGCCTTTTCTTCTTACAATCTTGCAATCAGCTGAACGCTTCTTGATAGATGCTCTTACCTTCATGGTTTAAAAATTTAATTTTTATATCTAAACGTTATCCTTCCTTTCGTCAGGTCGTAAGGTGACATATCCACCCTCACCCTGTCGCCGGGAAGTATCTTTATATAATGCATACGCATTTTCCCCGATATATGGGCAGTGATTACATGTCCATTCTCCAATTCCACCCTAAACATAGCATTGGACAATGCTTCCGTGATCACTCCGTCTTGTTCTATAGAAGGCTGTTTTGCCATATTTATTTATTTAATATATCTTCTATATATTCAAATGACGACAGAATATCGGTTTTACCTTTTCCTACAGCCACCGTATGTTCAAAGTGGGCCGAAGGCATTCCGTCCCGCGTTCTGATCGTCCAACCGTCGTTCTCCTGGTATACATGACGTTTTCCCAAGTTAATCATCGGCTCGATAGCTATAATCATCCCTTCTTTCAGCTTCACTCCATACCCCTGATGACCGTAATTAGGAACCTGAGGCTCTTCATGCATATTTCTACCCACTCCATGCCCTACCAACTCCCGGACAACAGAATAACCTTTCGCCTCACAATAGGATTGAATTGCATAGCCGATATCCCCCACACGTAAACCCGCTACGGCTTTTTCAATTCCTCGAAACAGGCTCTCTTTCGTTGTCCTTAATAGTTCTTTTACGGAATCACTCACTTCTCCCACCTCAAAAGTATAAGCACTGTCGCCATAAAAACCGTTCTTCACCGTTCCGCAATCTATCGACACAATATCACCATCCTTCAATATACGGTGCGAAGAAGGTATTCCATGTACTACCTCGTCATTTATTGAGATACAAAGCGTATTCGGAAAGCCCTGATACCCTAAAAAACCGGGAACAGCCCCATGTGCACGAATAAACGCTTCAGCGATCCGATCCAGTTCCAATGTAGAAATTCCTGGACGAATATGTTTTGCCACTTCTCCTAAAGTCTTCCCCACCAAAAGGTTGCTTTCCCTTAATAATTCAATTTCCTCCGCTGTCTTTAAAAGAATCATGGCGTAAAAGTAATACTTTTTTTTAATATGCAGCCGGGCCGCCGGGGTTTTTACCTTTGATCCGTCCCGATTTCATCAATCCGTCATAATGACGCATCAACAAATGAGATTCTATCTGTTGTAATGTATCCAGTACTACTCCGATCAAAATCAGCAACGACGTCCCGCCATAAAAGTGTGAAAACTGATTATTAACACCAGCTATCACGGCAAACGCCGGTAATATTGCTATAATCCCGAGGAAAAAAGAACCCGGAAGAGTGATGCGCGACATAATTGTATCAAGAAACTCCATAGTCTTCCGGCCCGGTTTCACTCCCGGTATAAACCCTCCGTTTTTCTTCATATCCTCTGCCATCTGCATCGGATTAACCGTGATTGCCGTATAAAAATAGGTAAAAGCCACGATCAAAATAAAGAAAGTAAAGTTATACCAGAATCCCGTAAGATTGGAGAATGCTGCTGCAAACCCAGACATAGATTCGGCATTACTGAAATTAATTAATGATGCCGGTAACAACATAATTGCCTGGGCAAAAATAATAGGCATTACTCCGGCAGCGTTGATTTTCAATGGAATATACTGACGTACGCCTCCGTACTGTTTATTTCCTACAACTCTTTTTGCATACTGCACAGGTACTTTCCGCGTACCCTGTACCAAAAGGATCGCTCCGCAAAATACGAAGAACAGCACAATAAGCTCCAGCAACAAAGCCATAATACCCGCCCCCTGCTGGCTTATCCGGGAAGTAATCTCAGTGTAAAGCGACAACGGCAAACGAGCAATAATACCAATCATAATGATTACCGAAACACCGTTACCGATTCCTTTATCCGTGATTCGCTCACCCAGCCACAATACAAACATCGAGCCTGCTGCAAGAATAATAACTGACGAAACTGTGAAGAAAGCGCCTTTCAACGCAAAAGCCCACTCCGGTAACTGTGCATGCAAGTTGGTAAGATACGCAGAACCTTGTAATACCAATATGATTAATGTCAGATAGCGGGTAATCTGGTTGATTTTACGCCGGCCGCTTTCGCCCTCTTTCTGCATGCGCTGAAAATAAGGAACAGCTATCCCTAACAACTGTACAACAATAGAAGCAGAGATATAAGGCATAATACCCAGGGCAAATACCGAAGCATTTGAAAATGCTCCTCCCGAAAACATATCCAATAATCCCAGCACTCCACCCTGAGTTTGATGCTTTAAGGCCTCTAGTCCGGCAGGATCAATACCCGGAAGTACAACCTCCGTACCCAACCTATAGACAAGAATCAATCCAAGAGTCGTCAGAATCCTGGTCTTTAATTCTTCAATTTTCCAAATGTTCTTTAGTGTATCAATTAACTTCATACGTTCTTTCCTTTTTAAGGCATTAAATCCGAGATTTTAAAGTCGCCTTCAAAAGTAATATTTATCTTTTGAAAACAACTTTAAAGACTCGATTTTTTAATCTTACAATATTACGGCCGATCCGCCTGCAGCCTCAATAGCAGCAACAGCTGATTTAGAGAAAGCATCTGCTTTCACTTCCAATTTTGCCGTCAATACGCCATCTCCTAACACTTTCAGCAGATCGTTCTTAGAGATTAAGCCGGCGCCTATCAAGACCTCCTTATCTATAACCGTAAGATTATCTCTTTCAGATAATGCCTGAAGCATACTGACATTTATCGCTTTAAATTCTACTCGATTGATATTTTTAAAGCCAAATTTCGGTACCCGTCTCTGTAGTGGCATTTGTCCTCCTTCGAAACCGATCTTTGTCTTATAACCGGATCTTGACTTGGCTCCTTTATGCCCTCTTGTAGATGTACCTCCTCTTCCCGACCCTTGACCACGACCGAGTCTTTTATCATGATGAGTCGATCCGCAGGCCGGTTTTAAGCTACTTAAATCCATTTTATTATCGTTAAAATAGTTTGACAATTACTTTACCTCTTCCACACGAACCAGATGGCCCACCTTAGCCACCATTCCTAGAATCTGTGGGGTAGCTTCCTGTTCAACACTGCTGCCGATTTTCTTTAGACCCAGTGCCTGTATCGTACCTACTTGAGTCTTATCGCTACCGATCTTACTTTTTACCAATGTAATTTTAATCTTTGCCATAATATCTCAAATTATCCGTTAAACACTCTATCAAGGCTCACACCTCTATGCTGGGCAATCGTACGAGCATCTCTCATCTCCTTCAAAGCTTCGACGGTTGCTTTCACCAGATTGTGCGGATTAGAAGAACCCTTGCTCTTTGCCAATACATCACGCACTCCTACGCTTTCCAATACGGCACGCATAGCACCTCCAGCCACCAATCCGGTTCCCGAAGAAGCAGGTTTCATATATACCTGGGCACCGCCAAATTTAGCTGTCTGCTCATGAGGAATTGTGCCTTTTGCTACCGGCACTTTTATCAGGTTCTTTTTAGCTGCTTCAATCCCCTTGGAGATAGCAGTGGTCACCTCATTGGCTTTGCCTAAGCCCCAGCCTACAATCCCATTCTCATCTCCTACGACAACAATTGCTGCAAAACTAAACGTTCTACCCCCCTTGGTCACTTTCGTTACACGGTTGATGGCAACCAATCTGTCTTTTAATTCCAGGTCTGTATTATTTATTTTCTGTTCCATTCCCGTTAACTTTTAAAAATTAAGACCACCTTTACGGGCAGCGTCAGCCAGAGCTTTCACTCTTCCGTGGTATAAATAACCGTTTCTGTCAAAAGCGACAGTCTCGATCCCGGCAGCTTTTGCTTTTTCAGCCAATGCCGTTCCAATCAAAGCAGCCTGTTCGGTTTTTGTACACTTTTTCTCAGCAAACTCTTTACTCAATGACGATACAGCTAATATTGTCTTACCTGCTTTATCGTCGACCAACTGTGCGGAGATCTGACAGTTTGAACGGAATACGCTCAAACGGGGTCTCTCGGCAGTCCCGGAAATAATCTTACGAATTCTCCTCTTTATTCTTAGTCTTCTTTCTTCCTTCGTTAAAGCCATAACTTTTACTTACTTTAGGTGATTAAACTTTAGCCGACTTACCAGCCTTCCTGCGTATCTGTTCACCCACGAAGCGAATACCTTTACCTTTGTAAGGCTCAGGCTTACGGAACGAACGGATTTTGGCAGCTACCTGGCCAATCAGTTGCTTATCGCAACTCTCAAGCGTAATAATCGGATTTGAACGTTTCTCAGTTACAGCCGTAACTTTCACTTCATCGGGCATCTGAAAAAATATAGAGTGAGAATATCCCAAACCAAGTTCCAGTATCTGTCCCTCGCTACTTGCTCTGTAACCAACTCCGACTAACTCCTGCTTAATCGTAAAACCTTCAGAAACACCTACAACCATATTATTGATCAACGAACGGTACAAACCATGCATTGCTTTGTGACTCTTCTCTTCCGTATGGCGCTCAATATGCACTGTATTTTCCTCTACTTTTATAGTGATATTGGCATTAACCGGCTGTTGAAGCTCTCCTTTCGGTCCTTTAACGGTTATGGTATTTTCAGGGCTTACAGCTACTGTAACCCCTTTCGGTATATGAATGGGTAATTTTCCTATACGTGACATCTCTTCTTCACTTTAAAAATTAATACACATAACACAATACTTCACCGCCGACATTTTTCTGGCGAGCTTCTTTATCGGTCATCAAGCCCATAGAGGTGGATAAAATGGCCACTCCCAAACCATTCAATACGCGAGGCATCTCTTCTACTCCGGTATAACGACGTAAACCGGGTTTCGACACGCGTACCAACGACTTGATTGCAGGCACTTTCGTCTCAGGATGATATTTAAGAGCGATTTTAATATTGCTTCTTACACCATCCTGCTCGAGCTTATAATTTAAAATATATCCTTTTTCTTTCAGGATTTTGGTCATCTCCAGTTTCATTTTAGAACCCGGAATATCCACGATTTTATGACCTACTTTTACTGCGTTCCTAATGCGGGTAAGGAAATCTGCTATTGGATCTGTCATCTCTTTTCAATTTTTAATGTTACCAACTAGCCTTTTTAACTCCAGGTATCAATCCGGCGGAAGCCATTTCACGGAACTGGATCCTGCTGATACCAAATTGTCTCATGTAACCCCTTGGTCTACCTGTCAGCTTACACCTGTTACGCAAACGGATAGGGTTGGAGTTTTTAGGTAGGAGGCTCAATCCAACATAGTCACCCTCCTTTTTTAACTTTGCCCGTTTCGCAGCGTACTTTTCTACCAATTTTGCACGCTTTACTTCACGAGCTTTCATCGATTCTTTTGCCATTTTCTTTGATTTTAATTCTTTTTAAATGGTAATCCAAATTCTCTCAACAGAGCAAAACCTTCTTCGTCGGTATTAGCCGAAGTTACAAATGTTATATTCATACCCATGATTTTGTGCACTGAATCCAGTACAATCTCAGGGAATATGATCTGCTCCTCAAGACCTAATGTATAGTTTCCTCGCCCGTCCAGCTTACTGTTGATCCCTTTGAAGTCACGGATACGTGGCAACACGGCACAAATAAGCCTTTCAAGAAATTCGTACATACGCTCTTTCCGTAAAGTCACCTTTACACCGATCGGCATCCCTTTACGCAGTTTGAAATTAGATACGTCTTTTGTTGATTTACCAACTACGGCCTTCTGGCCGGTTATGGTAGTAATCTCGTTTACTGAAAATTCCAGGATCTTTTTATCCTGAATAGATGAACCTACACCCTGATTGATTACTATCTTCTCCAATCTGGGCGCCTGCATAACTGACTTGTATCCGAACTCTTTCATTAGAGTCGGTACAATCTCTTCGTTATACTTTGTTTTAAGATTTGGTACGTATTTCATTTATTCATTTATGGTTTATGATTCTCATTTAAAATCATCCTTAAACAATTTTTAAATCCAAGGCTGCAAAGGTATAATTAAAAATGCAAAATCAAAATAATTTACGATCTCCAATCTATGACTTACGATCACCTGCGGGCAATCATAAATCATAAATCTTAAATCATAGAACGGTGTTTGCTTTTCAGCTATCTCTATCCGGATTTATTTCAAAACCGTTCCGGATTTCTTGGCATATCTCACAATCTTTCCGTCTTCGTTGACTTTCCTCCCAACCCTTGTCGGCTTGTTTGTCGAAGGATCTACAACATTCAAGTTAGAAATATGGATCGGCGCCTCTTTCTTGATAATTCCTCCTTGCGGATGAGCGGCATTCGGTTTGGTGTGCTTACTGATCATGTTGATACCTTCAACAATGGCTCTCTCTTTTTTAGGTAACATCTCCAACACCTTTCCTTGTTTTCCTCTGTCCACCCCGGTATTCACCTGAACCAAATCGCCTTTCTTTATATGAAACTTTCTGTTCATTGCACTACTTTTTTTATTAAGTCCTCCGGTGACCGGTTATAAAACCTCCGGTGCCAAAGATACTATTTTGGTGTAACCTTCACGAACTTCTCTGGCTACAGGTCCGAAAATACGGGTTCCTCTCATTTCACCGGCATTGTTCAACAATACACAAGCATTGTCGTCAAAGCGGATATAAGAACCGTCCGGACGTCTGTACTCCTTTGCTGTACGAACTATCACTGCCTTACTTACGGTGCCTTTTTTCATTTCACCTCCCGGTAGGGCGTTCTTTACAGTAACAACAATTTTATCGCCCACGCGTGCATATCTTTTTCCGGTACCGCCCAGAACACGAATACACAGCACTTCTCTGGCGCCGCTGTTATCTGCTACTGTTAATCTACTTTCCTGTTGTATCATGATTACTTCGCTCTTTCAATGATTTCAACTAATCTCCATCTTTTGGTCTTACTCAAAGGACGGGTCTCCATAATTCTCACCGTATCACCAATATTACACTCATTTTTCTCATCGTGAGCCGTATATTTTTTGGTCTTCTTCACAAACTTCCCATAAATCGGATGTTTTTCTTTAAAGTGAACGGCAACAGTGATCGATTTCTCCATCTTATTGCTCAATACCAGACCGATACGTTCTTTTCTAAGATTTCTTTCTTCCATTGCTTTTACCTCTTTTCGGTTAATTCTCTCTTACGTAATTCAGTCATCATCCGGGCGATAGTCCTTCTTGCCATCTTGATTTTCATCGGATTTTCAAGAGGAGTAATCGTATGATTCATGACCATCTTATTCAAGGCAACCTTTTCTGTAGCTATCCTATCTTTAAGATCGTTAGTGGCTAATTCTATAATTTCTGAATTTTTCATCTCTCTGACAAATAAATTTTGTTTCAAAATCAATAGTCTGATGACTATTCTTCCTTATAATCACGTCTAACCACAAACTTTGTCGTAATAGGTAATTTCTGTGCTGCAAGACGCAAAGCCTCTTTTGCTACTGCATATGGAACTCCGTCCGCTTCGAAAAGAATTCTACCCGGAGTTACCGGAGCAACAAATCCTTCCGGAGATCCTTTACCTTTACCCATACGCACTTCTGCAGGCTTTTTTGTAATAGGTTTATCCGGAAATATACGTATCCATATCTGACCCTGTCTCTGCATATACCTGGTAACTGCAACACGAGCCGCTTCTATCTGGCGTCCTTCTATCCATTTGTTTTCCAACGCCTTAATTCCAAAAGATCCAAATGCCAGTTCATGTCCTCTCTGGGCATATCCCTTCATTTTTCCCTTTTGTTGTCTTCTGTATTTAGTCCTTTTCGGCTGTAACATAGCTCTTTATTTATTGATTAAAAGACTATTTTTTCTTCTTTTTAAAACCACCCTTCTTACCGGCAGAAGCATTAGCAGCAGGCCGGTTGCTCTCCTTCGGTACAAGCAAGGAGTTCGGAACCAATTCACGTTTTCCGTATACCTCTCCTTTGCAGATCCACACCTTAATACCCAACAAACCGTATGTTGTCAACGCTTCTCCTTGGGCAAAGTCTATATCTGCACGGAATGTATGCAATGGAATACGTCCCTCTTTAAACATCTCGGCTCTTGCCATTTCAGCTCCGTTCAGACGACCCGAAATCAATACTTTGATCCCCTCTGCTCCCATCCGCATGGTAGAAGCGATTGCCATCTTGATTGCTCTACGGTAAGCTACACGCCCTTCAAGTTGCCGGGCGATATTATTAGCTACAATCACCGCATCCAATTCAGGACGTTTGATCTCGAAAATATTAATCTGAACCTCTTTATCGGTAATCTTCTTCAGCTCCTCCTTCAATTTGTCAACTTCCTGTCCGCCTTTACCAATGATAATACCCGGACGGGCGGTGTTGATCGTGATAGTGATCAGCTTAAGGGTCCTTTCGATAACGATCTTTGCGATGCCGGCTTTAGCAAGACGGGCGTTAAGATACTTTCTGATTTTATAATCTTCTACTAATTTATCGCCGTAATTCTTGCCACCGAACCAGTTGGAATCCCATCCGCGGATGATTCCCAACCTATTGCTTATTGGATTAACTTTCTGTCCCATGCTTAACTCTTTACTATATTTTCAACAGCCGTTTTACTTCCTAACACAATCGTCACATGATTTGATCTCTTGCGAATCCTGTGAGCTCTTCCTTGCGGAGCAGGCCTTAATCTTTTCAGAATGCCGGCACCATCCACAAAGATCTCCTTAATGAACAAAGCAGCATCTTCAACACGCTGGCCTTCGTTCTTTGCGCTCCAGTTTGCAACAGCAGAAAGCAACAGCTTTTCAACTTTACGAGCAGCTTCCTTAGGACAAAACTTCAATGTATCCAAAGCCTTTTGTACATCCATTCCACGTACAAGGTCGGCTACTAACCTCATTTTCTGAGGAGACGAAGGACAACCGCGAAGAATGGCAAAAGCCTTCTCCTTTTTAGCTTCCTTTATCTGATTTGCTCTTATTCTTTTTCTTGCACCCATTATAATACAATCTTCATTTGTTTAACTTCTCACGCATTACTTTTTCTTCTTATCAGCGTGACCTCTAAATGTACGCGTCGGTGCGAACTCACCCAATTTATGACCTACCATATTTTCGGTCACATAAACCGGGATAAATTTATTACCGTTGTGTACAGCTATCGTATGCCCCACGAAATCAGGAGAAATCATAGAATAACGAGCCCATGTCTTTACGACTGTCTTTTTATTGGACTCATTCATTACCAATACTTTTTTCTCCAATTTGAAATCTATAAAAGGGCCTTTTTTTAACGAACGACTCATAACATCAATAATTACTCAGTTACTTTTTCCTTCTTTCTACAATGTACTTACTAGAAGCTTTCTTAGGAGCCCTGGTCTTGTATCCTTTAGCCAACAAACCTTTTCTTGAACGAGGGTGTCCTCCTGAAGCACGGCCTTCTCCACCACCCATCGGGTGATCCACCGGATTCATTACAACACCTCTCACTCTCGGTCTGCGACCTAACCAACGGGTACGACCTGCTTTACCCGAGCGTTCCAATGCATGATCAGGATTGGAAACCGTACCTACGGTAGCCTTGCAGGTCACCAGAATCATTCTGATCTCCCCTGAAGGCAACTTAATTGAAGCATACTTACCTTCTCTTGCTACCAACTGAGCATAAGAACCTGCACTGCGAGCCATCACTGCTCCTTGTCCCGGTCTTAATTCGATATTATGTATGATTGTACCTAATGGTATTTCGGACAGGAATAACGCATTACCTACTTCGGGGGCAATCCCCTTGCCGCTCTCAACGTGTTGACCTGCCGTCAAACCGACCGGAGCCACAATATAACGTTTCTCACCATCCGCATACACTAACAGAGCAATATGAGCAGTCCGGTTTGGGTCATACTCAATCGTCGCTACTTTCGCAGGAATATTGTCTTTGTCCCTCTTGAAGTCTACTACTCTGTATTTTTGTTTATGACCACCACCTATATATCTCATTGTCATTTTACCGGTATTATTACGACCTCCGGTTTTGCTGCTTGGTCTTAACAATGATTTCTCAGGTCTATCTGTAGTCAACTGATCAAATGTGTTTACCACCTTGTGCCTTTGACCAGGCGTTACAGGATTTAATTTTCTTACAGCCATCTTATTTAAATATTGCTAAAAAAATCAATACTATCACCTTCTGATAAAGTCACAATTGCTTTCTTGAATGAAGCGGTCCTTCCCGAGATTACACCGGCTTTGGTATACCTGGATTTCACCGTTCCCTGGTATCTGATCGTATTCACGTTCAGTACCGTCACTCCATAAAGCGACTCAACTGCTTTCTTTATCTCTATCTTATTCGCATCTCTTGCCACAATAAATGCAACCTTATGCAACTTATCGGTCTGAGCCGACATCTTTTCTGTTAATACAGGCTTTACTATTATTTCCATCTTCTTCTATTCGTTAAGATTGAACACTTCGTTAAGGCCCTGTACCGAACTTTCAATGAACACCAGATTTCTGGCCCTCATAATGTTGTAAGTTGCAATATCGCGAACTCTCATTACATCTACGTCCTGCAAATTACGAGCCGATAACAGTACATTCTGATTTACTTCGTTGCCCAAAACCAACAATAATTTTCCGTTATTCACCTTCAAATTATTCACTAACTCCACAAACAGCTTCGTTTTCGGGGCTTCAAAGCTAAAGTCTTCTACTACTGTTACGGCATTGGCATTTGCTTTTATCGCCAAAGCTGATTTACGAGCCAATCTCTTCAATTTCTTGTTCAGTTTGAAACTATAGTCTCTCGGTTGCGGACCAAAAATACGCCCCCCACCTCTGAACAATGGATTCTTAATGCTACCCGCACGCGCACCTCCGGTACCTTTTTGCTTTTTAAGCTTTTTGGTACTTCCGGAAATCTCATTTCTCTCTTTTGACTTGTGAGTACCTTGTCTGTTGTTTGCCAGATACTGCTTTACATCAAGATAGATGGCGTGTTCATTAGGCTGAATTCCAAAGATAGCGTCATCCAACTCTATCTTCCTGCCGGTTTCTTTTCCGGCAATGTTTAGTACACTTAACTCCATTACTTCTGAATAATTACGTATGAACCTTTAGTTCCGGGAACAGATCCCTTCACCAACAACAAATTATTTTCAGGAATTACCTTCAAAACCTCCAAGTTCTCCACAGTAACTCTTTCGCCTCCCATTCTACCGGCCATCCTCATTCCCTTAAATACGCGGGCAGGTGTGGAACACGCTCCAATAGAACCCGGCGCTCTTAAACGATTATGCTGACCGTGCGTAGTTTGTCCGACGCCGTTGAAACCGTGACGTCTCACAACGCCCTGGAATCCTTTCCCTTTACTGGTACCTACGACATCTACATAATCCACTCCTTCGAACAGGCGTACGTCAATTACGTCACCTAACTTGTGTTCTTCGGCAAATCCTGTAAACTCTATGAGTTTTCTTTTCGGAGTTGTGCCTGCTTTCTTAAAATGTCCACTTAGCGGCTTGGTGGTGTGTTTTTCCTTTTTTTCGTCAAACCCCAACTGAAGCGCTGAGTAACCATCGGTTTCGACTGTCTTAACCTGGGTTACAACACATGGACCGCACTCAATAACAGTGCATGGGATACTTTTCCCCTCAACACTGAATACGGAAGTCATTCCGACTTTTTTTCCAATTAAACCTGGTAATTTCATTTTCTTTTTAAATAGGTTTTAATTCTTAATAACGACATAGGTTTTCGCCGTTATCACACTTTAATCTCCACTTCAACACCACTCGGTAATTCAAGTTTCATCAATGCATCAATCGTACCTGCAGTTGAGCTGTAGATATCGATCAATCTCTTGAAAGTGCATACCAAAAATTGTTCACGACTCTTCTTATTTACGAAAGTTGAGCGGTTCACAGTAAAAATTCCCTTATGTGTAGGAAGCGGAATCGGTCCGCTCACCACTGCTCCGGTAGCTTTTACTGTCTTAACAATCTTCTCTGCCGACTTGTCTACCAAGTTGTGATCGTAAGATTTCAATTTGATTCTAATTTTTTGGCTCATGATAAAATTTGTAAATATCTAAATTACAATAAATCCAATCTCCCATTATTCTTTTCAACGACTTCTTTCGCGATATTTTTCGGGACCTCCGCATAGTAAGAGAATTCCATAGAAGAACTTGCGCGTCCGGATGAAAGCGTTCTCAACACGGTTACATAACCGAACTGTTCCGAAAGCGGAACTTTTGCATTAATCACACGCGCTCCGATTCTCGACTCCATGCCTTCCACCTGTCCCCGACGACGGTTCAGGTCGGCAATGATATCACCCATATAATCTTCGGGAGTTACCACTTCAAGCTTCATAATCGGTTCCAACAATACCGGTTTGGCTTTCTGGCAAGCCTCCTTATATCCGATTTTGGCAGCCATTTCAAAGGATAATGCATCGGAATCCACCGGATGGAACGAACCATCCAACAAAGTCACTTTTAAGCTGTTCAAATTATATCCGGCTAACACGCCATTACGCATAGCCTCCTTGAAACCTTTCTCTACAGAAGGGATAAACTCTTTCGGAATATTACCGCCTTTCACTTCGTTTACAAAGGTCAAGCCCTCTTTGTCCTCATCGGCAGGGCCAAGTTTGAATACAATATCGGCAAATTTACCGCGACCCCCGGTCTGTTTTTTAAATACATGACGATGTTCGACCGTAGCTGTAACAGCTTCTTTGTAAGCCACCTGAGGCGCTCCCTGGTTACACTCTACCTTGAACTCCCGCTTTAAACGATCCATAATGATCTCCAAGTGAAGCTCTCCCATACCACTGATGACGGTCTGGCCTGAATCTTCATCGGTTTTCACTTTAAATGTAGGATCCTCTTCCGCCAATTTACTCAACGCCATACCTAATTTGTCGGTATCCTTCTGGGTTAATGGTTCGATAGCAACTCCGATCACCGGTTCGGGAAAGGTCATGCTTTCAAGTGCGATAGGCTTATCCTCAGAGCACAAGGTATCTCCTGTCCGGATATCTTTAAATCCGACACAAGCACAGATATCTCCCGCTTCAATCTCCTCCTTCGGTTGCTGCTTATTGGAATGCATCTGGAACAGACGTGAAATACGCTCTTTCTTATCTGTCCGCGGATTATAAACATAAGAACCCGATTCGATCTTGCCGGAATATACCCGGGTATAACACAAACGTCCTACAAACGGGTCGGTGGCAATCTTAAATGCAAGGGCTGCCAACGGTTGATCCGGATCGGCACTGAATGAAACCGGTGTTTCGGTTCCGGGAATTACACCCTCTATTTCAGGATGATCCAACGGATGGGGTAAATAAGCCACTACAGCATCCAATAAATTCTGAACCCCTTTATTTTTGAATGAAGAACCGCACATTACCGGACAGAAATCCATAGCAATAACAGCTTTACGTACTACAGCTCTTAACTCTTCTACGGTAATGGAATCGGGATCATCAAAAAACCGCTCCATCAAAGCCTCGTCCTGAACAGCCGCCGCCTCAACCAATTTCTCCCGCCACTCCTGCGCTTCACTCAACAAATTAGCAGGAATATCTTTCACGGCCGGGGTCTTCTCAGCACTCTCCCATACATAAGCCTTCATCTCGATCAGGTCGATCACTCCCTGGAATGTTTCTTCCGATCCGATCGGCAATTGCAACGGAATCGGATTAGCTCCCAGTTTCTCTTTAATCTCCCTCACAGCCTTCACAAAATCAGCACCGGAACGATCCATTTTATTTACAAAAGCAATCCGCGGTACTTTATATTTGTTTGCCTGCCTCCACACCGTCTCCGATTGTGCTTCAACACCGCCTACAGCGCAAAATAATGCAACGGCGCCGTCCAACACACGCAATGACCGTTCTACTTCAACAGTAAAGTCAACGTGTCCCGGGGTGTCAATGATATTAATTTTATAATCACTATTCTGATATTTCCAATAACAGGTAGTTGCAGCAGAGGTAATCGTAATACCTCTCTCCTGCTCCTGCGCCATCCAGTCCATCGTTGCCGTACCGTCATGGGTCTCCCCGATCTTGTGCGACACTCCGGTGAAATAAAGAATTCGTTCTGTCGTTGTTGTTTTACCGGCATCAATATGAGCCATGATACCGATATTTCTTGTATAATGTAAATCTCTCTTTGCCATCTGTCACTCTACTCCTATGTTAAAATCTGAAATGTGCAAACGCCCTGTTGGCCTCTGCCATACGGTGAGTATCTTCTTTCTTTTTAAAAGCGGCACCTTCTCCTTTGTAAGCAGCCATAATTTCGGCAGCTAACTTCTCGGCCATATTTCTTCCGCTCCTTTTCCGGGAATAAAGGATCATATTCTTCACAGAGATTGATCTTTTTCTCATCGGATTGATCTCCATTGGTACCTGGAATGTAGCACCACCTACACGGCGGCTTTTCACCTCCACCTGTGGAGTAATATTTTCTAAAGCTTGCTTCCAAATCTCAAGAGCAGGCTTTTCTTCTTTTTTAGCCATTTTTTCTTCTACGATGTCCAATGCTTCGTAGAAAATGGTAAATGCAGTTGTTTTTTTCCCGTCTACCATTAAGTCATTCACAAACCTGGTCACCAATACATCGTTAAATTTGGGATCCGGTAGCAGGATTCTTCTTTTTGGTTTTGCTTTTCTCATCTCTTTCAGTTTACGAATTTGTTCTTTAAAGCTGCCCTTTAGGTCTTCAACGGTTTCACAACCATTTACTCAACAATCCGGGAACCACTCATAAACAATTTCTGTTCATTAATTACTTTTTCTTTCCTTTTGCCGCTGCAGCTGCCTGACCCGGCTTTGGCCTCTTTGTTCCATATTTGGAACGACTCTGATTACGTCCGCTAACTCCAGCAGCGTCCAATGTCCCCCGAACCAGGTGATAACGTACTCCCGGAAGGTCTTTTACACGACCACCACGAATCAGTACAATCGAGTGCTCCTGTAGATTATGTCCTTCTCCCGGAATGTAGGCATTCACCTCTTTTTTGTTGGTCAATCTGACCCTAGCCACCTTTCTCATCGCTGAGTTTGGTTTCTTTGGGGTTGTCGTGTATACACGTACACACACTCCCCGTCTCTGCGGACAAGAATCTAAAGCAGGAGCTTTACTCTTGTCTTCGATTTTTACTCTTCCTTTTCTTACTAACTGTTGAATAGTAGGCATTACAAGTACTCTTTAAATTAATACACTTTTATCCAAAATGGAGTGCAAATGTAGTTACTTTTTATTTGATACCAAACAATCGCTTTATTTTTTTATAAAAAAAGATAAGATTCTCAGAAAGTTATAAAGACCGAAGAAACGAAAAATAGGTTTAGATACAAGATACTGAACGAAATATTGAATTCCGGCTTTCGGATTTCAGATAAAACATCGAATCTTCACTTTTTCAATCCTCTAAAATCTGCAATCCAAAATCTAAACATTTCACACCCATTCGAAGTATAAAGATAAGTAATCATAATGACTGGATTTATCATGGCACAAAATACACGAAAGACTGAACCGGGGACTCCTATCATCAAACAAAATATTTCCATTGTGATTGATCCTGAAGGTCCCTACTGGGTTTATGGGAAACCGCCGCTGATCCGGCAAACAATTACCCTTAATGAGGAAAACATACCTTGGGATTTTCAGGATGGGGAAAGTTATTCTACCGATGAGGATCCCACAGCTTTATGCCGATGCGGCCATTCCGGGCTTCAGCCTTATTGTGACGGATCACATCTGGCATGTAATTGGGATCCGACATTAACGGCCGACAATGTCCCATTGCTGGAAAATGCAGAATCGTATGACGGTCCAACAATAAAAATGACCGATAATATTAAGTATTGCGCCTACGCCCGTTTTTGTGATATCGAAGGACAGGTATGGAACCTGATTGAAAAAGCGGACACCGACGCCACCCGGGAAACGGTATTACATGGTGCCCTCCACTGCCCGGCGGGAAGATTAAAAATATGGGATAAACAACAACACGCCTTTATCGAACCCGAATTCGAACCCTCCATCGGATTGATCGAAGATCCGCAAAAGTGTTGCAGCGGCCCGTTATGGGTCAAAGGAGGTATTCCGATTGACAGCGGAGATGGCCGGCAATACGAACTACGTAACCGAGTCACATTATGCCGCTGTGGAGCATCCTCCAACAAACCGTTCTGCGACGGTGAGCACATCGAAACCAAATTTCAGGATGGGCTGGATGAAAAAGCAAAAGGATTAGAAGGCAACTGAAAAGCATCTCAATAAAAAAATTACAGACTGGCAGGAAAGTGGTTTTTTTTTGTGTGTGTAGATTTTCAAGGAAAGAGCCTGCCAGTGCTGTAATTTATTGCAATAATAAACAAATATTTTGTACTTTATTCCGTAATATTTCTGTAATACTATTGCCTTTTATATCTTCTCAGATATCCCCGCAAAACTACAAATATTTTATAAACAAAATAGATAAAACACTGATTTATTCCCCACTTATTTTCGATCCCTAATTTAACCTAATCTTCCTCCCGTATAAAAAAATAATTACAGATAGACAGGTATGTGGTATGTGTGTGTGTGCATAAAGGAAAGAAAAAACCTGTCACATCTGTAATTATATAAAACTAATACAAATATAGGAAAAATCTTATTGCGTCCCTAATCGAAACAAACAATTTCTCCATTTTTATATTTTCCTTAACGCATAATTAACTGCCATTCACATTTTTTCCCTCGTAAACTGAACCCTTATCTGCCTTTCATCTCATAGTATGAAAAGAACATCTTAACAACTGATCAGGAATAGTTCTCAATACTCCTGCTCGATCTCTTCCGCATTTGCCGGCTTACGGGTGAGGGCGCGCCAGGCGTACCAGATATAAGCGATAACAAACGGAATAATAATGGACACATACGACATCGCTTTCAAGGTATAAGACGATGAAGAAGCATTATATATGGTCAATGACGACCCTATATCTGTAGAGGAGGGATAGAAAGAAGTATTATTGAAACCTGCAATAATAAAAAGTGCGATAACCGTCAGGATGGTACCTGCTCCGGAAAACCAGATCCCATTACGCCAGGATATATTCAGGATTGTCTTCAGGATACCGATTAAAACGGCCGCGACTCCAATCAGAAAAACAATTCCGTTCAGAGGCATCTCAATCATATTATAAAAATATTTGTATGCCACCCGTTCTATCTCTCCGGCAGCATTTATTCCATAACCTTTCCCGGAAAAAAGCAGGCCGAGAAACAACAGGAAGAACAACACAAACAAAATAGCATTATAATAAAGCTGCTTACGGCACCGGTTCCTGATATCGGTATGATCGACGGAATGGATAACATAAAGGCAACTGTTTGTTCTTACCAAAAACAGCACGGCAAAAGCAAGGGTGTAGTTCGTGAAAACAAACAAAGCGTCCAAACCTCTCCAGGGAGTCATCCAGGTCACTTGCATCATATCTCCGAGCCTGAAAGGAGAACCGGTAAAAAAAGTAGCGACAGCAGCACCGAGCAGAAAAGGAGCGACGTACCCGTTGATAATAAGAAATACCTCATAGGTACGTTGTCCTAGAAAATTATTCGGTTTCTTGCGGTATTCGTAAGATACAGCTTGCAATACAAAAGAAAACAGGATCAACATCCAAACCAGATAGGCTCCGCCAAAGCTTGTCGCGTAAAAAAGCGGAAAGCTGGCGAAAAAAGCACCGCCAAATACAACCAACGTAGTAAAAGTGAACTCCCATTTACTTCCTAGCGTATTAATCACCAAATCTTTTTCTTCCTTATTTTTACCCAACACATCAAGCAGACCTTGCCCACCTTGTATAAAAAGCAAAAACACAAGTACGCCTCCTAAAATGGATATAAGTATCCACCAATAATGCTGTAATATTGCCAATTCCATAACATTGTATCTTTAAAGACAAAGTTCCGTGCGTTGTAACTGATATCGTTTACACTACCTTTGTCCGATTTATATTTTATTATTATCAATAGAGCGGACTGTTATCGCCGGAAAGCGGATCGGGTCCTTTTTTAATCTGCGTAAACATGATTTTTAATTCTGCTATCAGAAGCACCGTAAACAATATGGCGAACATCCAGAAAGTCGTTATCACCCATCCGGAAGCAATATCGGTTGCAGCAACATGAGTCGTCATCAGATCCTGAATTACCCAAGGCTGACGCCCGACTTCCGCTACAATCCAACCGCATTGGGAAGCGACATAAGCAAGCGGTACGCATACTATGGCAATATATGGGATCACTTTAAACCGGTCGAACTTTCGTTTCCAAGCATACCACCATGCCACAACAAAAAGCGCCATAAATAGCAATCCCAATCCGACCATAATACGAAAACTATAAAATACCAAAGGAACCGAAGGAATTACATCATATTTTGATTCCAGATGTCCATAGCCAAAATCTTTATAATGCATCTTAAAGGCCCCTAAAGCCTCGGCTGCCTGCTCATCATCCTTATCATTCACTGCCTGTTTATACTGTTTTAAAGCCAGGATAGCTATCTTCCCGCTCTCCATACGTTGCTCAACCGAGGGGCACTCCTCGCCGTTATGCGATATATAACCATCCAGAATATCCTGGATTCCGGGAATATAAGCCTTCGTATCCCGATATCCCAGAATCGAAAGCATTTTGGGAACAGAAATGGCATAGTTTGTTTTTTTCATTTTTGAACTCGGCAAATCCGGATCTTCCGCCAAGACCCCAAAAACAGTAAGCCCCACTCCGTTTCCTCCCCGGTTCAATCCTTCCATTGCCGCAAATTTCATTGGCTGGCTTCTGGTAATATCCTGGGCACTAGAATCTCCGGTGATTATTGTAATCAATATACTGAATAAACCGAACACCGAAGCGAGCAGGATACTTTTCCGGGCAAACTCGATATGTACTTTCTTCAGCACAAACCAAGCGCTGACCCCAACAACAAAACAAGCAGAAAGAGTATATGCAGAGGTGACCGTATGCAAAAATTTACTGATCGCAGTAGGAGACAAAAGTATTGCCCAGAAATCAACCATCTCGTTTCTGGCCGTCAACGGATTAAATTCCATACCTACCGGATTCTGCATCCATGCATTGGCGACAAGAATCCATAAAGCCGACAGATTGGCTCCTAAAAACACCATCCAGGTGGACAACAGATGAAAACGCCTACTCACTTTTTTCCATCCGAAAAACATCACCGCGACAAAAGTAGCCTCCAGGAAAAAAGCAAGCAATCCTTCTATAGCCAACGGTGCTCCGAAAATATCCCCGACAAACCACGAATAGCTCGACCAGTTGGAGCCGAACTGAAACTCGAGAATCAATCCGGTGGCCACCCCAATGGCAAAATTAATACCAAACAGTTTCATCCAGAATTTAGTGGCGTGCAACCATGATTCATCCCCGGTTTTCACCCAGATACTCTCCATCACGGCAATAACAAGGGCGAGCCCCAAGGTGAGCGGCACAAACATATAATGATACATAGCCGTCATCGCAAATTGAGCGCGTGACCATTCTACCAACGAAGTAGCGGTTAATTCCAGAAACATCATCTCTAAGGTTTATTGATTAATTCATTTAAAACATGATCACCCTTCTCTTTGTCTGTTGTATACATATCACCAAGGAAATCAGGCATTAAAAGCCATTTAAAAATGACAAACATGATAAACACCTTGATTAGAACAATTACCCACAACATCTTCCCCCATTTAGGCATGTGGCGAAAACCCTCATAATATAAAGTCCAGATTTTCCTAAACATACATTATCTTTTCTAGCAATAGTATAAACGCAATAAAGATATAAAAGTTTTAAAAAAAAGAGTATATCATGCTTCTTTTTAACGCCGATAAATTCCAGATATGAACAGACGGTAGAGGACAGGAGATAAAAGACACATACAAAAAGCAAAACAAAAATTCTCATAATTCATAACCACTTACGTTTTTTCTCCTCGTATATCATATTTCCTGTTTCTATTTCATAACTTTGCTGTTTAATATTTTCACAAAATCTAAAAATGGATCGATTCGGAAAGTATTTTCTTGGTTTTATTGCACTGTGCACCATAGTACTCTTATGCTGGTACTTTTCGGCAATCATCGCATATATAATGATTGCTGCGGTAATCTCTTTTCTAGGACGTCCTATTATCTCCCTATTAGATAAGGTAAAGATCAAACAACATCATCTGTCAAACTCACTGAAGTCAGCAATTACGCTTGTTTGTTTATGGACGCTATTCATTCTATTTTTCAGCACCATCATTCCATTGGTAATCAGCGAATTTCAATCACTCGGCAATATAAATATCTCCCATATCGTCGACCAACTGGAAGGTCCTATAAACGATATCGGGAATATACTGAAACGCTACGGACTGATCGGCCAGGAGGATGACATTGCAAGTCACATTACACAAAGTCTGAGTTCGTGGATCAACCTGTCACAGATTAGTTTACTGTTCGGTTCGGTAGCCAATACCATTACCAACTTGGTCGTAGGTTTATTCTCAGTCACGTTCATTACCTTCTTTTTCCTGAAAGACAGTCATCTATTCGGAAATATGGTACTGGCAGTTCTACCGTCGAAGTATGAAGAGAGCGTAGAAAAAGCATTGGCTTCCATTCAGAAACTATTGGTGCGTTATTTTGTCGGAATACTTATCGAAATTGTCGGTGTAATGATATTGAACACATTAGGGCTAACGATTGTCGGACTGGGATTCGCACATGCCATTGTGATCGGTCTGTTCGCCGGCATTTTAAATGTAATCCCTTATATTGGTCCGATCATTGGAGTGATCTTCGGCTTGACTGTAGGTATCGTTTTAAATCTCGATATGGAATTCTATAATGAAATGCTGCCGCTGCTTGTATATATGACCATCGTGATGGTCGTAGTCCAACTCATCGACAACGTCTTCTTCCAGCCTCTGATTTACGGCAATAGTGTATATGCCCATCCATTAGAGATATTTTTAGTGCTTTTAGTAGCAGGTAGCCTTGCCGGCATTCCAGGAATGATCCTGGCTATCCCCGGTTACACAGTAATCCGCGTGATCCTGAAAGAATTTTTTAATAAATATAAGCTTGTCAAAAAGATCACCCGAAGTATGGAACAAGAACAGTAGGAAAACCGACCCATCACCGGTCAAACTTTCTATAGAATTTTTCGTAACATGATCAGCATTTGCGCTTTTTACACTATCTTTACTTCGTGAAACGGAATAATCTGATAAAGCGATTATCGTTTCGAAGTGTAGCAGACAATCATAAAAAAGACTTTTAATTTAGAATCTCTAAGAATTTAAAAATTTGATTATGAAGAAGTATTTAGCAGAAATGATCGGCACAATGGTATTGGTTTTAATGGGTTGTGGCAGTGCCGTTATGGGGGGAGTAGACACCCTCGGGATTGCGTTTGCCTTCGGACTGGCAGTATTGGCAATGGTCTATGCCATCGGATGGATTTCAGGTTGCCACATTAATCCAGCCATCACCTTCGGGATGTTACTTTCAGGTAAAATCAGCGGAAAAGATGCCGGAATGTATATGCTTTTCCAGGTGATCGGTGCTATCATCGGCTCGACTATTCTTTGGACAATTGCCTCTCCGATGGGACTTACGGGAACAGGAGCCAACCAATTTGCCGGCGAATCCCTCTACCCGGCATTAATTGCGGAACTCGTATTTACATTTATCTTCGTTCTGGTAGTCTTGGGCGCTACCAACGCAAAAGCCCCGGCAGGCTTTGCAGGCATCGCCATCGGGCTCGCACTGGTACTGATACATATCGTATGTATCCCTATCACCGGCACCTCTGTTAACCCAGCCAGAAGCATCGGCCCAGCCCTTTTTGCCGGCGGCACTCCGTTAACCCAGCTTTGGGTATTCATCCTCGCCCCAATGGCCGGCGGTGCATTGGCAGCCTTAGTGAATAAAGGCTTTGAATGCTGCTGTAATAAAACGAAAGAATAAAAATTTATCGCTCCAATAACAATCAAGGTTGTCCGGAAATAAAACGGGCAACCTTTTTTCATCCATCCGAACAGCAATACAGGACCATCCGATCTGAATGACCCTATCTGTTATCTTACCCAAAAACTCCTACTATAAAGACTCTGTTTCTTTTTAAAAACTAAAACCCGGACACTATTTAGGGCTACTGCTACTTATGGACTTATAAAATTCAAAAGAAAGGGCAACAGGTACCTATATTTATCGCTATTGCTTACTTGAATTTTACCCCATCCTTACTGATTTTCGACACTATTGGAAAAAACGGCTAACCAGACCCCTGAATGTCGGAGGAAAATGACCCCGGCAATCCGGTCAAAAATGACCCCCTTTTGTCGGTTCAAATTGACCCCCTGAAAACGGTTTAACCAGCCCCCTGTCAGGAAAGCGTAAAAA
>JAVBLD010000067.1:0-19356 GCA_031553705.1 Marinifilaceae bacterium | reverse complement strand
TTTTTACGCTTTCCTGACAGGGGGCTGGTTAAACCGTTTTCAGGGGGTCAATTTGAACCGACAAAAGGGGGTCATTTTTGACCGGATTGCCGGGGTCATTTTCCTCCGACATTCAGGGGTCTGGTTAGCCGTTTTTTCCACCCACTCGGCATCAATGCTTATTTTACACAACAATTGGCACATGCCGTCCTTGCGGATTTTTGTGCGGTTGATATAAAACAGGATGGCAAAAGTGCTGCGGCGCTTTTCCCCGCCTTTGTTTGATTCGCTTTGAATATGATTTGTTTCCATGATTGATATTTTTAAATGGCAAATTGGAACCGTTCGTTGATGTGTTTTTCCAGCGTTTTCATTTCCTTGTCCACCTTATCATCCGTCACCTTCGCATAAATCTGCGTGGTCGAAATATTGGTGTGTCCAAGCATCCGGCTTACCGTTTCAATGGGAACGCCCTGCGAAAGCGTAATTTCCGTGGCGTAGGTATGGCGCCCTTGATGCCAGGTCAGGTTGCGTTCAATGCCGCAAGTAGCGGCAATTTGTTTAAGTTGTCGGTTCAGTTCGCCGTTTTCATACATCGGCAGTAACCGTCCGTCGGATTCGATGCCCCGGTATCGTTGAAGTATCTGTAACGGGAGGTCAAGCAGGGGGATTTCGTAATCGACACCCGTTTTCCCGCGCGAAGATTTTATCCAGACCACATTATCTTCGGCAACAGAAATATCCTCGTCCGTTAATTTGCACATATCGCCGTAAGGGATTCCGGTATAACAGGAAAAGAGGAATAAATCACGAATCAGATAGTGTTTGGGAGAGATGAGTGGCGTAGTCATCAGCTTGTTCAATTCTTTGCGAGTAAGGTATTTCGGCTTCCGCTCAGGGCGTTCCGGTTCGTAACCCGCAAAAGGGTCGGCGGTTATGATTCCTTCGGTCATGGCATTATTGATGATAGTGCCCAGCCGTGTAACGAGCAAAACGATTGTGCCCGGTGCAAGTTTGCAGTCCACCCGCAAATGAAGGTCGTATTTTTCGATGAACGACCTGTCCAATGCCGTAAACGGAATGTCTGAAAGTTTATAGTTCTCGTTTACAAACTTTGTCAGGTGATTGAAAGCGTACTGGTAGGATTCCGCTGTTCCTTCCTTGCGGTTCACTCCAACACGCAGGTCGAAATTTTCATTATGTGCGCGGAAATAAGCCAGCAATGTTTCCTGTCCGTAAGCCATGCCGAGCAGGACGACTTTCACATCGTCGGCGGTAACTTTATCCTTTGTAGCTGACAATTCGCGGTAATGCGACAGGGCGGATGCCCTTATATCGTCCAACTGACGATTGATTTCACTGGCCGCCTGACTTTTCCCTGCGGCGCGACCGGAAGCCCACAATGTTACAGGCACGGTCATTTTTGCGCTGAACTTGGTTTCGGATTTACCAACGGTAAGCCGAGCCATGACGGGACACTTGCCGTCCTCTTTCATCTCGTTCTTTTTCAGGTAGAACGACACCTTCACTTCTTGTTTCATTGCTCTGTTTTTTAGTTACAAAATTAATTGATACAGAGCGATTTGAAGCGATGAAAAACATTCGGGAATATAGAAAGAAAACCCGTTTTTCAGCCTGAAATCCATATTTCCCCGTTAGCGTGGAAAAAAGTGGTATCTTTGACAGGCGGTTAGAAGAAAAACGAGCGTTCTTTGTTGGTATTGGCGATGTTCAGGGTGTTGTACAAGCGGTTATTTCTTCTCTTTTTCCCAACCATATACGGCAATGGATAAGAGGCTAAAATCCTGCTTAACTCCTCTATATTCTTCTTTTTCGTACATTTTTGCACATTGGAAGAATATAGCAAAACAACACCTAACGACTCTAATGACCAAATACTTATCTCTATTTCTCCTAATATTGCCGTTATTCCAGTTGCTTTTTGTATTTTTGTACCACAAAGTTAGTATATACTGTACATTTGTGCGGTATATACTATTTGTGTTTATGTCCATAAGAAATGAATAGATTTTAGGGAACCACACACATAACAATAAGATTATTACATGTTTAGAATATTTATCCTGTTTTTATTACTGATCTTGACCGGAATATATGTTTTCGGCCAGAAACCGGACCGGGAAACAATCTGGGTCGACTCCGTACTCACTCACATGACATTGAACGAGAAAATCGGTCAACTTTTTATGATAGCGGCTTATAGCAATAAAAACAGTGACTATGACGACGAACTCGAAAAAACGATAAAAAAATATCATATCGGAGGTCTGGTCTTTTTCCAGGGAGAACCTGTCAAACAGGTCACCCTGACCAACAGGTATCAAAAAGCATCCAAATACCCGCTACTGATCGGAATGGATGCGGAGCACGGCCTTGGCTGGCGGCTACAATCCGCGATGGAGTTTCCGAAAATGCTTACCATCGGGGCCACAAGCGACGATAGCCTGGCATACAAACTGGGAGCCACAATTGCCAAACATTGCCGTGAATTGGGCGTACATATCAATTTTGCACCGGTAGTAGACATCAATAACAATCCGCGCAATCCGGTCATCGGAACGCGTTCTTTCGGAGAGAGGAGGGAAAATACCACCCGGAAAGCAATCATGTATATGAAAGGTTCCCTTTCAATGAAGGTCCTGCCTGTCGCCAAGCATTTCCCGGGACATGGGGATACGGATACGGATTCCCACCACGCTTTACCATCCATCAACCGCACCTCCGGTCAGCTCGACTCGATCGAGCTGTATCCGTACAGGAAAATGATCGAGGCCCGAATCCCGGCCATCATGATCTCACATCTGAACGTTCCGGCACTCGACTCGACCGGCACACCGGCTTCGCTCTCTCCGGCAATCATCAACTGGTACCTGAGACAAAATCTCAGATACGCCGGCCTCTGTTTTACCGATGCGTTGAATATGAAAGGTGTTGCACAGGATCTCTCTTCCGGAGGAGTAGAATTAAAAGCTCTGCTGGCAGGAAATGATATACTGGTAATGCCGGGAAACATTGATAAAGCCATCGCAAAAATAAAACAGGCCATCGCCGATGGTATACTAAGTGAAAAAACAATCGACGAAAAATGTTGGAAAATACTGCAAGCCAAATATAACTACGTATTACCAAATACATTACCACTCAGTACGTCCGGCTTATGGAGCCGGATAAATACCCCGGCGGATTTTTGCCTGAAACAAACCCTGTACAAGGAAGCGATCACCTTGATAAAAAACCAAAATTCCCTTATCCCGCTGAAATCTCTGGACACATTAAATATTGCATGTCTGAATTTCGGCGGAAAGACCGTTAATAGCTTTCAGACGATGCTCGCCAGATATGCGCCGATATACCAACTTACCTGCGACAGGCAATTGACGGATAATCAGACAACCGATCTGGCTAAAAAATTATCCGACTACAATTGTGTGATTATTTATAACGGTTGTGCAAGCGACAGCCCTGCCCACAACTTCGGCTACTCTGACGATCTGGCCCGATTGATACAACAACTGGGCGGGAAACGTCTTATCCTGTGTCAGCCGGCAACGCCATACGGGCTGGCAAAATATACCGGACTGGAAATAGACGCCCTCCTCGTTAGCTACGACGAACACTTGTATGCACAACAATATGCCGCCCAGGCAATCTTCGGCGGAATTGCCCTGAAAGGTAAACTACCGGTAGGAGTGGACCCTGACTTCTCTGCAGGAACAGGCATCAGGACAAGTAAAACACGGTTAGGATACGCAATGCCGGAAATGTGCGGGATCACCTCTTTTGCATTGGCCGAAATCGACACGATATGTAAAATGGCGATCCGGAAACATGCTACACCGGGTTGCCAGGTACTGATCGCCAAAGACGGCTATATCATATACAACAAAGCCTTCGGTTACAACACTTACCGGCAGGATGTGGCAAACCACACTTCCAATATATACGACGTGGCATCCATTACAAAAATATCAGCCACCCTTCCGGCCATAATGAAATTATACGACGAACACAAACTGGTGCTCGATGCTCCGTTGTCCACTTACTTCACCCCGTTGCTGGAGACCAACAAAAAGGAGATCACGGTAAAAGAAGTACTATGCCATAATGCCGGACTGAAGAGCCAGATCCTTTTTTTGACCGATGCTGTGGACAAGAAATCGCTACCGGGTCCTCTATTTTCCGCAGCCCGCACAAAATACAATACCGTAAAAGTAAAAGACAGACTATACATCAATCCGAACTACCGCTATAGGGACAGTACAATTTCCAACAACGACAAACCGGGATATGATTATGTGGCGCCCGGGATATACATCTACGAAGGGTACCGCGATTCGATTATGAACAGCATCCTGAATTCGGAACTGAACAAAAAGAAGGAGTATCTGTATAGCGACCTGGGGTTTATCTTATTAAAATACGCTTTGGAGGAGATAACACAAGAAGACTTTGACCTCTTCTGCCATAACACATTTTATAAAAAACTCGGAGCTTATAATACCGGCTTCCCCTGCAGCGAACAACTGAACCAGAAATACATCATACCGTCGAGTATAGATAAAGTATATCGGAAAACGGAGATCAAAGGCACCGTACACGACCCCGCAGCAGCTATTCTGGGGGGAGTTGCCGGACATGCCGGCCTATTCTCTACGGCCGAGGACTTGGCAAAAATAATGGATGTATATTTGGAAGAAGGCTGTTATGGAGGAGAGCAATTTTTCTCGCCGGCGACAGTAAATACATTTGTCCAGAAAAACGACAATTTTTCGCTAAACCGCCGTGCATTGGGATTTGACAAACCGGAAACTGATCCTAAAAAACCCGGTCCCACCTGTCATACAGCTCCCCCGTCCAGCTTCGGACATACCGGATTTACCGGAACAATGGCATGGTGTGATCCGGATAATAAATTGATTTATATCTTTCTGTCCAATCGTACCTATCCGGACGAATTCAATACAAAATTGAGCGAAGAAAATATACGGACCAATATTCAGAACGTCATTTACCAGGCGCTTCAACACCAACGAAAGAGTGGGTATTGAATGCTTCTATCAAGTATAAGAGTAAAGAAGTACCATAAAAACCGATCAAATTCCGGAAAGGTTATTAAAGAAAAAAATCTGTAATTTAGACTCGATTTAAAATAAGCATACATGATATAAATTCAAGGAAAAAAGGTACTTTTGCACGCAAATATAGAAATTAATCTTTTACTAATAAATAGAACTTTATCATGAGTAATTTTTTGACATCGTCCATCGGGAAAAAGGTCATCATGAGTCTCTCAGGACTTTTCCTTATCTCGTTCTTATGTATCCATTTATCGCTAAACATCTTGATGATCTTTGATAATAGCGGGGATCTATTCAATATGGGGGCTCATTTTATGGCAAGCAACCCGATCATCAAAATTATTGAGCCGGTATTGGCATTGGGCTTCATCATTCATATCATCTGGGCGGCCATACTAACACTTCAGAACATGAAAGCCCGTCCGGTCAGTTATACAAAAACAAACCAAGGCAATAATAGTACATGGGCTTCGCGCAATATGTTTATTCTGGGAGGGCTGGTACTGATTTTCCTTGGTGTCCATTTATTCAATTTCTGGTGGAAGATTAAATTCGCAGGCGATCCGCTTTTAGCACATGTTACAGTTGACGGCGTTGAAATGGAAAACACCTACGCGCTTGTTGCAGGATTATTCAAATCGAGTGTTGCCTATTGCGGACTGTATATGCTGGGAGGAATCTTTTTAGGTCTTCACCTGACACACGGTTTCTGGTCGGCATTCCAATCTATCGGGCTCTGTAACCAGATATGGAGAAAAAGACTGGAATGCGTCGCAACAATTTTTGCAGTCATCATCGCCGCAGGATTCTGTATCATTCCGCTCTATTTTCTAATAGGCCTTGGAAACTGATCCATCCGACGACAATCACTATTTAGATTACCTATTGTAACGAGAATAAATTTAAAACAACATAATCATGTCAGTATTAGATGCAAAAATACCTGCCGGTCCATTGACGGAAAAATGGTCGAACCATAAAGCCCATATCAATGTAGTCAGTCCGGCCAATAAAAGAAAACTGGATGTCATCGTAGTAGGTACAGGACTGGCCGGAGGCGCAGCCGCAGCGAGTCTTGCCGAATTAGGATATAATGTTTTCGCTTTTTGTTATCAGGATTCCCCCCGCCGGGCGCACTCGATTGCTGCTCAGGGAGGGATAAATGCAGCCAAAAACTACCCGAACGACAACGACTCGGTGTACAGGCTGTTTTACGAAACAATTAAAGGAGGGGACTACCGCGCCCGTGAAGCAAATGTTTATCGTTTGGCGGAAGTAAGCGGTGCCATCATTGACCAGTGTGTAGCACAAGGTGTTCCTTTTGCCCGCGACTATGGCGGCTTATTGGACAACCGTTCTTTCGGAGGTGCATTGGTAAGCCGGACATTCTACGCACGCGGCCAGACCGGACAACAATTATTGTTGGGCTGCTACGCTGCGCTGAACCGCCAAATCGAGAAAGGCAATGTAAAAATGTACAATCGCCACGAAGTACTTGATATCGTTGTTATAGACGGCAAAGCACGCGGTATTATTGCCCGTGACCTGGTAACCGGACAAATCAAGCGTTTCGGCGCCCATGCCGTTATACTGGCCACCGGCGGATATGGTAACGTCTTCTTCCTGTCAACCAATGCGATGGGATGCAATGTAAGCGCCGCATGGCAGGCATACAAACGCGGTGCCTATTTTGCCAACCCCTGTTTTGTGCAGATCCATCCCACCTGTATTCCGGTACATGGAGAACAACAGAGTAAGCTGACCCTGATGTCGGAATCTTTACGTAACGACGGACGGGTATGGACACCGAAAAAGATCGAAGATGCCAAGAAATTACAGGCCGGCACGTTAAATCCGAACGACATCCCCGATGAAGACCGCGATTTTTATCTGGAGCGCCGTTATCCTGCATTCGGTAACCTGGTACCGCGTGACGTTGCTTCGCGGGCTGCCAAAGAGCGGTGTGATGCCGGATATGGCGTAAATAATACCGGTAAGGCCGTATTCCTTGATTTCAAATATGCGATCCAGCGTTTAGGAAAAGAGACCATTGAAAAACGTTACGGCAACCTGTTCCAGATGTACGAAAAAATCACGGACGTAGACCCGTATAATAACCCAATGATGATTTACCCGGCGATCCACTATTCGATGGGTGGGCTCTGGGTTGACTATAACCTGATGACAACCGTTCCGGGATTGTATTCGATCGGCGAGTGCAACTTCTCCGATCACGGAGCCAACCGGTTGGGAGCTTCAGCTCTGATGCAGGGACTGGCCGACGGGTATTTCGTACTTCCCTATACGATCGGCGATTACCTGGCAAAAGAGATCCAAACCTCGAAAATCAATACCAATTCACCGGAATTCGACGAAGCGGAGAAGCATCTTTCAAGCCGTCTACGCAAACTCTATGATATTAAAGGGACCAAATCGCCCGATCATTTCCATAAGCACCTGGGACACATCATGTGGGATTATATTGGAATGGCCCGTAATGCCGAAGGCTTGCAAAAAGCAATTAAGCTGATTGAAGAACTGAAAGAAGAGTTTTATAAAGACCTCCGGATTACCGGTGAATTTATTACTATGAATAACGAGCTTGAAAAAGCCGGAAGAGTAGCGGACTTTATCGAACTGGCAAACCTGATGGCCCATGACGCCCTTGACCGTACCGAATCGTGCGGAGGACACTTCCGTCTCGAATCGGCTACCGAAGATGGCGAAACATTACGTGACGACGAGCATTTCAAATACGTCTCCGTATGGGAATATAAAGGCGAAACGGCTCCTACCCTGCACAAGGAAGAGCTAGTATTTGAAAATATCAAGGTTTCTCAACGTTCTTATAAATAACAAGGCACAGGCGGCAGAATTCCTGCCCTCGTTCGATATAAAAATAATAATAAGTCGATAGACTTAAATTGGGTAAAGTTATGGCAGACAAAATATTAAAAGAGTTAACACTGAAGATATGGCGACAAAGGGACGCCAAATCCAAAGGAGGATTTGAAACATATAAAATTCATGATATCTCTACCGGTACTTCATTTCTTGAAATGTTGGATATTCTGAATGAACAACTGGTATCGGAAAACAGGGAACCGGTAGCGTTCGACCATGATTGCCGGGAAGGCATCTGTGGTATGTGCA
Organism: Marinifilaceae bacterium; assembly: GCA_031553705.1. Classification (GTDB taxonomy): domain Bacteria; phylum Bacteroidota; class Bacteroidia; order Bacteroidales; family Marinifilaceae; genus JAVBLD01. Next base: position 11,125 of record JAVBLD010000067.1, on the reverse strand, counting down.
GTTTGTATGTAGATGGACGTGCACACGGACCGGACGACGATGTTACCACCTGCCAGTTGCACATGCGCCGCTTTGAAGAGGGAGCGACCATTACGATCGAACCATGGCGTTCGGGAGCGTTTCCGGTAATCAAGGACTTGATTGTAGACCGTGGCGCTTATGACAAAATATTGCAGGCGGGAGGATATGTTTCGGTAAATACCGGCGGAGTTCCCGACGGTAACGCTATCCCGATTGCAAACGAGAAAGCGGAGGAGGCAATGGACGCCGCCGCGTGCATCGGTTGCGGAGCATGCGCTGCTACATGCAAGAATTCATCGGCGATGCTTTTTGTTGCATCCAAGGTATCACAACTGGCACTGCTTCCCCAAGGAAAAATCGAAGCTGCACGCCGGGCAAAAGCAATGGTAGCTAGAATGGATGAACTCGGATTTGGAAATTGTACCAATACCGGCGCCTGCGAAGTGGAATGTCCGAAAGGAATCTCAATAGAACATATCGCCCGGTTAAACCGTGAGTTTATCAAAGCAAAGCTGAAAGACTAACCGGTGCAAAAGCAAAAATTTTAGATTTCCGGTTTTAGATTATATAAACGCGATAGACCCGTCAAAAGCGCATAAAACTATGGTGCTTCATTGTATTATAGTGTTTTAATCCAAAATCGGAAATTTAAGATTTAAAATTATGAACTTATTTTATCGAGAAAAAGGTACCGGATATCCGTTGTTTATTCTGCACGGATTATGGGGAGCTTCGGACAACTGGTTGCATGTCACCGGCCTGTTAAGCGATCATTTCCGGGTAATCCTGCCAGATCTCAGAAACCACGGCCAATCTCCTCATTCCCCAATACATGATTACGACGCATTAAGTGATGATATCATCACTTTGATCGATTCGCTCCGGTTGGAAGAGCGGCCATTTATCACCGGCCATTCAATGGGAGGCAAAACGTTGATGGCGCTGCTGCTCAAAAGGCCTGAAATCGTAAAAAAAGCAATTGTCATCGATATCGTCCCGATCCCCTACCCAATGTTCGGACAGGAAGAACATCTCCGGATAGCCGAATTTATCATTTGTAACAACCTAACCGGCTGCCTCAACCGCCAAGAAATCTCAGAATTGATATCGACACAGTTTAAGGAAGATGATCTCTGCCAATTGTTGCTGAAGAATATCCGTAAAGAAAATGGCCGGTTCGAATGGAAAGTCAATGCGGAAGCAATAAAAAACAACATCAAATGCCTGGCCGGATGGCCGGAAAATTTTAAGCATGCTGCTTATAACGAAGAGATATTATTTATCCGGGCCGGACAGTCCGGCTACATCCGTAAAGAAGACTGGCCTGCTGTAAAAAGCATATTCCCGGGTGCAATTTTACGACAGATAACTGATGGCGACCACCGTATCCATGTCAGCCAACCGGTAGCCCTGGCATCTGCGGTTAAATCCTTCCTGCTATCATCGCCCGGCATTTATCCCACGTCTAAGATATAATGTTCGAAAAAACGCAGTAGTTCTATCAACAGCGCGATCCCCATGTGGATAATTACCCCGCCCCATATATGCCGTGTCTGAAAAGCCAAGGCTCCAAGGAAATAACCTCCGAATATAGCCGAAACGGTCTCCAGAGCGGGCTTTCCGAAATGCAAGGCTACATAAACCGCCACCATGGGCAACACCGCATTACGCCCCAGAATAGTCGCCATTCCAATAACCAAAACCCCACGGAAGAACAATTCCACCATAATAAAATCTGCCATATAGAGTGACTCAAACAATAGCGTATTGAGCCAGCTGGGACAACCAAAGACATCCTTGAAAACCCATGGTTTATAATTGGGATAATAGGATAGAAAATCCGGCGTAAAAGAAGCATAAATCAGTAACGGAATAATCAACAGGTACAACGACATATATGCTTTAACGTGATGGCTCCCCCGGCACAATCCGTATAATCCTTTGATTTTTTTATCAAAAAACAGGCGCATGCAAACCAACGCCGGTAAAATAAACAAAAGATTCCGCGAACGAGCTAATACCTTGAAAACAAACGCTTGCTCTACTTGCGGATAAGAAGACAAATCTATCAAAGAGCGCCATGAAATATGGTCTGTAAAACTTAACAGAAAAATAAATATGCCACTTTTTATGTAAAAGCGGGGACTGAGAAGTATCGCAAACTCCCGTTTCACTATTAGCAACGGAATCGCAACAAGGTAGTAAAGCCCGCCATAGCGCAACAAAAAGTTAAACAACCTGTTGTCTACAGGAACAAAACCCTTCCCAAAACCGGTTCCCCAACCGGTACCATACACCGCAACAATCACACCTATCAGGAAAAGAAAGGTGTACAGGTATATCCCCGGATGAAAATCCTGACGAAAAAATACCAGAAAATCTTGAAAAAGCAGACGTATTTTCTTTATCATTAAAAATAAGCAGAATGTATCGCAAAGATAGAAATGAGATGGAGAAAAGTCAGACTAAATCGTTGTTTTTTTGAAAAAAGTTAATATCTTTGTGAAAATTTTTTATTTCAGTTATTTTACAAAAATCGGAATTCTTATTTAGACTTCGTCGTACAATTCGATAAAAAATGGTTTTAGGATTTTTTTGTTTTCATCCACTAACCATTGTACAATAAAAATGTTCCATTATGATGCTGTATCCTTTAAAATTTAAACCTATTCTTAAACAAACCTTATGGGGAGGAAATCGACTTGCTTTCAAAAGTGATGAAATAAAAACATCTATTGGCGAAAGCTGGGAAATTTCCGCTGTTCAGGACGACGTATCCGTGGTTATCGAAGGTCCATTAAAAAACAATACCTTGGAAGAGTTGATCAGCATTTATATGGAGGAACTGGTAGGAGATAAAATCTATGAGCAATTCGGTGATGAATTCCCGCTGTTGATTAAATATATCGATGCTTGTGATGACCTTTCAATACAGGTGCATCCGGACGATACGACAGCCAAAGTCCGGCACAAGGCTTACGGCAAAACCGAGATGTGGTATGTTGTCCATGCCGAACCGGGCGCTCAGTTGATATTGGGGTTTGATAAAAAAGTCGACAAATCGGAATTTCTTACTCGCCTACACCAAAACACATTGCTTGACATCATGCATGTCGAAAAAGTAAAAACCGGCGACTGTTTCTTTATCCCGGCCGGTTTGGTACATGCCATCGGTAAAGGATGTTACATCGCTGAGATCCAGCAGACATCGGATATCACCTATCGTATATATGATTATAACCGACGTGACAAAAACGGGAACCTCCGGGAATTGCATACCGACCTGGCTGTTGATGTGACTGATTTCTCATACCAGCGGAAACATACGATCGACTATTCCCGGATCAAAAACCAAACCATCGAATTGATCCGCTGCGACTATTTTACTACCAATAAATTGGTCTTCGATAAAGAAATCGAGAAAGACTATTTTAATATCGACTCTTTTGTCATTTATATGTGTCTGACAGGAGAATTTTCGATTTCATATCACGATCATAAATCGATAAAAGTAAGTAAAGGTGATACTGTCCTTATTCCGGCAAACCTGAAGCACATTTTTCTAGAACCCGAAAAAGAGACGGAAATACTTGAAATTTACATTGACAAAAAAACTTAATGCCCGTTATTCCTTAGTGTAACACTCCAGGTTTGGAGGATTACGGAAAAAATAATGATTCCTAATCCTACATAAAATGCGGGGTTTAGTTCTTTGTTCTCATTAAATAAGAGAACAGCAAGGATAATACTGTAAACAGGCTCCAGGTTATAGCTCAAATTAACCGTAAATGCGGAAATAGCCTTCAATGCCTGTATCTGCAGAAGATAAAGACCTATTGTGAAAACGGATGCCAAAAGAAGCAGGTAAAAAAGATCCTGGGCTCCGGGGACTATAGTTTGTACAGGAACAAGGTGAAAATAAAATGGCAAAATAAAGGTCAAGCCTATAAATCCCCCCACCATTTCGTATAACAACAAGGTATTGGTAGAATAATTGCGCCCTGCATTTTCGTTGGCTATCGTAAACAATGCAGCCAAAACGGAAGAAATTATCCCTAGGATAATCCCCAGGCGATAGCGGGTATCAAAATGAAAAATCAGGGCGATTCCCAATATGGTCAGCAGACTGCACATAACCTCTTTTAATGATATCCTGTGACTATTGATTCCTGGCTCCAAAAATGCCGTAAAAAAGCTGACCGATGAGAAACATACGACACCGACTGAGACATTCGACATTTTAATGCTGCCGTAAAAGAAAACCCAATGAAGTCCCAACAACAGCCCGATACTTCCTATTTTAAATGCATCCTTTATTGAAACCCGGGGAATTATCCTGCCGACTGCAAGAAAAAGCGAAAAAAGCAAGGATGCAAACAGCATGCGGTACCATACCAATAAACCTTCATTAAGGGTAATTAGTTTTCCGAAGATGCCGGTCATTCCTGCAAGCAAAATCGACAAATGCAGCTTAATAAATGCTTTTTTCACGCACATCTGTTATTTTATCGATGTCGTACTCCCATTCTTTAAAAAGATCTCCTTTTCCGGAAGGTCCTCCGGAAAAGGAGACAAGATTATCCTCGAACAGGTCTGCTTATTTTCCGGAGTGGAAAATTATAGCACTTCAATATTTCCCTGATCGGTCAGTTTTTCACAATAGTGGCATTTCAGTATGATCGGAGAATCGTTTACCACGGTAAATTTTGTCCGGACATACTCGTGGTTGGTGATACACTTCGGATTCACACATTTCACTATCGCCTCCACAGTTTCCGGCACCTGTACTAGTTTTTTCTCTACCACATCGTAATCACGGATGATATTAATTTTGGCAGCCGGTGCCACTAAGGCCAATTTATTTACTTCATTGTTCTGAAGGAATTTGTCCCAGATCTTAATGATCGCTTTTTTACCCTGCACCTTACTATCCAGGTTGGTACCAAACGTCATCTGGATATCCATTTTATTGAGTTCCAGTACATTAATCACGTCAAACAATTTACCTGCAGGAATATGGTCTATTACCGTACCATTTTCAATGGCACTTACCTGCAATTCTTTTTTCTCTCCCATTTCTTGAATCTTTAATTTTAAATAAACAGCTGAATTTCGCAATGTGTGCACTTTAATTTAATTGTAAACCCAGCGCTTTACAGATAATGGCCTGCCGGGCGAAAACCCCATTGCGAGCCTGCTCAAAATAGTATGCCCTCGGATTCTGGTCGACGTCGATATGAATCTCATTTACACGGGGCAGCGGATGTAAAATGCGCATACTCTCCTTAGCTCCATTCAACATTGAATTTTTCAGGATATACACATTCTTCACTTTTTCATATTCCAGCGGATCGGCAAAACGCTCGCGCTGCACACGGGTCATATATAAAATATCGGCCTGATTAATCACCTCATCCAATTCAAGATGCTCGTAATAAGGTATATTCAGCTCTTCCAACCGCAGCTTATAAGCATCCGGCATCTGCAATGATTTCGGAGCTACAAAATGAAAAGTCGGATGGAAATGGCTCATTGCCTGCAACAGGGAATGTACTGTACGCCCGTATTTCAGGTCGCCCACCATACAGATATCCAGGTGTTCCAGAGTGCCTTGGGTCTTATAAATCGAATAGAGATCCAACATGGTTTGTGAAGGGTGCTGGTTGGCTCCGTCGCCGGCATTCAATACCGAAGCATTTTGCGCCACCTCGCTGGCATAACGAGCGGAACCTTCCACCGGATGCCGCATGACAATCAGGTCGCAATAATTATCAACCATCTTAATGGTATCTTTCAATGTTTCTCCCTTGGTGACACTTGACGAAGAGGAGTCCGAAAATCCTACGATACGTCCTCCCATTCGACTGATCGCGGTTTCAAAACTGAGGCGCGTACGGGTGGACGGCTCAAAAAACAATGAGGCGACAACTTTACCCTCCAATAACCTCCGATTGGGATTTTCCTCAAATTTCGAGGCGAGCTGTACAATCTCCAGCAACTCCTCTTTGGTGTAATCTTCAATAGATACTAAGCTACGTTTCATATAATTAAATTTAAATTATTTCCAATTCACGATATGAATTATCCTGAAACAGTCCGCTCTTATCCCTTGACGCTAAAGCACAAAAAAACCAACAAGTCAAACAGACAATGTTGGTTTAAAAGTCATTACAGATAAACTTCCGGCTTATTGTAATATGCAACAAGCGTATTTTTTTGTTCCTGCTGTATGGATGTTCCGGCTTCATATCAGGATTCAAAAGTATACATTATTTTAAGATGTTACAAATCCAAAACCGATAAAATCATCAGATTCAAGACCGTTTTTTCAACATCCCTCAACTCGCCCGATGTATTACAACAAACCGACGATTCTGTCCACGATATCTTTTGCTACTGCCGGTTTGGATTTCAATTCATATTCAAATGTTTTCCCGGTTCGGTCGATCGCCGTCACTTTATTGGTATCGACGCCAAATCCGGCGCCCGGTTCCTTCAAGCTATTCAGAATAATCAGATCCAGGTTCTTCTTTTTTAATTTCAGAAGGGCATTCTGTTTCTCATTATCGGTCTCCAAGGCAAATCCTACCAATAACTGCCCTTCTTTCTTGTGATGTCCCAATTCGGCTACAATATCCTTTGTCGGCTCCAGGCCAATCGAAAGGCCGGCAGTGCCCCGCTTTAATTTTACATCTGATTTTATGCTTGGAGTGAAATCAGACACTGCGGCACACATGATAATGATATCATTTTCCGGAGCCCGTTCCGTCACTTGTCTGTACATCTCCGCAGCCGAATGCACATCAATACGTTTAATAGAAGGAGACTCCGTTTTCAACCCGACGGGACCGGCCACTAATACCACCTCAGCCCCCCTCTTAGCCAGCTCCTCCGCCAGCGCAAATCCCATCTTACCCGTAGAGTAGTTTCCGATAAACCGTACCGGATCAATCTTCTCATAAGTAGGCCCTGCCGTTAATAATACCCGTTTACCCCGTAAATCGGCAGAAGGGGCAAAATAATGTTCGATCACGGCAAGAATCTCTTCCGGCTCCGCCATCCGTCCCTTTCCAACCAAACCGCTCGCCAGTTCGCCGGCCGTCGCTTCAATGATCATATTGCCGTATGATTTCAATATCGACAGGTTTCGCTGCATCGAAGGATGAGAATACATATCCAGATCCATTGCAGGGGCAATCATCACCGGACATTTGGCAGACAGATATGTCGTCAACAGCAAATTATCCGCCACTCCTCCAGCCATCTTACCGATTGTATTGGCTGTTGCCGGAGCAACCAGGTAAAGATCGGCCCAGATCCCCATATCGACATGCGAATTCCAGTCCCCATTTTCCGGATTATAAAACTCCACCATGATCGGGCGTTTAGACAATGTCGCCATCGTTAACGGGGTGATAAACTCCTTCGCTAATGCTGTCATTACGACCTGTACGTTCGCCCCGTTCTTCACCAATAACCTGGTCAACACGGCCGCTTTATAAGCTGCAATGCTACCGGTTATGCCCAGAATTATATTTTTACCGTTCAACATGTTCAGATTTTGGATTTTAAGCCCTTGACTTTTTAGTTTGTTAAACAGAAAAGCCGCTATAAAGCGGCTTTTTTTTATTTTGCAGGTTTCTTTTCCTTTTCAGTGGCCGGATTTCTGAAATAAATTTCACCATCCTCAAACTCCTGTGTAGCAATCAGCACCGGCTTCGGTATACGCTCATAAAATTTAGAGATCTCAATCTGTTCCCGGTTTTCAAAAATTTCTTCCAAATTGTCGGTATATGACGCAAATTCCTGAAGTTTGCGGCTTAGCTCACTCTTCATTTCAACAGAGATCTGGTTCGCTCTTTTTGCAATCACAACAACCGCCTCATAAATATTACCGGCTTTTGATGCCAACTCAGCCGTATTTCTTGTAACCGTATTATTAGGCGCTTTTACTCTTTTAAAATCTACCATAATTGATTTATATAAACATTTAATATTTAAGATAATTATCAACCTATTCTTTACAGACAACGAAATAGAATAACCGACGTCCTACTCTTCAAACTTGTAGTTCTTCATATATTCATCGATATCCTCATATTTTTTCTTCATCTCCCCTGCATATTTACTGTTCGGATATTCGTCCACAAAGTAATAATACTCCTCCCGGGCGGCATTATAACGTTCCAGTTTTTTATCCTCCACGCTATTTACAGCCATCTCATACTTAGCCATAAAAAGCATATACATAATCTCCTCCCTGTATTTGGATCCCGGATAATCTTTCAGACAATTCTGCAAACTGATTACAGCCGCTTTATAGTATTCCCTCACAAAATAATTTTTAGCACTCAGGTATGCCTTATAAGAGAGTTTATCTTTCATCTCATCCATATAGCCGTTGATTTTCTCTTTCCGCATGCTGCTCGGATAACGGTTCAGGTACAACTGGAATTCGCTCAGCGCTTTTTCTGTGATTTGCTGGTCAAGCCGTGATCTAGGCGATTCTTTGTAATCGGAGAAAGCTGCCATATAAAGACACTCCTCTGCAAAAGAGCTCTCGGGATATTTCATAATAAACTGCCTGAACAATTCCGCAGCTGTCTGATAGTCTCTCTGGTTATAAGCACAAAATGCCCGGTAGTACATTATATTCGGATCCTTACTTGTTCCGCCGTATATAACTTTGATACCCTCTAACAAATTCGATGCTTTCTGATAATCCCCCTTATTATAATACTCGATCGCCTTGGAATACCATAGCTGATAATCAGTACTTTTCAATATATTATGATACTCTCCGCAAGAGCTAAAGAAATAAACAATCAATAGAAAACCAAAAAATCTTTTCATAAAATGCATACTTTTCTTGCAACATGCAAAGTTAAGGGATAATTCCCAACAAACAACTATTCGCCCCGAAAATAATTTCATTATTGCGCCACTCCGCTATTAACTCAAAAATCAGGATTCAAAATTTATAATTCTTTGTCTTTATAGTTTTAATTATTTACCTTTGTGACGTTTTATCAAACAGTGTACAAATCAAAATTACTATAGACGTGGATATTTTTGAAAGAGTAAAAAAAGCAAAAGGGAATATCGGACAGCATGCCAAGCAAGCACATGGTTACTTTGCATTCCCCAAATTGGAAGGAGAAATCGCTCCCCGTATGAAATTTCGTGGTAAAGAGGTTTTAAACTGGAGCTTGAATAACTATATCGGGCTGGCTAATGATCCGGAGGTGAGAAAGACAGATGCGGAAGCTGCCGCCAAATACGGAATGGCTTATCCTATGGGCGCCCGCATGATGAGCGGACAAACATCCCGGCACGAATACCTTGAATCGCAATTGGCGGACTTTGTCGGAAAACCTGATTCTTTTCTGCTAAATTTCGGATATCAGGGTATGGTATCGATAATCGATTCTATGACAAGCCGCTTCGATTGCATCGTTTACGACGCGGAAGCACATGCCTGTATCATGGACGGATTGCGTATCTCTCCCGCAAAACGTTACGTATATCAGCATAATGACATGGAGAGCTGTAGAAAGCAACTGGAAAGAGCTACCAAATGGGTCGAAAATACCGGCGGCGGAATCCTGGTGATCACCGAGGGGGTTTTCGGCATGGCCGGAGACCTTGGCAAACTGGATGAAATCGCAGCGATGAAAAAAGATTTCAATTTCCGTTTTCTGGTAGACGATGCCCACGGTTTCGGAACAATGGGAGCTACCGGTGCGGGAACCGGAGAGCATTTCGGCGTTCAGGACCAAATCGACCTCTATTTTGCCACATTTGCAAAATCGATGGCAGGATTCGGGGCGTTTATCGCTGCAGACGAAGAGATATGTATGTACCTGAGATACAATATGCGTTCTCAAACTTTCGCAAAGTCACTGACGATGCCTATGGTAGAGGGAGCGATTAAAAGGCTCGAATTGCTGAAAGGCAGACCCGAACTGAGAGAAAAATTATGGACGATCACCCGTGCGCTCCAGGATGGTTTGAAAGCAAACGGATTGAATATCGGGATCACCGAATCTCCGGTAACACCGGTATATCTCTCCGGTAGTGTTGCCGAAGGAACGCAGGTGGCAATGGATTTAAGAGAGAATTACAACCTGTTCTGCTCGATCGTAGTATACCCTGTTATTCCGAAAGGCCAGTTATTGCTGAGACTTATCCCTACGGCGTTGCACTCCCTCGAAGATGTGAAATACACCGTAGAGGCGTTTAAGAACGTAGCGAAAAAATTGGCTGCCGGAGAGTATAGCAAAGAAAATATGGTCGATGCCAATATGTTATAAAATAATACTTTAGATAAGAAAAAGAGGATGTTCAGAATCGAGCATCCTCTTCTTTTTTTCCGTGACATCTTTAGGTGAGCTATTTTCTTTAATTTAGACAAAAAGCCAAGTGTAAGAAAGTTAGCTTCACGTATTACTGAGAGAAAAATGAATTGACATTTTTATTTAGAATGAATATATATTGCTATATATCTTTAAAAAAAGCAAAAAACAACTAGTTTTTTTTCATTTTTTTTGTTTTATATAAAAATAGTAATCTGTGGAAGTAAAACAATTTTTATATGATTGAAGTTTAAACGGTAAATAGTATCTTTGGTCCATCAGATTACTTGATTAAACAAAAAAAGAGTAATTATGAAAAACATGCTTTTGATCTTGTTTGTGTTGTCGGGAGCTGTTTATTTGCTCTCGAGATGTACGCAACCTTCTTTATCGCCTCCCGGGAAGGCGACGGAAAAGACCAAACCCGTTTGGGACGAAAAACTGTGGCAAACACTGCAAAACGACTCCACATTCCGGTTATTTCTAGAACTCTCCGATACGGAACTCATTGAAAAGGAGTTCGCCCGGATCCGGGCAAATTATAGCGAAAACGATTATGAAAAATGTGCAAAGGCCCAACACGAATGGCTTGCCGTACACACCAAACGTACGTTGGAATGTACCCGTACACTCTTTGCCCGCTATAAAAACTACTCCGGCGCTTATCCTATAAGAGCGAAAAAAGAGAGGCAAAAAGACCGGGTAGTTTCGGCAAGATCATACGATCGTACGGTAAATCTGATATTGGT
>JAVBLD010000013.1:0-50173 GCA_031553705.1 Marinifilaceae bacterium | reverse complement strand
TCCTCTGAAATCTAATTCGTTGCTTTGTCTCATAAGCTATATCGTTTAGGTTAAAATTGAGCGCAAAACAAAGTTAACCAAAACTTTATAGCTTATTTTTTATCCATTAACTGCTCTTCAGACTTTAAACATAGGGATTGATTTAAGCGTTGGTTATCCTACCCAACATTTTATCCTGAAACGCCCTCCCTCTTAATTGGTTCCATCTAAAAACCGTTTTGCATTGATTAGAATAAGCTGGGTATCACTATTATCTATTTTTATAGGTTTGCTTACAATCTCTTTTGCCAAAGAAACTGCTTTAGAAGCCTGATTGGTTCGTTGATATATCATTAATTTGAAATATAAAGGGATAAATCGTGACGGACACATGTATGACGCAAGGTCTGCATGATATTCTGCTGTCGTATAGTCTCCCTTTCTTATATAAAAATAATTCTCAAAATATTTTATAATCAAAACCAGTAGCTTATTTTGCAATATACTGCTGAACAAGCTATTGGATATTTCAGAATTTTATTACTAACACCTATTATACTCAGATCATGCTATATCGTTTAGGTTGAAATTGATCGCAAAACAAAATTAGCCAAAACTTTATAGCTTGTTTTTCACATATTCACCGGCTTTCAGATTTTAAACATAGGAACTATATTGTTTATAGTGAACTTATTTCTTGTCAAAATAAAGTTAACTAAAATGATATAGCTTTTTTAAGGTCGCTACTTATCCGTATTTTCCGATTTTAAATATAAAAACTATTTTTTTGTTTAATCAAGTAATCTGATGGACTAAAGATACTTTTACTGTTTAAACTTCAATCATATAAAAATTGTTTTTACTTCCGCTGATTACTATTTTTATATAAAAAATGAAAAAAGGTCTAGTCATTTTTCACTTTTTTAAAAAATATATGACAATATGGACTCATTCTAAATTGAACATCCTACCTTTTTCCGAACAAAAAGTTAAGTGGTAGGCTTTATATTCTTGTTTATTGCATCATATTTCCCCAGAATTCTGGTATAGCCAGGTATTCTAAAAATATTTTGTAGCTTACCCTATTTATAACTGATTCTGCCGAATGCTTTGGCCAGCCCTTCTATATCCATGTGGAAAAAACTAAAGCATAATCCCACAAGAGAACGTAATTTCCACAGCGGTTCGACGCAGCCGAACTTAAAGATAGATATATAATATGCTTTTCTGGCCTCTTTGAATTTCTTACGGGCAAGGTTATATCTTCCCGAACGGGAATAAGCGATAACCCGTTTACGGGCATAAAAACGGTCAATTTTTTTATCCCATCCGTCTCCGGGAAAATAGGCCGGGTTGCAATGATAAAACTCTTTTGCGAGCAGGTAATTCCCATTATAAATATCAGCCGGATAGGTTTTTGTCACCTGATTCATATAGTAACGCCAACATCCCAGATACTCTTCCACATAATCGAATTTTCCGACTAATGAAAGCACTTGCCATGTAGCCAAATCAACTGCCGGGATATTAAATTTCTGAATAAACCCGTTTATCTTATCCAACGCCGTTTTTCTGATGACCACCGTAAGCGGCGACATCATTCCCTGAAAAAGCAAGGTCGGAGCACTACTCCCTACCGGATCATTATAATATATTGCCTTGTCGAACGGAATCTCTTTTTTAGAAGCACGTTGTTGCAACTGTTCATCGGTCGCGTAGGCCTCTCCCCAAGATAACACACAATCTTCCTTCTCTTCGAGGCGCGGTATCTGTATCGCCAATTTTTGAGAGAACCATATATCATCTCCTTCTAAAACGGCAATATATTTTCCTTTGGAATGCCGTAAAGCAAAATTATAGGTCTCTGCCAAACGGAAAATTCCGACATTTTCCCGGGTAAAAACCTGGATCCTGGGATCTTGTGCCGCAAATTCCCTGGCGATCTGCAAAGTTCCATCCGGACTTCCGTCATCCACAATCAGCATTTCCCAATGTCGATATTCCTGAGCAAGTACGGAACGGATACAATCGGCAATATATTTTTCATGATTATAAGTCGGAGTAATAATTGATACCAGCGGTTGTTCCATATCGTTATTTTAAGATCAGGCATTATATATCAGGCTTTTGCATTCATGAGAAGAAGCCTTGGAAACCTGAAAACATCAGAGGCTTTCGACACAAATGTCAATTGCGAAACAAAAATATAAATAATAAATATTAAAATCACATTTTAATATTGTATATTTGTAACGTGTTCACTTTATCCTTAGGGATGGTGTACCCAACGCATGAATTCTCATTATAGATAAAGAATTAGACATAAGGCGTAATTTCAAGATGTGAAGTGTTTTAATGAAGTACGGAAAGATTCCAGCTTCTTATATATTACTGCCTTATTTCTAAAATATAAGTGAGATCTCATGTAAACGTTAATAAAAACTTTATCACATGAAACTAAACTATGACAAAATCCTGTTCAAGGATTTAAAAGTGGCTAAATCGAATGTAGTCTGGGGATACACAACCCAACTATTTAATATTGGCGCAGGATTACTCATACTGCCCTTTGTACTTACCTCTCTTTCCTGCGATCTAGTCAGTATATGGTATATTTTTTTAGCTATCCAATGTATAGCATCTTTTGATTTCGGCTTTCAGGATTCTTTTACAAAAAATGTAACTTACATATTCAAAGGCGCTCCGAGATTAAACGCCGGAGGTATTGACCATTACCGGCCGTTATTACCGTACCCGAACTATCCGTTACTGAAAACCACAATAAAAGCAATGAGATGTTTCTATGGCAGTATCTCCGCCATTATCGCCGTCCTGTTATTTACTGTTGGTACTTGGTTCATACGTTCTAAAACAGGACATTTGAATGATCCTCATATCATGATAGCATGGTATATATATGCATTCTCCATAGTTTTAAAATTACTCACCTCCTATTATCATTCGCTTTTAATGGGCCGGGGACTTGTCAAAGAACACAGCCAGATTGTACTCACATCCAAATGCGCCTTCTTATTTATGGTGATTTGCGGTTTGGTCTCCAATATAGGAATCCTCTCTATTGCGATGTCATATCTTGCATCTCTTATCATCGACAGGGTTTCATCCATTCAATACTTCTACAGCGATGGGTTGTACCGGGTACTTAAACACTCGGTTAAAGATAATATAAAAATCTTCCCGGTTATCCGGCATCATGCAAAAGAAATAGGCGCCAGAAGCCTGGGAAATCTGTTTATTCAAAAAGTAAGTCTTTTATTGGTAGCAATATTCTTACCTTTAGAGTTTGTCGGCAGTTATGGGTTGACCCTTCAGATTGTCAGCGCTCTTGCCGTAATATGCAGCTTTTACCTGAACATACACCTTGCAGACTTATATAAATACAGAATTGAAAATAATATAAACGAGGTCAAATATATTTACGGGAAGGGTATATTTGTTCATATTTTGCTTTATGTCATCGGAACAGCCATCATCCTTTTACTTGGTGATTATATATTGGGAATATTTGGCAAAATCACATTAATTCCTCTCTTACCTCTCATACTGCTGTTATTCTTTCAGTTTTTGAGTTCAAATCATGCTATGGCCACTACATTGATTTCAATACAAGGAGAGGCGCCTTATAACAAGCCGCTCATTCTCACCGGTTGTTGTGCCGTATTGCTCTCTTTCTTTGTGCTGTCATACACTTCCTGGGGCATTTTAGGTGTAATTCTCGCCATCGGGATAACAAACCTCTGTTACAACAACTGGAAATGGCCTGGAAAAGCATCCCAGGAGTTAAGCTCCCATTATGCAGAATTTCTTAAAAACGGATTCCTATCTTTCCGGACATGGTTTTTTCAGGCATTATAAAGCATGGAATTATATCAAAAAATATAAAAAAGTAGTATCTTGCAGCCTTAATATTAAAATTAAACGTTTTAAGTAAGATAAGGCCGATGAAAAAGATAGATTTAAAACAACTACTCCCTTATATCGTTGCGGTTGTATTATTTGCGATACTCTCTTTTGTTTATTTTTCCCCGCTTCTGGAAGGCAAAGTTGTCAACCAATCGGATATCTCATCCAACGTAGGCGCCGGTAAAGAGCTGCGTGATTTTGAACAAAAAACGGGGGAGGTGACTCTCTGGACCAACTCGATGTTTAGCGGGATGCCTACAGTCATGATCTCTTCCCAGACAAAAGGGAACTATCTTGAGTATATCTATAACAAGATGTTCATAGGACCCCGGCCGGCAAGTTACATCCTGTTGACCATGGTCAGCTTTTTTCTGCTTATGTTGGCTTTTGGAGTTAGCCCGTGGCTGGGTATTATCGGATCTATCGCTTTCGCATTCTGTGCCTATAACTTTCAGCTTATTCAGGTCGGACACAATACAAAGATGGTGGCTATTGCGCTTATGCCAATGGTATTGGCAGGACTAGTCTATGCCTATCAAAAAAATGCGTTGCTCGGAGCTCTCTTTTGGGGAATCGCTCTCACCTTTGAGATCATGGCCAGCCATCCCCAGATTACATTTTATCTGGGGATGATTGCGCTATTTTATGTAGTAGCACAGTTATACACGGCCATAAAAAACAAAACACTCCCGCTTTTTTTGAAAACATCCATTCTTATTCTGTTAATGACGGCGCTTGCAGCAGGATCCAATGTGAACCATTTATGGCAAACATGGGAGTACTCAAAATATACGATGCGTGGCGGATCAGAATTGAAAGAGGTCAACAGGAATGCGGCCACACAGACCAAAAGCGGCTTGGATAAGGAATATGCAACAACATCATGGAGCTATGGCATCGATGAAACAGCCAATTTATTGATACCTGATTTTAAAGGAGGAGCTTCAAGCGGAGCTTTAAGCGAAAAATCGGAAACCTATAAGATGTTAAAACAGGGCGGGGCAAAAAATGCCGAACAGATGATCCGGCAAATGCCTACTTACTGGGGTGAGCAGGCATTTACTGCAGGGCCAATGTATATGGGCGCTATTGCCGTATTCTTGTTTATATTGGGATTGGTTCTTATTAAAGGTCCGATGAAATGGTGGATTGCGGCCATTTCACTGCTGGCTTTATTATTGGGATGGGGACGCCATTTTATGTGGTTGTCCAACCTTTTCTACGATCACGTGCCGTTATATAGCAAATTCCGTGTACCCTCGATGATTCTAGTGATCTTGCAACTCACCATTCCGTTATTAGGCTTCTACACTGTGGACAAGATCTTCAAAGAGGGCTACGATAAAAAGGCACTGGCCAAAGGATTAAAAATTGCCGGAGGGATCACTGCAGGATTCTGTGCCTTGTTTGTACTGATGCCCGGCATAGCAGGCAATTTTGTTTCGCCGGCAGATGCACAATTTCCGGAATGGTTACGACAAACACTTCCTGCAGACCGCAGGGAGCTATTAAGGGCGGATGCTATACGGTCGCTGATTTATATTCTGCTTGCCATGGGAGTAGTATGGTTTGGGTATACGAAAAAACTGAACCTGAAATATAGCTTCCTGATTTTAGGTCTTTTGGTGCTGGCCGATATGTGGACTATAGACAAACGTTATATGAATAATGATAACTTTGTCACGCCCAGGGAATTTAATAACATTTTTACCCTCAGGCCGGTAGATAAGGAAGTATTAAGAGATCCTGATCCGAACTATAGAGTGTTGGATCTTTCGGTCAATACATTCAACGATTCCCATGTTAGCTACCACCACAAGACAATAGGTGGCTATAGCCCTGCCAAATTACAGCGGTACCAGGATATAATCGAATACCATATCTCACCTGAAATCCAGTCCTTCATTAGAGATCTGCAACAGGGAGGAGGTACGATGGCAGCTGTCGACAGCAGCCTGGCAAAGCAAAAAGTATTGAATATGCTCAATACAAAATACATCATTGTCGACCCCAACAGCCCTCCGATAGACAATCGGTTTGCATACGGGAACGCTTGGTTTGTAAAAGATTACGAATTGGCAGAGACACCGGACCAGGAGATCATGATGTTGAAGGTCATCGATCCTTTGCAGACAGCTATTATTGGAAAGGATTTTGCTGCATATATAAAAGATAAAAGTTTCAACTTTGACGAAGCAGCTAAAATCAAACTCCGGTCATACGCTCCGAATAGATTGGAATACACCACTCAAGCCGCCAATGAACAACTGGCAGTATTCAGCGAGATGTATTATCCGAAAGGATGGAAAGCCAGTATAGACGGGAATAAAGCTGATCTTCTCAGGACAGATTATATCCTGCGTGGGATAATCATTCCGGCCGGAGAACACACCGTTGTTCTTGAATACAAACCGGAGTCCTACTATAAGGGAGCGATAGTTTCAGGTGTCAGCTCGTCCGTTCTGTTGCTTGTTCTTGTAGGATGCATTGTTTTTTACGGAATCAAACACTATAAAAAATCAAAAGAACATTAATAGATATAATTACATGTATCTATTAATATTTGCAGAACGTATTTAACCATAGGCGTTGAATTCAAGGTTTAAAATTCATATCTATGTATATTAAAAATATATACCGGTTAGCGTTTACTGCCATGCTCTTTATAACCTCTTGTGAAAAGGTAAGTAATCTGAGTGATAATGCCGATATCAAAAGTTTCACTGTAACATCACACGCACCGTCAGATATACAGCTGGCCGATGCATTACTGCGAAATGATTCCGTATTCATTCCGGTAGTACGCGGACGCAATCTGTTTCCGCTAAAGATAATAGCCGACATTAAAGTAAGTAAAACAACCGACGAAATATTCGGAATCGACTTCAAAGACACTTTAACCTTCGAAGAGGTGAATGAGGTAAAAGAGTTTTACCTGATCGCCAAGAGCGGAGTATCACATAAACGCTATCTGATAGCCAAAGATATAGCCAATGCAGAGATTACCGACTTTAATATTCCGGCCGGTCAAATCGAAAATGCCGTTTATATGGGTACCACGTTCCGGGAAGGAGAAGTGCGTATTAAAGTAATGAAGGATGAAACATGGCCCGTTCTGATTACGCCGGATATTACCATCACGCCGGGAGCCTATTTTGGCGGTAGTTATAAACCGGGCGATACCTTTACATTCAACTCCTACGACGATGTAAAGACTATTACGGTAATATCCAATGAGGGAGACCCTAAAATATGGAATCTTAGGCTCACTACAATCATTGAAAATTCCGACTTCGAATTATGGGGGAAGTTTAAGGACATCAACCCCGGTGCACAAACCATTGATCCGATTCCCGGCAAAGGGCTAGGCTGGGCCACCGCGAACAACCCATATGTGCAAGGGACAGCGCCTATCCCGCACGGAGACGGACTGGCAGCGGAAATCAAAACTACAATCAGGCACCTTGGCTTTATAGGTATCGGCGACCTGGTTACGGCAGGAACGTTGTATCTGGGATACTTCGAATTTAGCCTGCAACTGGATAAACCACGTTCGATGGCCTATTTCGGGATTCCTTTTACTACCACTCCACGGATCGCCGAACTCGAAGCGAAATATCAACCTGGGGCAAGATTGCAGCAAGCCGTAAAAAAAGGCAGCAGGTATGAATTAGAAGACAGAGGCGGCACCGATGCAGGACATATATGGGTGGAACTATTACATTGGGCAGGAGAAGGACCGCTGGCATATCATGCGGATAGTGAAATACCCCTGGAAGGACTCACCATACTGGGCAGAGGGGAACATACTTTCGACCATGCGCATGATTGGAAGTTGGTGCAGATTCCGATCAACTATTACAACACTACGTTGAAACCTACCCACATTGCCATTTTGATAAGCTCCAGCAAAGGCGGGGAAAAATTTCTCGGAGCAGAAGGCAGTGTATTATGTGTAGATAATGTAAGGTTAATCTACTAACATTTAATCGAAAACAAGATGCGCTATCATATTCTCATATTGATCTTATGTTGGGGGTATACTCTACCTGCCTTATCTCAAGACACTCTCAACAACGAAAAAGCGGAATACCGTTTTACGTTAGGAGTCCAATTGGGAACTGATATCGGCGGAGCTGTCCCGTTTCCGGTGAGATATGCACCCAGCACTATTAACCCATATCCGCGGCTAACCCCTTCTTTAGGGGCGAAATTGACCTTCCCGGTAAAACCGGATTGGACAATCGGTGCCGAATTGACCTACAAAAGAATAGGTATCGACTCCGACGCCCGGGTAAAAAAACAACGTTTTAAAAACGATGACGAAAACATCATCACCTACTTCACCGGGAGCGCGAAAATGAAAATGGAGTTTACGATGCTGGAGATGCCAATCTATGCAAAATATACCTTCCGGAATAAAAAAGACCGGATACTGGCAGGTCCGTACTTTGCATGGGTATTAAATGCAGAGTTTACCACACATGCCAGAAAAGGATTTATAATAGATATGGACGGTAATTATTCGGCACCAATACCTCCTGAGGGTAAAGACATGAATTTCTCAAACTCCTTAGGTTCATGGGATTTAGGCATTTTTCTCGGCTATGAGCGCGAATTAATGCCGCGTGTAGAACTGGGGCTTCGTTTTTCAATGGGATTTAAAGACATCTTCAAACCGAACGATAAATACTTTCAGTACCACATGTTGCACATGCGGGGTTCTGTCGTGCTCAGCTACAACCTGTTTGATCTCAAACCGCCAAAATGGCCGTACCGTAAACAAACACCCCGACCATAACGATATCCCTCGGTTTTTGTACCTATGGCTGCAAATATTTACCTGTCCGGTTTATTCCGGTATGTTTTCTATCAATTTGTAAAGCTTATCCCCTCTCCGTACTTTTTCGGCAACAGGCACAGAGCACAATAAACCTTTCTCTGCCTGCCCGACAGATTGCAACTCTACCCTGATTTCGACTGCTTCCGTTTGAATCGCTCCAGTAGTCGGACCGGTAATCAGTATTTTATCCCCAACATTCAAACTATACGCCTCTATTTTAAACTCTCCGACCTGGAGATTGTTAAAATAGTTGGTTACCTTGCCAATATATACCTTCTTTTGGGAAGCATTCGATCCGTACACCTCACTCCATTCGCCCAAGCGTTGTCCCAAATAATAACCGTCCCAGAAACCTCGGTTAAAAACCGTCGATAACCGTTCCTTCCATTGTTCGATCTTCTCCGGCGTATATGCGTTGTCAACGTAAGCGCGAACCGCCTCGTCATAGCATTCGCATACGGTCCGTACATATTCGGCCGATCGCGCACGCCCCTCTATCTTAAATACCTGTACCCCGGCATCAATCATTTTATTGATAAAACCGATCGTACACAAATCTTTCGGCGACATGATATACTCATTTTCTATATCCAGTTCCACCTCATCGTCCCGATCTTTTACGCGATACGCCCTGCGACAGATCTGATAACAGGCTCCCCGGTTAGCCGAAGCGTTCTTCTCATGCAAGCTCAGGTAGCACTTGCCGGACACCGCCATACAAAGCGCTCCATGGACAAACATTTCGATCTGTATCAACTCTCCCTTAGGGCCCCGTAAACCATCCGCAATAATCTGCCGGTGTATCGCCATCACCTGGCTCAAATCCAGTTCCCGGGCCAAAACAACCACATCGGCATATTGGGCATAAAAACTCACCGCCTCGTAATTGGTGATATTACACTGCGTGCTGATATGCACCTCCACACCAACAGAACGAGCATACAAAATAGCCGCTATGTCCGACGCAATGATTGCCGTCAGTCCCACTTCCTCTGCACAATCGATAATACGGCGCATTTTCTCCAACTCATTATTATATATGACCGTATTGACGGTTAGATAAGTCTTAACTCCCCGTCCTTCGCATAATTTTACAATATTTTTCAGATCGTCTAATGTAAAATTGGCCGACGAACGGGCCCGCATATTCAATCCCTCTACCCCGAAATAGATCGAATCGGCCTCTCCCTGTAATGCAGCATACAACGACTCGTAAGAACCCACCGGGGCCATTATCTCAAAATCTTTCCTTTTCATTTTACTCCCGAATTTTATCAAATCACAGACAAATACGGACGACCGGATAAATTACATCCCTTTTGCCATGTAGCTCTTCATCCGTCACCTCTTAATCTTATTGCAAAGTTATATTTTTAATCGGTCATTCAAAACTGATTCTCTTTCAATCCACTCGCTATCCGCTGTATGGCATTATTATCCGTATAGTCCAAAATCTAAAATCAGAATCTAAAATTTATATCTTTTTTTTTATCTTTGTCTATAATATAAAGAAATTTAAAAAACAGATATATGGAAGAAGAAGTTAAATTTTATATGGAAGAAGCGAAAGAGCAAATGGAACATGCCCTTACGCATCTTGAAAACGAACTGGCCAAAGTTCGGGCCGGAAGAGCAAACCCGAAAATATTAAATGATGTACTGGTTGACTACTACGGGTCACCGACTCCGCTATCCCAAGTAGCCAACATCTCTGTTCCCGATCCCCGGACCATTGCTGTACAGCCTTGGGAAAGGCAGATGATACCTGTGATTGAAAAAGCTATCATGAATGCCAATTTAGGATTTAACCCCGATAACAATGGCGAAGTAATCCGGATCAATGTACCGACCTTGACGGAAGAGAGAAGAAAGGATTTGGTAAAACAGAGCCGTGGCATAGGCGAAGCTGCTAAAGTAAGTATTCGCAACGCCCGTCGCGACGCTATTGATCAGTTCAAAAAAATGATCAAAAACGGGCTTGCCGAAGATGTTGCAAAAGATTCTGAAGCCGATGTACAAAAAATGACAGATATCTATAATAAGAAAGTCGATGATATGCTCGTCGTCAAAGAGAAAGATATCATGACAATCTGATATGGAAGGGTGTCCGGAAGTTTTTTCAGACACCCTTTTATGATTACTTAAACACTTGTCTTGCCCGTTCTAAATCTTCAAGGGTATCTATTCCGATAGACTCATGACCGGTTAGCCGAACAGCGATATTATAGCCATGTTCGAGCCATCGTAATTGTTCCAATGATTCGGCTTTTTCGAGAAATCCCTGTGGAATAGCGGTAATCTCTTTCAGCACTTCAGGACGGTATGCATACATACCGATATGTTTATAAAAAACGACCGTTTTATGCCACTCTTCGGGTTGACGGTCTCTACAAAAAGGAATGGCCGATCGTGAGAAATAGAGAGCCAATTGTCGGGTCGAAAATACTACTTTTACCTTATTCGGGTCGAAGATATCGCGAGGATCTTCTATTTTTTTTGCCAATGTGGCAATCTGTATATCAGGATTTTCAAAACAAGATATCAATGTACGTATTTGC
Organism: Marinifilaceae bacterium; assembly: GCA_031553705.1. GTDB lineage: Bacteria > Bacteroidota > Bacteroidia > Bacteroidales > Marinifilaceae > JAVBLD01. Next base: position 38,869 of record JAVBLD010000013.1, on the reverse strand, counting down.
TCCGGCTGTATAAACGGCTCATCCCCCTGGATATTAACAATCACATCGAATTCCTTATTTGTCAATTCCTTTACTTTACAATAAGCTTCGTAGCAACGGTCCGTACCACTCTGATGAGTATCGGAGGTCATCACGGCACGCCCACCGAGCTCCTCTACCCGGTCATATATCCGACAATCATCGGTTGCAACAAATACATATTCCGCTACACCTGCCGCTTTCTCCACCACATGCTGGATCATCGGCTTACCGTTGATCTCAACAAGAGGCTTTCCCGGAAATCGGGTCGAAGCATAACGTGCTGGTATTAAAATAAGGGGACAAGTACCCAAAGAGCGGAAACAGGATTGTCTGATATTTTGTTCCGGATTCATATTTATACAGCGCTTCCTGTCTTTTTCTCTCTTTTCGGCATTTGGCAGTTACCCGAAAAGAATGCCTCCGATTCGATAATCAATGCAGAGGTTATAATATTTCCGACCATCCTTGCCTGGTTTTTCAAAGAAGTGACATTACTTGCTGTAATGTTTCCCAATACTTCTCCCATTATATCGATGTTCATACAATCGATATCACCTTCAATCTTAGCCGTATTTCCGACTACTACTTTTCCGGAAGTAACGATCTTACCTTTTATCATACCATCAATGCGAATATCATTCTTTGTCTTTATATCCCCGACAATTACCGTACCTTCGCATAGTAAATTGACAGCATTATTGTTTGCAGCAGTTTCTTTACTCATAATGATGTTTTATTATTTTTTATTAGCTGTTTTTTCCAATTTCAGACCATTTTCAATAACGGCTCCTGATACAATCTGCAAGCAGGCCGTAATCAATCTGCCTTTTATTATGGCGTGAGGGCCCAATATTGCCTTGCCATTCACATGGACATCTTCGGTTATTGCACCATCTAAAAACAGCTCTTTACAAAATACTTTGCCGTTTACGACAGCAGACTTACCGACAACTAACCGTGAATTGGTAGACACACACCCCCGAACGATACCTTCCAGCCAGATACTCTTTTTTGAGTCAATATTCCCATCAATTTCGGTACCATCCAATACATGGACCCCTTCATTATCTGTTTCGAAACAATCTTGCCCCATATTAAATATATAAGGTTCACTCTCCTAAATCCAAAAAAACTAGAAACCGAAAATCTTCGTTTTCTTGCCGCCAGCCACATACCATGCTTTATTCAAGTGCTTCGATACAATATTGTCTTAAAAATAAAGCAGTTATAAATTTTTAAATGTGCCCGGATTTATTTCAGACTATTCTAGTTATAAAATTCCAGACCGAAGATATAATAACTAATTGAAAAAAAAAAGCTGCACATGCAGCTTTTTATTTTTTTACATCATACGCCCACTTCAAATAAACAGCTCCCCATGTAAAACCGGCACCGAATGCCGCAATAATCAGATTATCTCCTTTATGCAACTGATGTTCCCATTCATATAAACACAACGGAATTGTTGCAGCCGTTGTATTTCCGTATTTTTGAATATTGACCATCACTTTGGACGGGTCAAGCCCCATTCTCTCTCCGGTAGCGGATATGATCCGGAGATTCGCCTGATGGGGCACCAACCATGCGATATCAGCCGCCGTCAGATGGTTGCGCTCCATGATCTCAGCCGCCGTATCAGCCATCTTAGAAACAGCATATTTGAATACAAACGGACCGTCCTGAATTACATAATGTTCACGGTTCGTAACAGTTTCAATAGAAGGAGGATTCAATGAACCGCCGGATTTCATATATAGATGAGTACGTCCGATACCATCCGATCTCAGGATATGATCGACTACTCCCAAGTCTTCGTTAGAAGGCTCTATCAAAACAGCGGCAGCAGCATCACCGAACAAAGCACAGGTCGTTCTGTCGGTATAATCCACAATTACGGACATCTTCTCCGCTCCGACCAATACCACTTTCTTATACCTGCCGCTTTCTATATACTGCGCTGCGGTAACCAATCCGTAGACAAAACCGGAACATCCGGCATTCAGATCAAAAGCAAAGGCATTCTTGATGCCAACCATATCGGAGATAACATTACCATTTGCAGGAAAATGCATGTCGGGAGTTACTGTCGCACAAATCAACATATCGACTTCTTCCGGCTTTGTTCCTGTTTTTTTCAACAGATCCAACACTGCCTCGGCACCAAGATAAGCACTCCCTTTCGTCGGGTCTTTCAATATATGCCTCTCTTTGATCCCCACCCTGGTCATAATCCATTCATCAGTGGTATCCACCATCCGGCTCAGTTCTTCATTAGTGAGTACATCCTCAGGATAGTACGCTCCAACTCCGGTTATTATAGCTCGTGGCCTTTCCATTATGATATTTTTAAAATCTAAAACTTTTCATACAAATCTACTCCAGATCACAAAAACAACCATAGCCTCCTTTATCAAAGGGAGGCTGTCGTTGTTATGAGTGTTTTTTGTAGCATAATTATGCTTCTACAGCTTTCTCAATAGCCAGTTTTCCTCTATAATATCCGCACTCGGGACATACCGTATGATATCGCACGGCTGCGCCACAGTTTGAACATTTTGCAATAGTTGCTGCGGTAATTGCGTCATGCGTCCTTCTCTTATTTCTTCTCTGCTTAGAGGTTCGATGTTTCGGATGTGCCATTTTTTTCTACTATATTTAGTTATCAATTAATTTTTTCAACTCATTCCATCTCGGATCAATACTTTTATGCTCCTCATTCGTAACATATTTTCCCAATACACGTCGCATTCTTTCATCACATGCTCTCTCAGGGTGTACTGCCCGCAGCGGATAATTCAACATATATGTCTCATACAAGCAAGTGCTCAAATCTAGAATATCCTCATCTGCCGCTAACACAATAAAATCATCATTATTCCCCTCTTCCCGGCTTCCTTGCTTTATATAAAGATTCATCTCGCCGGATATATTCAAATCCATATCTTCAAGACACCTGTCACAAACTGTCTTCACCGTTCCGTTTATCTTTATCTTCACTTCCATCAGAAGCGCGCTTTTAATCAGCTCTACCTCCGCCCGGACCGTCCCCTCCGTACCTGCAGTCGCTTCAAAGCAATCAAAGAACACCCGGTCCAACATAAATTCAAACGGGTGTCTCCCCTCCCGTAATCCCCTGAATGCTATTTTATATTCTCGCAGTCTATCCACTTTCAACGTGATAAATAAGTACTTAACAGGCCAAAATATCATTAAGCATATCTCTTTTGGCGATCAAAATCGGCGCAAAGATATAAAAAAATATGACAAACAGATAAAGACATTTACTTTTTTGACAATCAGCAGGCTGTTTACCTTTACTAATCAACGGTATTTATCGTCACTTTCTTCATTCACCATGCTGAGATAGCTGATATACCGGCTTTCGCTTATTTCATCATTCTGTACCGCTTCAATAACTGCGCAGCCGGGTTCATGCGTATGCGAACAGTTGTAAAAGCGACAAGACGAAGCTGCCGCAAAGATTTCCGGGAAAAAATGGGACAACTCCTCCTTTTTCATATCAACCATACCGAAACTTCGAAGCCCGGGAGTATCTATAATAAAACCACCACCGCTCAGCGGAAACATTTCTGCAAACGTAGTGGTATGTTTACCCGAATCATACGCGTCGGAAAGGGCCGCTGTCTTCAGAGTCAATCCCGGATCAATCCGGTTAATCAGTGATGATTTACCTACTCCGGATATCCCCGACAACACCGTAACTTTATCCTTTAATAAAGCCTTAAATTCTGCCATCCCCTCTCCGGTCAATGCCGAAACGGCGAGACAGGCATACCCGATTTTCCGGTATATCATCTGTAATCCTCCCGTCAAAGCCAGATCTTCATCATCATACAGGTCCGTCTTATTAAAAACAACTACCGCCGGAATATTGTAAGCCTCTGCAGCAACCAGAAAGCGATCAATAAAAACAGTAGAAGTGACCGGATGGTTCACGGTAGCAATCAATACGGCCAGATCCACATTTGAAGCGATGATATGTGACTCTTTCGAGAGATTGGTCGAACGGCGGATAATGTAATTCCGCCGTTCATTCACTTTAGCAATGACAAAACCGTCTCCTCCTTCTTCTATATCCACACTATCCCCCACAGCCACCGGATTAGTGGTCCGTATTCCTTCGGTCCTCAGCTTTCCCCGTATCCGGCACTTGATCGCTTCGCCGCCTTCTCTCCGCACCCAGTACCAGCTTCCGGTCGATTTTAAAACAATACCTTTTTCCATATAGATCTGTTTTCAACCGCCGAATCATACACAACAGATCAATTATCGGGCGGTCATGACAAAGGTAGTAAAAGATGAGGCAAAGAACAAGAGGGGAGACTTTTGCAGCTATAAAGTTTATTTTGTAGGTTTGCAAAAGAATAGGCGGGAATGGTTACTTGCCGCACCTTGGTCCGAATTCCAAAACTGAAAATCTAACATGACATGAAACTGGTTTTTGCCACAAACAATCTGCATAAACTCGAAGAGATCCGACATATTTTTAACGGGAAATATGAAGTGATGTCGTTGGAACAAATCGGATGCCGGGAAGAGATCCCGGAGGATTATGATACATTACAGGACAATGCACTGCAAAAAGCGCGTTATATAAAAAGTCATTACGGGTATGACTGTTTTGCCGATGATACCGGGCTGGAAATCGAAGCATTGGGCAATCGACCGGGAGTCTACTCGGCGCGTTATGCAGGACCGGACAAAGACGCAAAGGCCAATATGAGAAAAGTGCTTGCGGAGATGCAGGAAGTTACCTGCCGAAATGCCAGGTTCAGAACGGTGATCGCTCTGGTAATAGGCAACAAAGAGTATCTTTTTGAAGGAAGCGTCAGAGGAGAGATCCTGACAGAACAGCATGGAAACGCCGGATTCGGTTATGACCCGATTTTCCGTCCTGAAGGATATACACAAAGCTTTGCAGAGATGGAGACAGACGAGAAAAACAAAATCAGTCATAGAGGTAGAGCCGTCGAGCAACTTGCCGGATTCTTGAACAATATAAAAAATGGGGAAAATCCGTTGTGACCGACATTCTCACTCCTTATTCCTTTCAAGACTATGCAATTAGCAAAAGCTATCGTATTAAAGATTATACCCTACTCCGATAATCAAAAGATCATTCGGGCATACACTAAGGAGATGGGTTATCTCTCTTTAATCTCGCCGGCATACATTACAAGAAAGAAAAATTGTTCGGTCAACCCGATGCAGGCTGTGGAAATTGAATTCTCATACAATGAGAAAAATAATTTACATAAACTGCACACTGTTACTCCACTCACTCATTTATCAAATATCTATTTCGATATTTATAAAATGAATATCGTGATGCTCTGGAGCGAAATATTGAACCTGGTGCTGAAACACGATGAAAAAAACGAACAGCTGTTCGATTTTATTGTCCAATCCGTAGAATACCTGAATGCAACACAACATGATATTGCTAATTTTAATCTGTTTTTTCTATACCGGCTACCTGCAATGATCGGATTTGGCATCGACACAGCCCACTATTCAACGGGGGACATATTCAATATTAAAGACGGTATTTTTTGCCTTCCCGATGCTAAAATTCTTCATGCTTCAGGGCCTAATACGGCTAAAATCATACATCAGCTTACCAATTGCAGGCTGGAAGAAATAAAAGATATTCCGCTGGATCGTCAAAGCAGGAATATTTTGCTGGATATCATCCTGTTGTTTTTCGGTATTCACCTGAATATTGATTTCAATATTAAAAGCATTGAGGTGATCCGGGAGGTTTTTTCATAGCCATTCCACTTAAAATAACCTAAAATCAAACTATTTAATAAACCTTTTAAAAAAAGTTTTGTCTTATAGACGAGTTTTAATCAAACATATACAGGATGTTCTCTATAATTACCTGCGAGCATTTTATTAAAAACAGCTAAAATTAAATCTCGTTCATATTTTTCATTAATTTTACCATCAATAATTGAGATTATGACGTGATGGGGCGAAAGAGGTTAAGGTTGAGTATTTCAAAAAAAGGGATCCACAGAAGATTAAACTGCCAGGGATACGGACAGAGGTGCGAATTCTGATTTTGTAGCTTGTAACAACAATTAATATATGAATATCAGTATTAAAAATCTATCAAAGATTTATCCGGGAGGTCATAAAGCGTTAAACGACCTGAATATTGACATCGAACCGGGTATGTTTGGATTGCTGGGACCTAACGGTGCAGGAAAAACATCACTGATGCGGATCATGACATTGTTACAAAATCCGAGTTCCGGCACAGTTTTTTTTGACAATTACGATATTCTGAAAGATCGTAAAGCCATTCGTTCGATTTTAGGATATCTTCCGCAGGACTTCCGTTTTTTTGAAAAACTGAAAACATGGGAATTTTTAGACTACGGAGCCGGACTGGCCGGTATCAAAGGCGCCCGGAAAAGGTCGGAAGTAGTGGATGAAATGCTGCGCAAGGTGGGATTATTTGAAGTGCGCGACCGGTGGGCAGACCGGCTGTCCGGGGGTATGAAACGGCGTCTCGGCATCGCACAAGCCATTATCGGAAATCCGAAAGTAATCATTGTGGATGAACCAACAACAGGACTCGACCCGGAGGAACGTATACGTTTTCGGAATATTCTGTCGGAAGTAAGCGACAAAGACGTTATTATTATCCTGTCCACCCATATCGTGGGCGATATTTCCAGTACATGTAAAAAACTGGCCTTGCTGAACAGAGGCGAACTTAAATTCGAAGGCTCGCCGGATGAAATGATCACCCTGGCTGAAGGCAAGGTATGGGAGATTTTTGTCACAGACATCGAGTTACAGCAGATAAAAGAGAAATTTCCGATCATATCGACTATCCCGGCGGACGGAGGCTGGGAGATACAGGTTGTGACCGAAGACCCGGACGGTTATAATGCAAAACCTATCGCCCCGAATATCGAACATGCCTATGTCTATTTTATGGACTATCTGTTAAAAGATAAAATGGAGATGTATTCCGACAAAATCGGAGGAGATCTTTTCAATTAGAAATTAAGAATTAGGAATAGACATTATGAATATACACAATATCAATACCATCGCCCGGTACGAAGTAAAACTATTAAAACGGAGCTGGCTGTTCCGGATATTTGCAGGCCTGGCGTTGATCGTAATAACTTTTATTCTGCTGGGAAGGTATTCCGCAGTGCTGAATTCCTTTGGAAATGTATGGAAAGAAACAGCATTAACCTCCCAACTCCCTTTTGTTGCCACCTATTTTTACAACATCGCACAGTCGGTCATTGTCATATTCCTAGCAGGCTCCTTTCTGAAAAGAGATAAGAAACTGGATACCGCAGAAGTAACCTATGTACGTCCGATGAGTAACGCCGACTACATCGTCGGTAAAACCTGGGGAATCATAAGGGTTTTTCTCTCTTTGAATGTAGTCATCCTATCGATCACCGCCTTTGTCAATATTGTCATCAACCATTCGCCGTTTAACGTACTTCCGTATCTATTTTATCTACTGACAATATCATTCCCGTCATTGCTGTTTGTGTTGGGGCTGTCGTTCACAGCCATGTGCCTGTTAAAAAACCAGGCGATTACCTTTTTGGTGATGCTCGGGATTGTGGGAATGGTTTTTTTCTATGTCGAAGATAGTCTAAACGGAGTATTTGACTTTTTTGGCGTATATATTCCCGCAATCTTCTCAGATGTTATAGGACATGCAAACCTGTCTATATTCCTCTTGCAGCGGTTGACATATCTGTTACTGGGTGTCGGGTTCATCTGTTTTACCATTTCGCTTGTAAAACGTTTGCCCCACCGGCCATGGAAAGTCGTAGTCACTAATACGCTCGGCAGTGTATTTATCGCCTTCGGTTGTATCGCCGGGCTGGTCTATATTTTACACTTCCGTAGCGACTCCGCACTTCGGCATGAGTATGCGGAATCGTATGACAAATTTGTGAAACAAGAGAATATCAGGATTCTCACCCATCATATCACAGTAGCCTTCAAAGACAAAAAAATCGAAGCAGAAAGTAAGTTTACCGTTAAAAATAACACTTCGGAAAATATACCCCAGATCATCCTGTTTCTGAATCCGGGACTGAAAGTCGATGCCATCGAATGTAATGGAGCCTCGATCCCTTTCAAACGGGAAAACCAGGTCATTATCGTCGACAAAGCAACAGCCTCCGGAGAGGAGTGTTCTCTTTCTTTGAAATATGACGGAACTATTGATGAAAATGTCTGCTACACCGACATTGAGGATAAATTGCTGGAAAATACCAAAGTGAATGGGACGCTGTCCCGTTTCGGGAAACGTTATGCCTATGTGGAGGATCGTTATGTGTTGCTCACTCCGGAGTGTCTCTGGTACCCGGTAGCTATCGCGCCGGCCAATCCGAAAACGCCATATAATATAAAAAAGAATTTTACCAGATACACGCTGAAGGTAGCCGGCCAGGGGAGCAAAACCATCCTTTCGCAGGGTAATAAGCAGGAATCAGAAGGGAATATCACATTCACCAATCCGACCCCTCTCACCGGTATAAGCCTCACGATTGCCGACTACGAAAGGAAGGCGCTAAGGGTCGACTCAACCGATTATGAGATCTACTATTTCAAAGGACATGATTTTTTCTCAAAGCATTTTGAAGATATCCAGGATACGGTGCCTGCAATTATCCGCGAACAAAAAAACAGCCTGGAGATTCAAAAAGGACGGGATTATCTCTTTAACAAGTTCATTATCGCCGAAACACCTGTGCACTTTGCTGCATACATCCGGAACTGGAAAGGATATACCGAATATGTCATGCCGGAGGTTGTATTTATTCCCGAGAAAGGAGTAAGTATCGAGGTCGACTTCCCGGTAGCAATAAAACGTAGCCAGAACTGGGGCAGTGGCCGGGGAGGTCAGGTACCGGACATTTTCGATATTAAGATGATGATATTCAGGACGTTTATTCTAAACACCTTTATTAACGAGCAGGAAACTAGGCAAGGGATGTCAACGCTATCCCAAGAGTTGAATAAATTCAACATCAAGGCGATGTTTTTCAACTACCTCAACTTTATTCATTCCGACGCCTATCCGATCATTGACATTTCGCTCAGCACAATGCAAAACAGCGCCTCAATCGTAATAGGAGGAAGAGGCTGGTGGGGCGGTGCGATCAATGACCGGCAGCGGGCAAATCTCTATCTTGAGAACCATAGTTTTAAAGCAGCAACCCAGGACGAAAATATAAAACCAGAGATATTCCATGAATTGCTGAAACTGAAAAGCGATGTACTGAGAGACTTTATCATCATACAGGTTCCCAAACGTGATTTTGATCCTTTTATGAAAAAGTTCACAGAACAATACCGGTTTATGGAAGTGGATTTCAGCGAGTTCACCCGTCAGCTCTCCGAGCAGTTTAATGTTGATATTTCGGCCTTCCTTGAAAAATGGTACACCGAAGACCAAACTCCGACCATCCTGATCAAAAACGTAGAAGCCAATCAAGTGCTTGTAGATGACTACACTAAATATCAGGTACGATTGGATGTATATAATCCGTCGGACGTCGACGCCCTTATTTCGGCAAGGACAACGTCCGGAGGCAGAGGAGGCAGAGGAGGAGCATTCGTTATGGTTTACTCCTTCTCCGAGGATAACAACCGCAGTTATATCATTCCGGCAAAAGAGGCCAGGCAGATCAGAATTATCTCGGATGACCGGCCGGCCAATGTGAGCGTAGAAACCAATATTTCGCACAATATCCCTACATCACAAACCTTTTCTTTTTCAAAGGTCGACAATGTGATCAACGACACTATGCAGGGAATATTCCCGCTGGATCTTTCCGCTTTTGCCCGGAATTCGGAAGAGATTATTGTAGATAATGAGAGCAACGGATTTAAACTGATCGAATCAAACAGCAGGCATAAATTGAAAGACATCTTCAAAAAAGAGGATGAAGAAAAATATAAAAATTTTATGCTATGGAATCCTCCCTCTAAATGGACACTTTTCGCCAGCGAAATCTGCTATGGAGAGAGCGTGCTCTCCGGTCTCTATAAAATTAAAGGCAACGGTGCCAATGCCGTCGAATGGAGTGCACAGATTCCGGCATCCGGTTACTATGAGATCGCCGTATGGAATCCGAAGCTAAGCTTCGGCGGCAGGAGGAACAACGACGAAGAACGGACTCAGTCTTATACTATCGAATACGGGAGTGAAAAAGAGACTATTTCCATCAATTTAGAGAAAGAAGAGAGGGGATGGGTTTCCCTGGGTAATTTCTATCTCCCACAGGAAACCGTAAAGATTACATTGACGGACAAAGTAACGGGAAACTATGTGGTGGCCGATGCGGTGAGGTTTAAAGCGGTAAAAGAATAATAAAAACGAGCATATAATTTATGGTACGAAAATACATGATTTTCGCTGCTTTTCTGGGATGGATCGGCCCGCAAAGCAGTTTCGGACAGGAGATGCTGACATTGGAAAAAGCCCTTTCCATTGCTTTTAGTAATAGTCCGACACTTATACAGAGTAAATTGAGCCTGGAGCAACAGCAATTGAACCTGAAAGCTCAAAATGCCTCATTAAAATCGCAGTTTTCCTTGAACGTAAATCCGTTCAATTACACCCGGAATAACGTATACGACAGTTACAACAGTAAATGGTATGCCAGTGAAAATAAATCCTCATCGGCCTCTTTCGGTATCACCCAGCCTATCAAATGGACCGACGGTTCGATTTCGCTGGTGAATGACTTTTCATGGCAGGATGCTTCGAACAGGACTTCGGGAGGGACCAACACCTCTTTTAATCATAATGTATCGCTAAGACTATCGCAACCGCTTTTTACATACAATCGCACCAAAATGCAACTGAAAGAGCTGGAATTTGCACTTGAAAATTCGGAATTGAGCTATGCAATACAACAACTGAATATAGAGAAAAACGTAACCAGCAGTTTTTATGCGGTATATCAAAGACAAAAAGATCTGAGTACGACAAAAGACGAATATAAAAATCAAAAACAGAACTACGATATTATCAAAAATAAAGTAGAAGCAGGTTTAATTGCAAAAGAAGAGCTTTACCAAGCCGAAGTGAACCTGGCAAACAGCGAATCGTCCGTCTATTCGCAAGAGATCAGCTACGAAAATGCGAAAGACAATTTCAAATTGCTGCTTGGCATGTCCCTGGACCAGGATATCGTGATACTACCGAATACCGAGGTCAGCCAGGTAAAGGTAGACCAGAGCAATGCGGTAAAATATGCATTGGATCAGCGGATGGAATTGCGCCAAAAGGAGATCTCCCTTGAAAGAGGCTTATTCAACATCATCCGGGCAAAAGCGGAAAATGAATTCAAAGGTAATCTGACCGCCCGGGTCGGAGTAGATGCTTTGAGTGATAAAGTAAACACGATGTATGACAATCCCACAGATAATGAACAAATCGGTATCTCGCTGACTATTCCCTTGTGGGACTGGGGTGCCAAAAAAGCAAGGGTGAAATCGAGCGAACTGGCACAAGAGTCGGAAATGATCAGCTTTGACGAACAGAAAAAAGAGATCGTGATTAATGTCCGGCAAATATGCCGGAATCTGCCGACCTTAATCCAACAGATAGATATTAAAAAGAAAAGTGTCGAAAACGCCGAGCGCACCTATGACATTAATCTTGAAAAATACCGGAATGGTAATTTGACCGGTATGGACCTGCAACAGTACCAGAAGCAGTTGACCGATGCAAAACAGGCGTATACCAATGCTCTTATCAATTATAAATTGGAATTGTTGAATCTGAAAATACAGACGCTTTGGGATTTCGAACAGAACAAGTCCTATTTGCCGGTAGACCTGCTCAGAAAATAGAAAAACAACAAGAAAAAATGAAGTGAACCGGTAAACGGGTTCTATTCTTAATTTTTTAATTAAAAAGATATATGAACAATTATTTTAAAATCATCAGTGCGATTGCTATAGGGTCAGCTTTGTATGCATGCGGAAATACCCAAAGCGGTAGCAGTTCCGAAACGGTAACTCCTGTATGGATTGAAGAAGTAAAGTTGCGCAATATTGAAGAATATATCACTACCACAGGAACTGCTAAGGCGGAAAAAACGGTGGAACTGAAATCCGAAACGACCGGCTCATATGTTCTACAGAAAAATCCGAAAACAGGCCGCCCCTATCAATTGGGAGACATTGTCGAAGCAGGAGCTGTTATTGTACGGTTGGAAAATAAGGAGTATGAAAATAATACGCAATTAGAAAGCAAGAAATTGCAGATTGAGATTACCCAGAAAGAACTCGAAGGGCAAAAAATATTATTGGAAAAAGGAGGCGCTACACAAAAAGATGTGACCAATGCCGAGAATTCATATATCAATGCCAAGCTGGCTCTTGAAAATGCCTATATTTCATTGGGTAAAATGAATGTAAAAGCGCCGTTCAAGGGGGTTATCGTAAACCTGCCCTATTATACTCCGGGAGTAGAAGTGCCTTCCGGTCAGGTAATCGCCAGTATCATGGACTACAGCATGATGTATATCGAAACGCAGTTCCCGGAAAACACGATGCCGAAGCTACAGGTAGGACAAAAAGTGCATATCACAAACTACAATATCAAATCGGATACGTTAAAGGGTGTGTTGACCCAGCTATCCCCCGCCATTAATGAAGAAACCCGTACATTTTCCGGCTATATACTGATCAGTAACCCTGAGCTTAAACTCCGCCCCGGGATGTTCGCGAAAGCCGATATTATCACAGTTAAAAAGGATTCCGTCCTCTCCATACCAAAAAATATCGTCGTCAAACGCCGTGGCAGCACCATTGTATTCACTGTTGACCGTTCAAGTGCAGAAGAGAAATTGGTTACGACAGGAATCAGCAATGATAAATATATTGAAATAGAAAGCGGATTAAAGGCGGGCGACAATGTTGTCGTAAAAGGATATGAGTGGTTGAGAAACCGCAACAAGGTGAAAGTCATGAAATAAAAACAGGTACAGGGCGCAGTGATAGAATGATGAGTTATGAGTCAAACAATCTCATTTTCAACTTTTCATTTTCAACTTTCCACTATTTTCTTGTCCTGCCTCTTGCTCCACTAATGGCAACTATATGAATGGAATAACAAAATTCGCAGTAAAGTATCCGGTAAGCGTATTAATGATCACTTTGGGGATATGTCTGCTCGGTATTATATCGTACAATAAACTGGGAACAGATCTGTTTCCGGATCTGAAAAACCCGGCACTCTATATAGACCTGCAGGTAGGCGAACGCCCGCCTGAAGAGATCGAAAAACAATTCGTGATCAATATAGAAGCGATGGCTGCCCGACAGGAAGGGGTAAAAAATGTAACCAGCAGCAGTATGGTCGGGAAAGCCAGTATCACAGTCGAGTACGACTGGGATCAGGATATGGATGCCGCCTTTCTGGATTTACAGCGAAGTATGTCGCAAATTGCACAAAATGAGGAAATCACCTCATTGGATGTATCCCGCTATGATGCAAACGCCGCGCCGGTTGTCGTATTCTCATTGAGTCACAATGAAATAAAGGATATGAACGAGCTGCGAAAAATCGCAGAGAATTACATGCGCAGCGAACTGGTGCGCCTCGACGGGGTGGCGGATATTCAACTCAACGGACAGGAAAATGCATACATCGAGATCAAAACCAACTCGTATATGCTCGAGGCATTCAATCTGACGGCCAGCACAATCGCCGGTAAGATCGAAAGCTTAAACCGGAATGTGTCCGGAGGGACAATCGTAGACAACGATATTCAATATACCGTCAAAGGGGTCAACTTAGTCAGGAGCATAGAAGATATCGGTAATATAATTGTTGCTTTTAAAGAACCGACAAGCGAACATTCGAACGTGAAGGCGCCGGTCTATCTGAAAGATGTGGCGGAAATACAGATGAAGAATGAGGAACCTAAGAATATCTCCCGGTTCAATGGCGAACGTGCATTAGGAATCAGCGTCTATAAAGAAAATAAATTCAATACGGTAAAGGTGGTCGAAAATGTACTGGCAAAACTGGAAGACCTGAAGAAGAGCATGCCGGGATACAAATTTAATATTATCGAAAACCAGGGGAATTTTATCGCATCATCCATCGGAGAAGTTAAAAGTTCTGCTCTGATGGGGATTTTACTGGCGATGATTATCATTTATATCTTCCTGCGGAGGATAAATACTACCTTGATTGTAAGTATTTCAATACCCGTTTCCATTATTGCAACGTTCAATCTAATGTATTTCAATGGATTGACTATCAACATTATGACATTAGGAGGACTGGCGTTGGGCGCCGGTATGTTGATCGACAATGCCATTGTCGTCATGGAAAATATCTATCGGAATCTTGAGAACGGTATATCCCCCCGGGATGCGGCAATAAAAGGAACTTCCGAAGTGGCAGGCCCGATCATTTCTTCGACCTTGACCACTATTGTCGTATTTCTCCCGATTGTATACATTCAGGGCGCTGCCGGCGAATTATTCAAAGAACAGGCCTGGACAGTATCGTTTTCACTTTTCTCTTCCCTGTTTGTTGCCATGATGCTGATTCCGATGCTGGCATCACGCTATGTCAAAAAATCCGAAACGACAAACTCTATAAAAATCACCGGTTACGGCCGCGTTGTCGGCAAACTACTGAAACACAAATATATGGTGATAGGAATAGCTGTTCTTTTTATGATAGGTAGCTACATGTTATTACCGTTTATCGATAAAGAGTTTATGCCCAAAGCCGAATCGAAAGAATTTACGGTATTGATCACCCTCGAACCGGGAACCCGTCTGGAAAGTACCGACTATGCCGCAGCATCTATAGAACGGATGATCAGCGACCTGGGAGGAGAAAACATCGAGTGGATCTATACACAAGCCGGACCTTCAAGTACGGAAAATCGGAACAGCGAGAAATCGGAAGAGAGCAATCAGGCGGAAATCAAAGTGAAGTTACAGGAGAAATCCGCCATAGATGCCGATATACTGATCGCAAAAATAAACAACAATTACACATTACCTGACGGTGTAGAGGTTTCATTTCAGAAAGAGCAATCGGCACTACAAAGTATTTTGGGTATAGAAGGCGCGCCGGTTGTGGTCGAAATCAAAGGGGAGGAGGTTGAGCTACTCGAAGAGCTCTGTGAAGAGGTGAAACAAAAAATCTCAACCGTTAAAGGCATCTATGATATTAAAACCTCAATGGAAAAAGGAGCTCCCGAGGTCAATATCTCGATAGACCGCCTTCGGAGCGGTATTTACGGTATCGATATCGCCAGTGTAGCAAACCAGGTAAAAGAAAAGCTGAACGGCACCGCAGCAGGAAGTTTCGAATCGGGGGGAGAGCCGATCAGTATAGAGATTAAAGTACCTGAAATAACATTGAGTGACCTCCAGAATGTAGAGATCATGCAAGGCAATCAAAAGTACCGGTTGGGAGAAATCGCAGAGGTATCGATCAGTATTGCGCCTAAAGAGATCATCCGGCATAACCAGAACCGGATCGGAACGATAACGGCGATGCTTGAAAAAGACTATACCCTGGGAAATGTAACTCCTGCAATCAAAGCTCAATTGAATGAAGTGGATTTTCCGGCTAAATATTCGGCAAAAATCACCGGAGAAGAAGAAAAACGAGCAGAGTCGTTCAATGGGCTTTCGCTTGCATTAATTTTATCCATCGTTCTGGTATATATGGTTATGGCATCCCAATTCGAATCTTTGCGCCATCCGTTTACCATCCTGCTGACCATTCCTCTGGCAGGCGTGGGCTGTATCTATGCTTTCCTGTTGACCGGGACCTCTCTGAATATGATGGCATTCATCGGCATCATCATGCTGGCGGGAATCGCGGTCAACAATTCGATCCTATTGGTCGATGCCACGAATAAACTGAAAGAATCCGGTCTGGATCTGACAAATGCACTTATGGGAGCCGCCCAACAGCGTATACGGCCGATCATCATGACCAGCCTGACTACCATCCTGGCATTATTACCGATGTGCTTCGGGTTCGGCGAGGGGGCATCTTTACGTTCTCCGATGGCGTTAGCAGTAATCGGCGGGCTTTTTACCTCGACGATCATGACATTGGTCGTCATTCCTTGTGTATACTATATCATTGACAAGAAAGAAAAAAAAGAGGCATAGGAAACAAGGATCAAGAATCTAAAAGTTAAAAAAATGGATAAACTGATAAACCGGAAAGTCCTGATTTCGATGATTTTCGTCGGCCTGACCCTGATGGGATATTTCTCATACAGTTATCTGGCGATGGAACTATATCCAAATGCCGACCTTCCGTCATTAAGTGTCAATATTTCAACAAGGAACGAACTGGACCCGAAATATATCGAAAGCCAGGCGGCGATTCCGGTAGAAGGAGCCATCAGTTCCCTCGAGGGCGTCGAAGATATCAATACCCGGATCACAACGCGCAATGCAAGAATTTCCATTTCATTCACAAAAAACACCAATACTAAATACGCTTTTCTAAAGCTTGAAGAAAAGATCAAAGCCATCTCGAGAAATATTCCGGAAGAGTTTACGGTACAGGTAAATAAAGCCGCAACCGGTATGGTGAGCGATCAATTTATGACATTGCAGATATTGGGAGATGAGGATATCGATTATGTACGGAATATTACTGATGCCGAAATTGTTCCTATCCTCGAAAATGTCAATGGAGTTGCATCCGTCACAGCAATCGGAGGACGCCAGAAAAGCATAGCAATCATACTCGACCGGGAAAAATGCGATGCGTTACATATTACGGCCACCCAGATCAGCTCGCTGATTAATAAGAATATGTCCGAAAAAACATTTGCGGGTACGGTACGGGAAACCAATAAACAATATTTTGTAAACGTAACGGCCGAATACCTGGCGACAGAAGATCTGGGCAATATTGTCGTTGCTAAAGGACCTGTTTTACTAAAAGATGTTGCGGAGATCTACTTCGGAATAAAAGAAGAGGAATCCTACTCCCGTGTAAACGGGAAGGAGGTAGTCACCTGCATTGTTTCCAAGGCGCCGTTAGCCAATATCATCGATTTGTCGGAAAGGATACGCAAAGACATTGATCACCTAAATACGGAACTCGAATCCAAAGGGGTAAACATACGTGTAGACCTGGATAACGCGGAAACGATGAGCAATAACATCAACACTATCATCAATCTCGGACTGACGGGAGCAATGCTGGCGGTTTTTATCCTCTATCTTTTCCTACGCAATTTCAAAATCGTTTCATTTATTACCCTAGCTATACCCATTTCGGTTTTCTCCTCTTTCTACTTCTTCTATCTTTTTGATATCACGATCAATACGTTGACATTAACCGGTATTGCACTTGCTGTGGGAATGTTGCTCGATAACTCCGTCGTCGTCATGGAAAATGTTTTCCGATTGCGAAGTATCGGGGTACCAGCAGAAGAGGCCTCCATCCGTGGAACGAAAGAAGTCCGGAAAGCCATATTTGCTGCGACATTGACAACGGTTACAGTATTCCTTCCTTTTGTTTTTTCGGATGATTTCCTGTTAAAATTGATCGGGGAACATATCGGGGTCTCTATTATCGCTACCCTCACGATTTCATTGATTGTAGCGTTGCTGCTGATACCGATGGCGATCAATCAGTTTATGAAAAAACAGGGCGAACAAACAAATTTCAATAAGATATCGATCCACAACCGGTTAATACAGATGTATATCGCGCTGCTAAAGATGTCCCTTCGGAAACCGGCAGCAGTGATCATTACCTGTATTCTGGTTCTATTCATTACAATCGCCCTGTCGCTGACATTAACGTTAAATACCTTAAAAGAGGTAAATGCCGACACATTTAATGTGTATATGACATTCTCTTCCGGGAATACCCTTCTTAAGACCGACGACGCAATAAGGATTTATGAAGATTTGCTTCGCGAGGTGCCTGAGATAGAGCAATTCAGCAGCAAGGTGTATCCAACAGAAGCCAACATCACCATCAAGCTGAAAGAAGACTATGAAAAGATCGGTAAAAAAACATTGAATGAACTGAAGAGTGTCGTTATCAACCTGACCAAAGGCTTACAGATTTCGAATGTCAGCCTTGATGCGATTGAGAGCAGCGAGAACTTCCAGGGCGGCGGTAGCAGCCTCGCCGGAGGAGATGCTCTGCTGAGAAGAATGGGAGTCGGCAGTCAAAGCGAAAAAATCAAGATCAAAGGACAGGATTTTGAGGTGATGACAAATCTGGCGGAGTTTCTGAAATTCCAGTTGGAAGAACTTGAAAACATCAGCAGCGCTTCCGTCAGTGCAACACAAGGAAAGCCCGAATCACGGATCATGTTCGATCAATACCTGATGGGAATATATGACATCACTCCTACCAATGTAGTTGGCGAACTAAGCAATTTTGCACCGCAAAATACTACCTCTATAAAATATAAAGCAGGCAACCAGGAATATGACATTATCATCAAGGATAAACAACTTGTTGAAAAAGAGAAAGAGGAGGAACAACAGCCCCAACGTACTCTTGAGGATCTACGCAACCTAAATGTAACCAACCAGAACAGCTCACTCGTCGAGCTAAGGAGTTTCAGTAAGATCAACCTTACCCGCGGGCAAGGAAATATAAACCGTGTCAACCAGGACAAGGAAGTTGTGATCAATTACCGTTTCTCTTCCGATGTAAACGAATCGAAAAAGCTACTCGAAAGCGCACGTACCGAAATCGACGAGTTGGTACAAGGTTCTGACATTCCGGCCGGAATTGCCATTGAAGTGGTTCATGAGGAGAACGAAACCGACGAATTTACATTTCTGATCCTGGCCGCCTTCCTGATCATTTATATGATCCTGGCCGCAGTGTTCGAGTCATTAAGCGCCCCGATCGTATTAATGTTTGCTATTCCATTGGCGGCTATCGGTTCGTTGCTGGTACTACTCTTTACGAGTAACTCCCTGATGAATGCCAATGTAATAATCGGCTTCATCATCCTGATCGGAATTGTTGTAAACAACAGTATCATCCTGATCGACTATACGTCGTTGTTGAGGCGTAACGGCAACCGCAAGCCGAGGGCCCTGATCACTGCTGGCATTTCGCGCTTACGTCCCATACTGATTACCGCTATCACCACAATTGTCGCTATGTTCCCGCTGGCTATGGGACAAGGCGAATTTGTATCAGGATTAGGTGCACCCTTTGCGATCACTGTGATCGGAGGATTAACCATGAGTACCCTGTTAACGTTGGTTATTATTCCGACCCTCTATTCCGGAATGGAAGATGCACTCCGCCGGCTACGCACCCAAAGCCTATTTATGAAGATTCTTCAAATCAGCTTGTTGGTTGCCGCGGTAGTGGGGATATATTTCTTTATTGACTCCATTGTCTGGCAAATAGGCTATCTGATAGGCGCCGTTATCCTTATTCCGGGATTCACATGGTTTATGGAAACCAGCTTGCGCCAGGCAAAGAGTAACATCATTCCGGAAAACGAAGAGATACGGATCCAGATCCGCAATCTGGTGAAAATATATGGACAACCGTCCAAATTCCAAAGAGAGTGGACATCCGGACTTCGTATCAGGCAACGTCTCGGCTTGAAAGAGGAGTATCACTACCTAAAAGATATGCACCCGTTAGTATGGCTCACCCCTATCGCCGGATTTCTGGTTTATTTCACCTATTTTTATCAAGTGTTGGCCTTCTGGGCGATTCTGTTTGCCGCATTGACCTGGATATTTTTTATTAAACTGATCTCTATATTCCAGCAATATTTCACCTTTCAGGGTTACCGGCTGGCAAGCCGGATCACACGAATCGTATATATCGCGGTTTACTATTTTATGCCGTTGTTCAGTCTGGTATGGGCTGCGATAAAATTCGGGGACAGCGGCATCCCTGTTTTACTGGGCCTATTATGGTATGCAGGCATTCTGATCCGATACCTGTCCGACCGGATACACAAATACAATATTAATATCGATCTGATCGACGGACGCTTCCGGGGAATAAAGAAAAGTATCTATCTTATGGCGACAAAAGCACCGATGATCGGCTACCGGAAAGAGCCGTTCAAAGCGCTCAATGCCATATCGTTGGATATCCATACAGGCATGTTCGGATTGCTCGGGCCAAACGGGGCCGGGAAAACCACCCTCATGCGGATTATCTGTGGTGTTTTTGAACAGAGCTATGGGAAGATATTTATCAATGGCATTGATACACAAACAAAAAGGGAAGAGTTGCAAGGACTGATCGGCTACTTGCCGCAGGAATTCGGTACTTACGAAAATCTGACAGCCTCGGAATTTCTTGAATATCAGGCGATGCTGAAAGGAATCTATGACAAACAAACCCGCCAAAACCGGATCGTAGAGGTATTGGAGGCCGTACATATGTCTGAAAATAAAGATAAGAAGATCGGTAGTTTCTCAGGCGGTATGAAACAGCGTATCGGCATTGCCCAAACGTTGCTCAACCTCCCCCGTATATTGGTCGTCGACGAACCGACCGCCGGGCTCGACCCGCGGGAACGCATCCGGTTCCGTAACCTGTTGGTTGAGCTTTCACGGAAACGTATTGTAATCTTTTCAACCCATATCATTGAGGATATTGCCAGCTCATGCAACCAGGTAGGGGTCATCAACAAAGGTTCGCTGAAATATCTCGGAACACCGACCGATATGGCAAACATTGCAAAAGAGGTGACCTGGCTGTTCGAGATTCCGATACAGGAGTTTGCAA
Source organism: Marinifilaceae bacterium (assembly GCA_031553705.1). Taxonomy (GTDB): domain Bacteria; phylum Bacteroidota; class Bacteroidia; order Bacteroidales; family Marinifilaceae; genus JAVBLD01. The sequence goes on along the minus strand of JAVBLD010000013.1, from coordinate 18,060 downwards.
AACTTCCGTCCAATCTGTTGATCGTCCATCACATCCGTAATGGCGAAAACATTAAAGTAAGATGTCTGTCCGAAACACAACCGGTTCCCTCAGCCGTACGTACCAGCCCGATGCTGGAAGATTCGTATTTATGGCTATTGAGAGGAGTGAAACTGGCAAACAACGAAGAGATCATCACAAATGAAGGACGAAGAGCCGTAAATAAAGAATAGTTCACTATCAACTTTCAACCATTTAAAATGAAACAGTATATTACTACCATAGCAAAACTGACCGGATACAATATAAAGATTATCTTCGGAAATAAGTTTATCTATTTTGTACTGAGCGCTGTTGGTTTTTATATATTAGCCGGAGGAGTAACAATCTTCTCCGATACGGAAGTGACTAAAGCTTCTGCTTACAGCATTATGCTGATCCCTTCCATCCTACTGATCTTCTACCCTACCTGCTTCGGAATACAGAACGATCAGGATTCAAAGATCATCGAAATCATTTTCGGAATACCCAACTACCGGTACAAAATATGGTTGTTCCGCCTGTTGATCGCCTATATTATCTGCCTTGCCATCACTTTCATTCTATCCTTGATCACCAACTGGATCGTCGTGGAGATATCCCCGGGCGAACTGACAATGCAAGTGATGGCTCCGGCATTGTTTGTCGGCACACTATGCTTCATGCTCAGCACAATGGTCAGGAACGGCAACGGAACCGCCGTGCTGATCATCATCATAGGGCTGCTCCTGTTTATTCTGAACGGAACATTAGGTATCAGTAAATGGAATATCTTCATGAATCCGTTTAACATTCCATTGGATAAGAATCCGCTACTGTTCAACGACACGCTTTTTGAAAACCGTTGTGTGATTTTTGTCAGCTCGGTAGTCTTTCTGCTCACCGGTCTTTACAAGACCCAGAACAGGGAGAAGTACATTTAGTTTTCACATTTCTATCGTATCCCGGTACGGCGCAGTTTTTCGTTGATCTTTGCACGGATCTTGTTGATCGCATGTTTTTTCCTGATCCATTCGAAAATCTCTTCTCCACCGTTATTTTGTAGCTCAAGTATCTTATGGTCTGTCTCATGGGCCATCATCTCGATACGCTTTATCTTGTAATTATCGACAATCTTAGGTAACAACTCCACCAACATTTTCTCTTCGGTCACCATACGATCTCCCTTCTGGCTCCAGATTTTACTCAGCTCGTAAGGTTCGCAAAGAATATTGGCGACAAAACTGCTGATAGCCGGATTGGAATGACCGATAAAAAACTTGGCCGGTATGAAGCCGGGAGCCTTATAATGGTCAGAATACTCTTTCTGAATCTCTTGCAAGCAGGGATTGAACATTTCCAGTTCATCTTCAGCCAGTTCTTTAATGATATACTCCCCGACGCTTACCGTATAAGTCAGATGATCCCGCTGCTCTTCATACAACTCCAGGTTACCGAAAAGCAATAAATAGCGGATTAGAATAGTTTCTTCCACTTCACAGGGGTTACCCGGCCGGATACTTACTGCCGGCAGCTCCTGCTTCGTAATTTTCGGAATCGTTCCATGGCCGACTGGCCGCTCACCGGTTACCTCTTTCCGGAATCGTCCGATCTCGGTATAAAGCACTTTCTCCTCCACCTTCATCTGCTCGGCGGTCTGCCGGACATATACTGAACGGGTAATACTATCGGGGATAAGGGATATACTTTTTATGATGTCGGTAATCATTTTTGCCCGCTCGACCGGATCTTCGCCGGCTTGCCCGGATAACAGTTTGGTTTTGAAATGGATAAAATCGGTCTCGTGACCAGTAATATATATCATCAACTCTTCCGGCGTATGCTTTTGTGCAAATGAATCGGGATCCTCACCTTCCGGTAGCGGTAAAACCCGTACATTAAGTCCTTCCTCCAATAGAAGGTCTATTCCACGCAAAGAAGCCTTGATTCCAGCAGCATCCCCATCATAAATAATGGTTACATTAGACGTCAAACGGTGGATCAGACGAATCTGTTCGACCGTCAAAGAGGTACCCGAAGAGGCTACTGTGTTTTCAACCCCTTTCCGGTGAAAAGAGATCACATCCAGATAGCCCTCGACCAGGTAGCACCGGTTTTGTTGTACGATACTCTTTTTCGCAAAATAGATGCCGTATAGCGTCCGGCTCTTATGATAAATATCCGATTCGGGAGAGTTCAGGTATTTTGCGCTTTTCTTATCATTAGTCATGATCCGGCCGCCAAAGGCTATTACCTTCCCTGCAATGTCGCGCACCGGAAACATCACCCGCCCCCTGAAACGGTCAAATAACCCTTTTTCCGACTCTATCGTCAATCCGGTTTTTACCAGATATTCTTTCTTATATCCCTGATCAAGAGCTGTTTTTGTAAAATCGTCCCAACCTTCCGGATTATATCCTAATCCGAATTTTTCAATCGTCTCCGGATCCAAACCCCGTTTTTTGAAATAGCTTAACCCTATTGATTTCCCTTCATCGGAATGATGCAGCTGCCGCACAAAATACTCTTGCGCATATCCGGTAACAATCAACATACTTTCCCGCTCGCTTTTCTCCCGCCGCTCATTTTCGCTCAGTTCCTTCTCCTCCACCGGGATACCGTACTTTGCCGCCAGATATTTCAGTGCCTCAACATAAGACAACTGTTCGTGGTCCATAATAAAATTCACCGCATTTCCCCCTTTTCCACAGCCAAAGCACTTGTAAATCCCTTTCGATGGAGAAACGGTAAACGACCCGGTCTTCTCATTATGGAAAGGACAACAACCGACATAATTCACTCCTCGCTTTTTCAGATGTACAAACTCCGAAACCACGCCATATATATCAGTCGCATCAAAAATCCGTTGTATAGTTGTCTGATCAATCATGATACAAAACTACAAGGAAAAAAGGAAAGAAAAAATCAATCCGAAAATAAATAATACCACTCCCATCTGTTAAAATATATACTATTAACACTATATCAAAGCACGAATTTTAAGGATAAATTAACTCTCAGCGCGAAACAAAATAGAAATTATATCTTTAAACTTGCATTCAGTTTTATGGAAACATTTTACACACGTATCGTTTCCACTTATAAAATGTTCAATTGGTTGTATGAATGGAAAATGAACGTCATTATTTAAAAGAAACGCTGTTGGAAAATATCTCGGAACTATTTTTGAGATATGGGTTGCGGAGTACCTCAATGGACGACATCTGTAACCATCTGAAAATGTCAAAGAAAACACTGTACCAGTTTTTTACCAATAAAGACGATGTGGTAGAACAGGTTATGAATTATAGGAGGAAGAAGGGAACGAGAGATATAGACAATTTATTGAAAAAAGATAGCATTGAGATTTTCTTTTCGATAAAAAAACACATTACGGATGATCTGGAAACCAGACTACCGGCTAATATGTTCGATATTAAAAAATACCATCCGGAAGTATACAAGAAAACGATGTACTGCGACAAGGAACAGATTTACGATCTGTTCAAAAAGATACTGGAAGCCGGAATTCGCGAAGGGAATTTCAGAAAAGAGATTGATGTCGACATACAACTCTATATTTTTACACAACAATTACTATTTTTAGGCGAACCCGAAACAATAAATACCATGGAATATCCGATATCGGCAGTCATTTCTACTATCATCGATAACTTTGTCCGGGCAGTCTCTACTCCAAAGGGGATCGCTGCTTTTGAAACACTGTGCAATACTCGGAAAAACTAAACATAAAATTTAACGACATGCATTATTTTGGCATAACATTTGCGACCTAAACAAATCAAAAAAATCGATTATAAATAATCTTAATTATAAGCAGGAATGAAAAAAGGAGTATTATTCACTTTAGCGGTATATTTTGTTCCCCTTTTCGGATATGCACAGTCAAGTGTGCAGAATTTATCGTTAAAGCAAGCTGTAGATTTTGCAATGGAGCACAATAAGCAGCTTCAATCGTCACAAAAGAACATTGACCTGTATCAACAAAAAATACGGGAGACTGTTTCGCAAGGATTGCCACAAGTCAACGGAACACTTGATTACACCACTAATTTCAACTACGAAATGAATTTCGGAGGGATGAAAAACACATTGAAAGACCAGTCCAACCTGGGTCTGTCAGTAAGGCAACTGCTTTTCAACGGACAATGGATTGTGGGCGTCCAGTCAAGTAAGATTGCAAAAACACTGGCGGCACAACAGGTAGAAACCTCTGTACTGGATATCAAGGAAAGTGTTATGACTTCATATTATGCCGTTTTGGTAAACGATCGTCTGATCAAAATATTGAATCAAAACCTGGAAAATATGAATACCATTTACGAACATACCAACAATATGTTCAATGCCGGTACGGTTGAAGCCACTGATGTCGACCAGATCCGCATTACGGTGGGGCAATTGAATAACAGCCTGCTATCGCTGAAAAGAACGGCAGAGATCAGTAAAAACCTGTTACGTTTGCAACTGGGATTAGATCCCGAAACGCAAATCAACCTGACCGAACCGCTCAATAGTTTCCTGGGTGAAGGCGACTATACGACATTGGTTTCACAGCCGTTTGACATTAACAATAATGTGGAATACAAACTGATGCAAACGCAAGAGCAACTAAAAGAAAAAATAGTAGGATTGCAAAGATGGAGCTATGCCCCGACGATTTCCGGTTTTTATAATTACAATTACAAAATTATAAAACCGACCCTGGATTTCAGTCCGCAACATACAGCCGGAATCTCTATGGCTATTCCTATTTTTTCAGGTTTGCAACGCAAATCTTTGCTGGAACAGGCAAAAATAGAACTGGAGCAAACCTCCATTAACAAGAGCTTGTTGGAAGATCAGCTTCAATTGCAGGAAAATCAATTGAAATTTGACCTGAGAAATGCAATTGAAAACTATAACCTGCAAAAAGAGAATATCGATGTAGCAAAACGAGTACTGGCCAGCATACAACGAAAATTCGAACTGGGAGCCGTATCGAGTCTTGATTTGACTCAGGCCAATAACAATTATCTGTCGGCCGAAAGTAACTACACTTCTGCTTGTATGGCGCTATTACAAGCGCAAACGAAGCTGAAGAGGCTACACAACACACTGGAATATTAACAATATAAATACTGAATATAATGATAAAAAATGTAATGCTATCGGTACTTACCATTGCGGTTTTTGCCGGATGTACCGGAAAAGATAAGGCAGCAGGAACTACACAAGAGGAAGCGCAGGCCACACCGGTAAAAGTATTGAAACTGGAAAGAGAGAGCATAGCCAGGACATTGGACTATACGGCAAGCTTAGTAGCGGAAGAGGAGGTCAATTATGCGCCGGCATCTCCGGGAAGAATTGAAAAAATCTATGTAGAAGTAGGGGATAATATCCGGAAAGGGCAGGTATTGGTAACCATGGACCAAACTCAGTTGCATCAGGCGGAGACTCAGCTGAAAAACCTGAAAGCCGAATACGACCGCGCAGTACAGTTGAATCAAACAGGAAGTATTTCTGTACAAAAATATGATGCTGCCGTAGCAGCTTATGAGGTAGCCGAGGCAAATGTGAAATTCTTAAAAGAAAACACCACTCTGCTGGCTCCTTTTGACGGGATAGTAACCGGAAAATATTATGAGAACGGAGAGATGTTCTCCGGGACGCCGAATACCTCAGCCGGAAAAGCCGCTGTTATCACAATAGAACAGATCGATCCGCTAAAGGCCTATGTAAACCTGACGGAACAATACTTCCCAAGTGTCAAGAAAGGGATCAAGGTACAGTTGAGAAGCAATGTCTATCCCGACCGGGCATTTCCGGGAGAGGTGAGTATTGTTTATCCGACCATAGACAAAGCGTCCAGAACCTTTACCGTAGAGGTAAAGATCCCGAACAGCGACCGTACGCTGCGTCCGGGAATGTTTGGAAGTATCAACTTTTTTATCGGAGAGGCCAACACATTGGTAGTACCTGCGTTGGCTGTCCTGAAGTTACAGGGATCAAACGATCGGTATATCTTCCTGAATGATAACGGCAAAGCCAAACGGGTAGCTGTTAAGCTCGGGAAACGCTTCGAAGACCAGGTTGAAATCATCTCCGACCAGATCAAAGAAGGAGATGAAATGGTGGTTGTAGGACAAGCAAAACTAATCGACGGGATGGAGATATCCGTTACCCAGGAAAAATCAGATATCCCCGGAGGTGAAGTCTAAAACCGGTTCCGGAATATAGACTCCTTTCCCGGAGCTTTATTTGCTATGCACAATTATGATAAAATAAGAAAAAATGAGTATATACAGTAATGCCGTAGAAAAACCGATTACGACCTTAATGATCTTTGTGGGAGTAATGGTTTTAGGGATTTTCTCGGTGATACAGCTACCGATAGACCTGTATCCCGAAATAGAACCGCCGATTATTTCAGTACTAACCACATATTCGGGAGCGAACGCAGCCGACATTGAAGAGAATATCACCAAACCGCTCGAAGACATGTTGAATTCGGTCGATGACCTGAAAGAACTGAATTCGACCTCCTATGACAACCTGTCGGTTATCACACTGGAGTTCGAATGGGGTTCCGACCTGTCGGAAGCGTCCAATGATATACGGGACGCGATCGATAAAACCATGAGCCGTTTGCCGGATGATATCGATCGTCCCTCAATCATGAAATTCAATACTTCGATGATGCCGATCGTAATGTATACCGTTACGGCGGATGTCTCCTATCCCGGTATTGATAAAATTATCGACGACAAAATCGTTAACCGCCTGAACCGGATCGATGGGGTCGCGTCCGTCAGTATGGCAGGAGCCCCGAAACGGGTAGTTTACGTCGACCTGGATCCGAACAAACTGGATGCATATAACCTCACCGTAGAACAGCTGGGCAACCTGATCCAGACCGAAAACGTCGATATGCCTGCCGGCAGTATGAAAATGGGTTTAATGGACTACCAGGTGCGGGTGGAAGGAGAATTCAACGAGAGCGAACAGATCAAAAACCTGGTTGTCGGATTCCAGAATGGGAAATCGATCTACTTGAAAGATGTAGCCAATGTCCGGGATACGATAAAAGACATCACCCTGGAACAGTTGGTAAACGGACGGCAGGGAGGGGTGATATTCGTAACAAAGCAATCCGGGGCAAACACGGTAAAGATAGCTGATATTGTAAAGAAAGAGATTGAGCTGATTCAAAAAGAGCTTCCGCCGGATATTCATTTGAATTTATTGGTCGATTCGTCGGATTTTATCATCAAAGCCATAAACAATCTGTCCGAAACATTGATGTATGCCTTGATATTTGTGGTTGCTGTCGTATTCCTGTTCCTCGGGCGATGGAGAGCCACCTTTATCATCGCACTGACGATTCCGATCTCATTGATCGTAGCCTTTATCTACCTGTTTGTCACAGGAGAATCGATTAACGTCATCTCTCTATCCTCTCTGTCTATTGCGATTGGGATGGTTGTAGACGACGCCATTGTGGTATTAGAAAATATTACCAAACATATCGAACGGGGTAGTGCTCCGCGTGAAGCGGCCAAATATGGGACCAATGAAGTATGGTTGTCGGTTATCGTTACGACCGCCGTGGTAGTAGCGGTATTCTTCCCGTTGACGATGGTCGGCGGACAGATCGGAATCCTGTTCAAACCGCTGGGTTGGATTGTATGTATCACGATTATTACCTCCACGCTCGCAGCAATCACGATCACCCCGATGCTATCCTCCCAGTTGATGAGGATCTATCCGAAACAGGACGGAAACGCTCCTAAAAAGTTCAGTTTTTATCACACGGTCATGAGGCTGCTGGACAAATTGGACGGAGGATATGAAAAACTGATTACATGGTGCTTACATCATAAAATGGTGGTAACCTCCAGCGCATTACTGCTGTTTGTCGGTTCATTGGTATTGGCTCGGTTTATCAGTACCGATTTTATGGCTCAGACCGACCAGAGCAGCCTGAGCGTATATATAAAAATGCAGACCGGCCAGCGGGTGGAAGAGACTAAAAAAGTAGGCCTGCAGATTCAGGAGATGATGCAGAAGAACTATCCGGAAATTAAAATCATCAACCTTTCTTACGGTAGCGAGGATGAAGGGGCCGGATTTGCTTCCCTATTCAACAAGACCGGAGGAAACATCCTGAATGTCCGCGCCAGGTTGGTAGATATCAAAGATCGCAAACGGAGCGTATTTGACATTGCCGACGATCTGCGAGCTAAATTAAAGGAGTTTCCGGATGTATTGATTTCCAGCGTAAGCACCGCAGATAATGGTTTTGCGGGAAGCAACAGCCTGGATATAGAAATTATGGGACATGATTTCGAGGTGACCAATAAATTAGCCGCCGAAATTGCGGAAAAAATGAAAAAAGTAAAGGGAGCTGCCGATGTCCGTATCAGTCGTGATGATGATAAGCCTGAGTTACAATTATTCTTAAACCAGGATAAGATATCCCAGCATGGTCTGACCACTGCACAGGTATCATCGGCCCTACGTAACCGTATCTACGGATATGTACCTTCAAAATTTAAAGAAGAAGGGGAAGAATATGATATTATTGTCCGTCTGGAAGAGAAATTCCGCAACTCCATCACAGAGATCGAAAATATTCTGGTCACAACCCCAAGCGGCGAAAAAATCCGTGTGAAAGAGCTTGGGGAGATCCGGGAATCCTGGTCGCCGCCCAATATTGAACGGAAGAGCAAGCAACGTATCGTAAAAGTATCTGCCACTCCTATGCTTGGAACAGCCTTGGGAGACATGGCCATCGACGCCCAGAAGATGATCGCCGAGATACAAAACATACCACAGGATATTTCGATATATCTCGGGGGCGCTTACGAAGACCAACAGGAATCATTTCAATCACTGGCACTGTTAATGATTCTATCCGTTTTACTGGTATATATTGTAATGGCTTCGCAGTTTGAATCGTTTGTTGCGCCGTTCCTGATCATGTTCTCGATCCCCTTCGCCATCACAGGGGTGATCCTGGCACTGGTGATTACCGGGACAAGCCTGAATACGGTGGCTGCTTTAGGGGCCGTCATGCTGATCGGTATTGTGGTAAAAAACGGCATCGTGTTGATCGACTTTACCAACCTGTTGCGGGAAAGGGGTATACGTTTGTATGACGCCGTTTCACAGGCAGCCCGTTCACGTCTCCGCCCGGTATTGATGACCTCATTGACCACAATACTCGGAATGTTACCGATGGCTTTAAGCACCGGGGAGGGATCCGAAATCTGGAAGCCTATGGCAATCACCGTGATCGGCGGTCTGCTGTTCTCCACCGTTATTACGATGATCATCGTTCCTACGGCATACGCATCGGTAAGTAGGAGCGGAGACCGGAACAAAAAAGCCTCTTTTATCAAAAAGTTCAAATTCATGGAAAGCTTTGATCCGAAAGAGCTGGAAGAACATAAGTAAGATACAAGGTACAGGGCGTATAATTGTTACACCCTGCGCCTTTTTATAATCCAAAACTCATAACTCAATGAAGGCAGTATTTATATCATATAACCAAGCCCTGACCGAACGGGTGGAATACCTGCTCGATAAGCTGGAAATAAAAGGCTACACGCAATTTCCGCTGGTCAACGGACGCGGGACAAACGGAGGAGAACCCCGTATGGGTACTCACACCTGGCCGGAGATGAACTCCTCAGTATTAACTATCGTGGAAGATCACAAGGTTCCGCTTATTTTGAAATATGTCGAAAAGCTCGATCAGGTGAATGAAGAAAACGGTATCCGGGCTTTTGTCTGGGAAATTACCGATATGTATTAAGAAAACGGGCTTCGGCCCGTTTTTATTTTATATTTGCCCGGCTCCGTTTCAACGCACTTTCCGAAACCGGAAAAATAAACGGCTTACCGGATATCGGATTCGTACGGGACACAACCACCGTATTGTATACCTCTTCGATATGATTAAACGTAAGCACCTCTTCGGGTATACCGTAGGTATGAAGACGGCCTTGATGGAGTAAAGCCAGCTTATCACTGTATTCGCTGGCCAGATTCAAATCATGAATAATCAGCAACACCGTCAGGTGGTTTTCACGATTCAGGCGTTGAATCAGGTTTAACACCTTTATCTGGTGAGAGATATCCAGGTGGGCCGTCGGTTCGTCCAACAAAAGGACCTGCGTTTCCTGCGTCAACGCCCGAGCAATCGCTGCCAACTGTTGCTCTCCGCCACTCAGCCGGTTCATAAGCATCTCTCTTTTTTTCCATATCCCGGTCATTTTCATACACTCCTTTGCAACCCGGAAATCCTCTTTTGTCTCAAAAAAACGGAAAAGAGGCCGGTGCGGCAAACGCCCCATCAGAACATAATCTTCAACCGTCACAAACCCCGCTTCGATCGTTTGATTGACAATCGCCATTTTACGGGCCCTCTCTTTATATGACATGGCACCGACATCCGCCCCTCCAATAAAGATATGTCCGCTCTCGACCAGCAATACTCCGGATAATCCGCGGAAAAGGGTTGTTTTTCCGGCCCCGTTCGGTCCGATAATTGCCATAAACTGCCCTACCGGCACCTCAAAACTGATATCCCGGATCCGGAATTTATCCCCATATCCGCAACAAAGGTGGTCTATCTTAACAGCGACACTGCTCATTTCTATTCTATTAAAATCGTTCTTAACTTAAGGCCTGTCCGTCATTCGCTTTTGCCGCTTATCATCACAACAATAAATATTATGCCGCCGATGATACCGGTGACCACTCCTATCGGCAGCTCATTCGGGGCGATCATCACCCTGGCCAGGATATCACATAAAATCAGGAATATACCTCCTCCCAGAAACGAACTGACCAATAATATCCGGTAATCCGTACCGACAATAAACCGTACCAATTGCGGAATGATCAAACCGACAAAACCGATTACCCCTGCAACTGACACGCAGATTCCGGTCAACAGCGAACTGAGAAAAAACAGCACTTTCACACTCCGCTCCGCATTCACTCCCAATTGAACAGCACGCTCCACCCCCAAACGCATCGCATTTAAAGGTGTCGCATAGAAAAAAGAGAACAACAGGGTCAACAAAGCGATTACCGACAAAAAAGCAATCAAAGTAGTATCTGTTTCGTTCAATCCACCCATAATCCAGAAAATCACCCCATGCAATTTATCGCTTCGCGCCACAGACATCAACAACATCATCGCCGACGAAGCGATAAAACTGATCATCACCCCGGTCAGTAACAATGTCTGTATCCGAACAGCTCGCCCGTTCATACTGACAGCATAGACAAAAACAATCGTCAATAAAGCTCCTGAAAAGCCGGCCAACGGTAAGGTAAAACTCCCGAACAACGCCTCAAGCGAAAAAACGACAACCAAAGCCACTCCTACCGAAGCGCCACCGGAAATACCCAACGTATAGGGTTCCACCAACGGATTGCGGAAAATGCCCTGCAAAATGGCCCCAGCCAGACTCAATGCCCCTCCGACCATAAAACCGAGCAATACCCGGGGTAATCTCAGCTTTCTCAATATCTCCGCCCGGACACCCGTCTCATTACCAAACAGGATACCCAATAATTCTGCAGGAGTGTACTTCACTTCGCCGATGCACAAACCGGCCACTACAACCACAAAAAGAAGCAGGAGCAATACTATCAAAAAAACAGCCCATTTATAATACTTTCCGTACATTCCTACTATTTTAAATCATATATCTGTCCGGCTAACTTCTCCAGAGCATTTACAAAAGTAACCGGAGTGGGACAACATAGCTCATATTCGTCTATCAGAAACACCTTCCCGTTCTTCACCGCATTGATCATCCGGTATTTCATCCACTCCCTCCGTTCATCCTCTCCAACCATACCCATAGAGGTGAGAATCATCACATCAGGGTTTTGGAGCAATACGAACTCTTTAGACACGACACCCGTCTTAAGGCCTGCGGCAATATTCTCACCTCTGAGCTGTACAATATAGTCATCCATAAAAGTATTTTTCAGTACGGTATATAATGGATTAGCCCCTACCTGTAAAAACATCTTCAACGGCCTTCCGGACGGTATACCGGCCCTGATATGAGCCAATCGCTCCCGGCTCTCCTTTATATATCGTTCGGCCAGTTCAGTCTTGCCTAGATATCGCCCCAGTTCAAGCAATTGCGTGCAAATCTCATCGAAGCTCTCCGGTTGATACCAATGCACCGTCTTAATTCCCATTTTCCGGATCGCTTCGATGATCCGGGGATGAGTTAACTCACCGGCAATCACTAGATCAGGCTTTAAACTTACGATCTGTTCAATATTCACATTCACGGCATCCGCAACTACCGGTACGCCTCCCTTTACTCCGGTCAGACAATACTGCGTACATCCCGCCAGCTGTTTCTCTCCCCCAAGCAGATAAATACTGTTTGTTATAAAAGGTGCCAATGAAACCACCCTTACCTTCTCCTGTCCGGAGACAAAAGACACCCAAAATAACAATATTCCAAAAACAATACTTTTCATTTATTTACTCCTTAACCAAAAACAGAAATTCCGGTTTGCCGGTATTGTAATCATCCATTTATCTCACCCGTATTCTCATTCAGCTATCGAAAGTATAGCAAAAGTATCATACACATGATAAACTTTTATCGCTACAAAGCAGCATTATTGTCAGCTCCATTCCGCGAAAGCCTAAACAACATCGGATTGACACTATATGCACCTGGCAGGTTTTCTGACTTATCCCCTGTTCCGATCGCCTTCCCACCCTCCCGGATAGTGACATAAGTTACTCGAAACATAATACAGGACTCACAGCAGCGGGTCTGTTCAGGATTTCCACCTGATTCCCTTTTATCCTGTTTCCCGGATGGAAACCGGATCACCAATGCGGCGGTAAAAGTAAATCTTTTTCAATATAAAAAAAAGTGGTAGGAAGAAATAACGGCCAGGATCCGGTTAAGCCATCGTTCGTTGAAAATTATTTGTTACTTTTGTATGATTCGCTTACACGAATTGACAGCAGAGAACCGTGTTCCATCTGTTTTCTGTTTGGAAACCACAACGACATTATGATAAAAGCTGTTTTTTTTGATATTGACGGGACGTTAGTAAGTTTTAAAACCCATTCGATCCCACTGTCTACGGTCAATGCCATTCATCGATTAAAAATCCTGGGGATCAAGACATTTATAGCTACAGGCCGTCCTTTTGCGGAAATACCTGATCTTCAGGGTATCGAATTTGATGGGTATATTACCTTAAACGGCGCATGTTGTTTGACGGCAGACCATACAATCATACATAAAAGCGCAATCCCCCGGGAAGATGTCGATGCGGCTATCCGCTATCTGGAGACGAAAAAAAAGTTCCCTTGTTCTTTTATGTGCAACAGCGGAATCTTTGTCAATTATGTTGATGAAAGGGTAAAAGAGGTGGCCCGGATGGTAAACTTGCCGACTCCCCGGGTTAGAAGCCTTCATGGGCTGGCCCGGGAAGATGTCTATCAGATTAATATATATGTCGACGAGCAGCAGGAGAAAGAGTTAATGGAAGAGGTATTCACCCATTGTAATGCCACCCGCTGGACTAATCTCTTTGCAGACGTAAATGTTCTCGGCATCAGCAAACAAACCGGAATCGACAATATCATCGGCTATTTCGGCATCGATCTCTCCGAGACCCTCTCTTTCGGGGATGGCGGGAACGACATCCCGATGCTGATACACACAGCCATCGGAATAGCAATGGGAAATGCCAAAGAGGAAATCAAACAGGTGGCAGACTATATAACCGACCACATCGATGAAGACGGGATTGCCAAAGCGCTCGACCGTTTTGTTTTTAAAACATCCGAATAACCATCTATATGAAAAAAACATTTTCAACTCTCAACTTTCAACTACATTAATATGAGAGCCCTACTATTAGTCGGTCTGGGAGGCGCCATAGGCAGCATGTTACGCTACCTTGCCGTTCTGTTTGTCTCGAACCGGCTCCCCGGCTATTCGTTCCCCTTTGGTACCCTTGCCGTAAACTTCACCGGCAGCCTCCTTATCGGAATTGTTTACGGCCTTTCGGTACGTTATGAATGGCTCTCCCCGCAATTACGCCTGTTCCTGGTAACCGGTATTCTGGGAGGATACACCACATTTTCGGCATTTGCCCTTGAAAATATGATCCTGTTTCAGGAAACCGGTTGGATATCCGGATTTATCTATATCGTTGCGAGCGTCGTATTATGTCTTGCAGCGGTTTTCCTGGGATTTTCAATTGTTAAAGCATTCTAACGTCGATTTGAGAAAAAAATTCTTCCCCATTCTTTTCCTATCGGAAAAAAGATATACCTTTACACCCGCATTGAAGATGTGATATTTTTCTTTGAATATTACGAGGGAATCGTGTGAAATTCACGAACTGTACCCGCAGCTGTAAGCTTCATATACTTGAGTCACTACAGCCACTGTTCGACAGAATGGGAAGGCGACAAAAAGGAAGCAAGTCAGAAAACCTGTCAATGGCATTTTTTTACAAAAGCTCCCGGGCAATGGAGTTGTAGAATGCATGGTCACTCTCGCGTTTACAAACATCCGGCAGCTTATTTAAAAACATTGAAAAATAAGATGAGAAGATCTCTTTCTATATGGTTATTGCTGCTTGTTTGTCCTTGCATTTACGGACAGGAGGATGTTGCTTACAAATTAAAACTGGACCAGGTAGATATCAAGAAGCAACGACATTTAAAAAACCTCGGTACAACCAAAACAGATATCGACACCATGGTATTACGGGAAAGCGTCGTAAACAGCCTGGCCGATATCCTGTCCCAGAACACCTCTATCTTTATTAAAAACTATGGGCGGGGCACTATGGCAACGGCATCATTTCGCGGAACAGCCCCTTCCCATACCCAGGTACTATGGAACGGGATGAAGGTAAACTCACCGATGCTGGGGCAGGTGGACTTTTCACTGATCCCCTCTTATTTTATCGACGATATGCAACTATGGCACGGCGCAAGTTCGGTAAATGTAGCCGGAGGCGGGCTCGGCGGAGCGATCACGCTGGGCAATAAACCGGTCACGACGGAAGGCCTCTCCCTCTATGCAATACAAGGCGTCAGCAGTTTCAGCACTTATGACGAATTCCTGCACCTGCGCTTCGCGAAAAACAGATTTCAAACCTCCACCCGGTTTTATTATGCCGACTCAAAAAATGATTTCGAATATATAAATTACAATAAAATAAAGTTCCACGACGACGGAACCGGCAGCCATCCCACCGAAAAAAATAAAAACGGTGACTACCGGGACCTGCATATCTTGCAAGAACTATATTACGACATTAAAAACGGAAACAAGTTATCGTTGTCCGCCTGGTATATGAATTCAAAACGGGGCATTCCGCTATTGGACGTAAACTACAACGAGAAAAAACCATCCAGTAGCCGACAGGATCAAACGACCCTGCGAACCGTAGGCTCTTGGGAAAGATACTCCGATATGCTGAAAATCAGCGCAAGGGCCGGATATACCTATGATGATATGCTTTATACATTCCGGAATATGACCGGAACAGACCAGCCCTCGGAGTTGATCCATAGCAATAGCGTTGTCCATACCGGATTTATCCAACTGGCGGCAGACTATTTTCTCTCCGGAAAATGGATGCTCTCCGTTAACTCCTCTGTCAACCTGCAGTCCGTCGACTGCTACGACCGGATCAAAAAAACCGGTTACGAAAAAGAGCGTACCGAAGCCTCCGCATTCGCAAGCCTCCGCTACCGCCCGATCTCACGCATAGGTTTCGCTCTGGATATCCGGGAAGAGTATTACGGCTCATTCACCCCTGCTATTCCTGCGGCCTTTATAGATATCGTACTCTGGCCCCGCCACCAGGTCGTCCTGAAATCGTCGGTAGCAGGGAACTATCGTTATCCGTCGCTCAACGACCTCTATTTTTTGCCGGGAGGCAACCCGGATTTAAAAGCAGAACAGGGGATTACATACGACGGCGGCATTGAATTTACGATCAAGAAAAAAAAATCATTCTCCTTCTCCGGTGAGGTATCCGCTTTCAACTCCAAAATCAAAAACTGGATTGTATGGTTACCCTCCTTCAAAGGGTTCTGGGAACCGAAGAACGTAAAACAGGTACATAGTTATGGCTGGGAAGTCAAAGGGAAGTCAAAGATACGATGCGACAACTGGACCTTTTATTTAGACGGCAATTGGGCGCAAACACGCGCGATAAACGAAGGCGACCCGGTGAACTGGGCCGATGAGTCCATCGGGAAGCAACTGGTCTATATTCCGGAATACTCCTTCGCGGCAACAGGCAGGATCGAATGGAGAGACTTTTGGTTTACCTATAAATACAACTACTTCAGCGAACGGTTCACGACCTCCAGCAATGAAACCCATAACAGGATCGGACGCCTGGCTCCCTATTATATGAACGACATTGTGTTAGAAAAAAGAATATCTCTGAAACCGGTAGATCTCTCTTTAAAGATAAATATATACAATCTGTTTGATGAAACATACATTTCCGTGCTGAATCATCCGATGCCCGGCCGGAACTACGGTTTCTTTATAGGGATTAAGCCCAAATGGTGAGAAAACAAATCATAAAAAACAAGAAATCAAAATTTTTAAATTTTTAATTACATGAAGAACTATTTTTTACTATCGGTTTTTATCGGGATAAGCTGTTTATCTTGTATGAAAGATGATTCGAAAACAGAAGAATTTGAATACGCCGGAAAAGGGGTACTCATCTCAAACGAAGGAAACTTTGGAGCGGCAAACGCATCTCTTTCCTATTATTTCCCGGATGAGAAACGGATTGAAAATGCGGTCTTTTCCAGAACCAACGGCATACCGGTGGGGGAAGTGTTACAATCCATGACCGTCAATGGCAACGACATCTACCTGATATCGAACAATTCCGGAGTTGTTTTTGTGATAAACAAAAATACACTGAAACTAAGAGGCCAGATCGAAGACCTCATCTCTCCGCGTTATGTCCATTTTGTAAACAGCGAAAAAGCCTATATCTCCGACCTGTACGGAAAAAAGATCACGGTCTTTAACCCGAAAAACCTGCAGGTCAGTAAAGAGATTGATGTAAAACACCTTAGTACGGAACAGATGGTGCAATATCAAAAGTTTGTATTTACCAATTGCTGGTCCGGCGACAACAAAATATTAGTAATCGATACCCAGAACGATGCTGTCGTGGACTCGATCGAAGTAGGGATTCAGCCCTGTTCTATCCTCCTGGATAAAAACAATAAACTATGGGTGCTCAACGACGGTGGAGGATGGCCTGAAAACCCCGCCGGTTACGAAAATTCGAGCTTATGGCGAATAGACGCCGGAACACGAAAAGTAGAAAAGAAATTTATTTTTCCGGAAGGAAGTTATTTTCCCAGCATCTGTCTAAACGGCAACGCCGATACACTCTACTTTATCAATAACGGACTATGGTGCATACCGGTCAACGCGGAAACCCTTCCCAAAAATACTATTATTCCCGCCGACGGCAAATCCTTTTACAAAGTCGGTATCGACCCGGACAACTCAGAGATCTATTTGAGCGACGCCATTGATTGGGTACAGAACGGTGTGGTTTACCGTTACTCCCCTCAACTACAACCTTTGGACACAATCCGTGCAGGCATTATCCCGGGTGGATTTTGTTTTAAACATTAATTTTTTATAAACAAAAGAAACTGTCTCATAGTTGAATTTGAATCCTTTAAAGATTAATTCTAACTGTGAGACAGGTTTTTCATATCATTTTTTGATGCTTGGTAAAGTCTCTACCGACTTTTTGCGACATTTCACTTTCCGAAGATCCCTTCAACATACCAAAAAATCCCTTTAAAATAAATTCAGACCTTATTCACTTTTCTTGGAATTCCTAACTAAATCCGCACAAATAGTTAAGCACTTTTTGCATTTAGTTTCCAGAATTCATCTATTGTCATATTATTCAGAGCTTTGTGGCGTCTGATTTTATTATACCAGATTTCTATGTACTCGAAGATCTCTA
>JAVBLD010000006.1:0-72699 GCA_031553705.1 Marinifilaceae bacterium | reverse complement strand
TAGAGATCTTCGAGTACATAGAAATCTGGTATAATAAAATCAGACGCCACAAAGCTCTGAATAATATGACAATAGATGAATTCTGGAAACTAAATGCAAAAAGTGCTTAACTATTTGTGCGGATTTAGTTAGGAATTCCACAGTTGTCGTTACTTAAAATGAGACCCTCAGTGGATGAGGTGATCATTCATCTGACCCTAATGAAAGATTACCCGATAGCAAAGACAAAATTGCCATTTGTTGAAAAGTGGTGCAATCGACTATTGGCTAAAAACCGTAAATTAAAGGTTTATCACCAGGAGTTATTATATCAGTTCCTGCAAGAGAGAATGTTTCGTGTAATACGTAATAGTTTTTAATAATTAGTATGATAAAAAGGCCGAAAATAAGTGTCTTAATGCCTGTGTATAACGCTTCTTTGTATCTCCGGGAGGCTGTTGATAGTGTTTTGCAACAGATATTTACCGATTTTGAATGTCTTATTATAGATGACGGTTCTACAGATGAAAGCACGACCATTATCAATAGTTATTCCGACCAACGTATCCGCCTTATTTCTAATGCTCATGATTTTATTGGTTCTTTAAATAAAGGAGTGCTGGAATCGAAAGGGAAGTATATTGTACGGATGGATGCGGATGATATTATGCTTCCTTATCGTTTACAGATTCAGTTTGATTTTATGGAGCAGCATCAGGAAATTGATGTATGCGGATCCTGGGTGGAGTCTTTTGGCTCGCGTACAGGAGTTACGCAACGTGATACTTTTCATAATGAATTAATAATAACGATACTTCTATATAATCCGGTGATTCATCCGTCTGTTATCATCCGTCGATCTGTTTTTGAAAAAGCGGCGTACAAGGAAGGATATGCGCATGCCGAGGATTACAAACTATGGACTGATCTGGCGGTACAGGGTTTTCGCTTCGCAAATATTCCGAAAGTACTATTGCGGTTCCGTCGTTCCATGGACCAGACAACGGTTTTAAAACGACGGGAAATGCAGACCTCTTCCCATAAGATACGGTTGGAATATATGGAGCGGATGATGGAGATAATCATTGAAAAAGATGAGAAATATATGGGATTTATGAATCATTTGGTAGAATTGGTAAATAATGGTCTGGTAAGCGTGGACAACATGTTACAGATTGTCTGTCAGCTTTTGGTATCCAATTCCAAGATCCTTCCTTAAAGTGTATATATAACAATGTATTTCTGTTCTATTCCTGCTAACCGGTAACAATTGCTGCTTTTCTTTCGTATAATATAAATCGGGATGGGCTTTAGTGGTGAGTCAGATTTTGTTATTTATCACTTTTCGAGGGGATTATTTCTTAATGTATTTAAAACTTGTTGTTATGAGCAGATCAATTAAGGGAACATTGACGGAGCAGAATTTATTGAAGGCGTTTGCCGGGGAGTCGCAGGCGAAAAACAGGTATACTTTCTTTTCCCAGACGGCCAGAGAGGAGGGGTACGAGCAGATAGCCGGTATTTTCTATGAGACGGCGTTGCAGGAAGAGATGCATGCCAGGCGTTTTTTTAGTTTTCTGGAAGGAGGAATGGTGGAGATTACCGCTTCTTATCCGGCCGGGATTATTCTTGA
This sequence comes from Marinifilaceae bacterium, assembly GCA_031553705.1. Lineage (GTDB taxonomy): Bacteria > Bacteroidota > Bacteroidia > Bacteroidales > Marinifilaceae > JAVBLD01. Next base: position 71,087 of record JAVBLD010000006.1, on the reverse strand, counting down.
TACGATTCATAATTTAAATGAGGCGGCTGAAGGGGAACATGATGAGTGGTATAATCTTTATCCGGAGTTTGGACGTATTGCGGCGGATGAGGGGTTTAAGGATGTCGCTCTGGCTTTCAAAATGGTAACGGAGGTAGAAAAGATGCACGAAGAGAGGTATCTGAAACTGATACATAATTTGCAGGATGGTTTGGTATTCGAACGCTCGATTCCGGTGAAATGGTATTGCCGTAAGTGTGGGCATGTACATATCGGAAAAACGCCGCCGATGAAGTGTCCGACCTGTCTTTATCCGCAGGCTTACTTTGAGTTGTTCCCGGAGAATTATTAAAAAAAGCGGGAGATGAATTATGAGTTATATTGGGGTGTCCGGAGTGCCGGATGCCCTTTTTTGTGATTTGCGTATTTTTACTTATCTATTTTGGGTAGAAATAGGCATATTTAAGTGGAAGGATTGTGTTACTTTTATTCATATTTTTGAATAAATAGAGATAGCCATGACAACTACGATTGAGAATGATTTTTTGCAACCTGTTGATATAAAGGCAGGTTATGAGGCATTTTTTGCCGGACTGATGGAGATTGTCGGAGAATATAAGATGGATAATTTATTCGGAGAGGCGTTGCGTGAGTATGTGCAGCAATTTCTGGTAAACTGTAATTGGAAAGATTTCTGTGATTTTTCGGATACGCTTTATAAGAGGGTTTATCTTGGAAAGGATGTTGAGAGCGGGTGGGAGGCGATTATGATGTGTTGGAAAAAAAGGAATCGGACGTCTGTTCACGGCCATCCGCAGTTTGCCGCGTATTACTTTGCTTCCGGACGTTTTTTGGTGGAAGTGTTCGAGGAGAAACCAGGTGGCGGGGTGGAGTTTATCAGTGCGTTTGAAACAGGGGGTGGAGAAGGATTTTTTGCCGTTGGTAGCGCAGGTACATTCAATAACCATATCCACCGGATTACTTGCCTGAGCGATACCGGGCATAGCCTGCATGTCTATTCTGATGACGCGCGAAAGGGGGAGAAGTATTTGGTTGAAAGTGAAAAGTTGACAGTTGAAAGTGAAAGAGCGGAATTTTAATTAATAATGCGAATCAGTAGTTGAAAATCTAAAGATTCGGTAATTGTTTAAAATGATTTGATTGCATATTAAAGATAAATCTTCTAAAATAGAAAAAGAAGAACGTGGGGGGCGGAATCTACCTGGGATGTAATTTGGTGAATACCTGTTATTGCAAATGCATGTTGTTGCAGTACAATATAGTGTTTTAATTGACGAACTGTATTATATTTTTTATTTATTGATTACTTTTAGGCGGGTAAAGTAAATGGAAAATATTAGTGTAAATGAATAATAGGAAAACAGGGTGGTTGGTCATCGTTTTTTTGTTTATAGCGACATGTACGGTTGCTCAGACGGTACCGGTGAGTAAAGACAGGAAGGCGGAGCGGTATTACCGGTCGGCAGTTGAAACGTTTCGGAGGAAGGAATATAATACAACACTGGAATTGCTGGAAAAGGCGGCAAAGACGGATAGCGGTTTTGCTGAATTATACCTGCTCCGGGCGGATGTGTATGACCGGACGGGCGAAACGGAACGGGAGATCGAGTCGGTGCTGGCTGCGTTCAGGATCGATCCGGCGAAGTATTCCGGTTATTATTATAGCCTGGCAGCCTGTTATTTTAAGCTGGGGAATTATACCGAGGCGTTAAATCATTATCAAAATTATTTGCAAAAAGATAAGCGCCTGCGCTATGAAGCGGAGGCCCGGAAAAATATCCTTAATTGCGAGTTTGCCCTGAAAGCTTTGAATGAGCAGACCAAGCAGGAGGTATCATTGTTTATCGATTCGGAGAGGGATGTTTACTGGCCTTCGCTGGATGTGACAAAGGAGACGGCGCTGTATACACAGCTGGATAATGGCGAGGAGAATATATGGATATTGAAAGACGGCCTTCGCTATTCGTTGAGCCTGAATACTCCGGAAAATGAGGGTACGCAATCGATCACGGCGGACGGGCAGATGATGTATTTTACAGCTTGCGGTCGTCCGGGCGGCCTGGGCAGTTGCGATATATATGTGGCATACCGGTTGGCGGATTCGGTTTGGTCGCGTCCGGTCAATCTCGGCGCTCCGTTGAATTCGGAGGCGTGGGATGCCCAGCCGGCGATATCGGCGGACGGCAGGAGACTCTATTTTGCTTCGACCCGGGAGGGTGGACGTGGGGGAAGCGACATCTGGTATTCAACTTTGTTGAGAAGGGATCTCAATGGCCGCCAGTACTGGTCGGAACCGAGGTGTCTGTATTTTAATACTCCCGGGGATGAAATGGCCCCTTTTCTCTATTATGATAACAAAACCCTGTTCTTTTCATCGGACGGTTATCCGGGTATGGGTAAAAAAGATATTTACAAAGTGGATGTCGAGAAGGGGAGCGAACCGTTTAATATCGGGATCACGGTTAATACGTACCGGGATGAACTGGGTTTTTTTGTTGATGCGACCGGTAAATGGGGATATTTTTCTTCCGATGTAAGCGGGAAAAAGAGTATTTACCGTTACCAGCTGGAGGAAGGGGTGGCATGTCCGGAAGCGTCATACGTCCGGTTGTCGGTCTGTAATGAGCAGCAGCTACCGGTGGCGCCGGACCGGCTGACGGTGGTGACAGTGGCTACCGGAGATACGCTGGCCTATTATGATGAGGTATATGCCCATCCCGGAATGCTGGCTTGTGTGCCGGCTAAAAGCTTGTTATTGGTCGGCGTATTGAAAAAAGGATATATGTATTATTCGGATACCTTGTATGTACCGATGGCCGATCATGCACATCCTCACGAGAAAAATATTGTGTTGAGGCAGATCCGGAAAGGGGTGTCGTTTGTGTTGAAGGGTATCTTCTTTGATGTGGATGCTTATACCCTGAAGAATGAATCGATCAGCGAATTACAGCAATTGGTTGCATTTTTGAAATTAAATCCGGAAATGAATGTTGAGATTTCAGGGCATACCGATGATCAGGGGACGGATGCACACAATTACCGGCTATCGGAAGACCGGGCGTATGAGGTGTATAAATACCTGTTTACACATCATATAAAAAAGGAACGGATGGTATATAAAGGATATGGAAAGGATAAACCGGTTGTTCCGAATAGCAGTGAGGCGAACCGGGCCAAGAACAGAAGGACGGAGATTAAAGTCTTATGAGGGGCAGGGAGCAGGTGGTAAGAGGCAGGATATTTCAGTCGAAAATTGACGGTTGAAAGTGAAAAGCAGGGATAAGAAATAAAGAGACGGATTATGGAAGGAATAGACAGGATATCGGAAGTGAGTGGGTTCAGGGTGTTGGAGGTGCGGGAGACTGCATCTACCAATACTCTGGCGACGTTGTTGCTGGCGGAAGAGTTGGGAGACCGGAGTGTGGTATTGACGTACCGGCAGACTCAGGGACGGGGGTTGGCTGATAATCGGTGGGAGAGCGAACCGGAACGGAATATCTCGATGACAGTGGTTTTTAAACCGTTGCAGTTGCCGGCCTCCCTGCAGTTTGCAGTGTCGATGGTTATCGCACTGGGATGTCGGGATTGGGTGAACCGGTATGTTCCGGGCTGTGTGGTTAAGTGGCCGAATGATCTTTATGTCGGGGAGCGCAAGATTGCCGGGATACTGATAGAGCATCAGATCATCGGGGCTTGTGTGTACCGTTCTTTTTGCGGTATAGGGTTGAATATAAACCAGCGGGAATTCCTGTCCGATGCGCCGAATCCGGTTTCTTTGGCTCAACTGACGGGCCGGGAGGTACCATTACAGGAGGTGTTGAGTGGGTTATTGGAATGCATTGGCGTCCGGCACCGGCAGCTCTATGATTACTCCGGATTGGAACAGGACTTCCTGAAATATCTTTATCGCCGGCAAGGGATCTACAGGTGGGAGGATGAAGAGGGGGAGTTCCGGGCCTTTGTTTCCGGTGTCGATGAATATGGAAGGCTGGTGTTGGTCGATGATGCGGGTAAGGAACGGGTGTATGGGTTTAAGGAGGTGAGATACCTGTTTAATTAATAATTGGGAACAGGTTGGGGATGGGGTTAGGATTATAGAATGGAGGAAGGCGAGGGCACTTTTGGGCATGCGGGGAACTTTTCTAAAAGGGATTTGTACTCTTCGGATTCGCGGAAGGCGAGGTATTGCCGGTAGTATAGAAATTTGATTTTCCTGAAAAAGGAGATGGCGGCAACCATTGAAAAAAGCAGGATGATGGCCAGAAATAGCTGGCTTATAGGTGGTTCATAAGAAAAAATATAGCTGCACAGGGCGATAAAAGATATAAAGGCTGTGTTTACGGCCATGTAAAAGAAGCCGGTGTACACTTCAGTCGTCGTTTGCTGTGTTTGCGGTATGTTTTCTTTGTGATCGTAGAATCTGAAAAAATGGTTGTATATGACCGCCTTGCATTTATCGCAGTTTGATAATTCCTGGAAATAGTTTTTTGCCGTATCTGTCATGCCGGGCTTTTTTTTAGATACTCCGCACATGTTTTTCATCAATATTTCGGTAGATAACATGTTGCTTCTTTTCAGTATGAGTGCGGGTAAGGAAAGGGCTGACAGGAAGACTCCGATCCCGATTGCGGTCAGAAAAAAAACGATCCCGTGAATAAATTCCGAGCCGAACAGTTTTTCTGTCCCCAGGGCCAGCCATGCGGTATATATTCCGGGAATTAATATCTCGACAAACTCTTTAAAGGAGAATTTATTTGTAAACGCGTCCATATCGTGTGTTTATTTTAAGTGATTCATAACCCCTTAACCGGAATGCGGGCCGGCTATTGAAAAGAGGTTGCCGTTATTTTGGCTAAATGATATAACTGACTGCAAGTATAGTAATATACCTTAACAAAACAAAATATTAATTGTGGATTATATTGTAATATATTTTGAATAGGTATACCATTCTTTCCCGTATAGTTGTTGTTAGTAATTTTGTCTTTTGAAAAATAGCAAATTAGCTTGTTTTCATTATTTTTGCACGATACTCATGGATGGGGGTGATTGGTTGTAGATGATTGTTATTTTAATTCAAGATGATTGCAGGTATTGGTTATTCTGTTGTTATATAAATCTTTGCAAGTTTTTTAGGACATGGTAGAAAATTATTCAGAGGATTCGATCAGGACACTAGATTGGCGGGAACATATCCGTAAACGTCCCGGGATGTATATCGGAAAACTGGGGGACGGTTCGGCTTCGGATGACGGGATTTATATCCTGATAAAAGAGGTGGTTGATAACTCGATCGATGAGTTTGCCATGGGATGTGGAACAGAGATCAGGATTACAATAGAAGAACGGAGCGTTACGGTACGGGACTTCGGACGCGGTATACCGCTAGGAAAACTGGTGGATGCCTCTTCGAAAATGAATACCGGGGCGAAATACGACTCGGAAGCGTTTAAGAAGTCGGTGGGATTGAACGGAGTCGGGATCAAGGCGGTAAATGCGTTGTCGGAGAACTTCGAGATACAATCTTTTCGGGACGGAGAGGCTAAATATGTGCGGTTTTGCAGGGCGCAGATCATTGAAGAGCGGGATATCGAACCGACGAAAGAGCCGAACGGTACGAAGGTTACTTTCTTTGCGGATAAGGAGATTTTCGGGAACTACCATTTTATCGGCGAGTATCTGGAGGCTATGTTTAAGAATTATGTGTTTCTGAACACAGGGCTTACCATCGTCTTTAACGGAATGAAGTTTTTTTCAAAACACGGGCTTTATGATTTGCTGACGGAGAATATGAGCGGAGAAGGGTTGTACCCGATCATCCATCTGAAAGGGGACGATATTGAGATGGCGATGACTCATGGGCGTCAGTACGGGGAAGAGTATTATTCTTTCGTGAACGGCCAGCATACCACCCAGGGAGGTACCCACCTGGCGGCTTTCCGGGAGGCGATTGTAAAGACCGTCCGTGATTTCTACAAGAAGGATTTTGATATTGCCGATATCCGTACGTCGGTGATCGGCGCGATCAGTATAAAAGTGCAGGAGCCGGTATTCGAGTCCCAGACAAAAACCAAACTGGGGTCGAAGGACATCGCTCCGCAAGGGCCGACGGTACGGAATTTCATTATGGATTTTGTGACGAAAGAGTTGGACAATTACCTGCACCGGAATCAGGATACGGCCGAATTGATGTTGCGGAAGATCATCGAGGCGGAAAAGGAGCGGAAAGCGATGGCCGGGATCCAGAAGATCGCACGGGAACGGGCCAAGCAGGTGAGCCTGCACAACCGGAAACTGAGGGACTGCCGGGCTCATTTCAATTCAAGTCATGAACGGAAAACGGAATCTTCGATTTTTATTACCGAGGGCGATTCTGCCAGCGGATCGATTACCAAATCGAGGGATGTGAATACCCAGGCGGTGTTCAGTTTACGCGGTAAGCCGTTGAATTCGTACGGACTGACGAAGAAAGTGGTGTATGAAAATGAGGAGTTTAATTTGTTGCAGGCGGCGTTGAATATTGAGGACGGCTTGGAAGACCTGCGCTACAATAATGTGATTCTGGCTACCGATGCGGATGTGGACGGAATGCATATCCGGCTGTTGCTGTTAACGTTTTTCTTACAGTTTTTTCCCGATCTGGTAAGGGCAGGACATGTCTATATCTTGCAGACTCCGTTGTTCCGGGTGCGTAACAAAAAGGAGACAAAGTACTGCTATTCGGATCAGGAGCGGGAGACGGCAATCCGTAAACTGGGACCGAAGCCGGAGATTACCCGTTTTAAAGGGTTGGGGGAGATTTCGCCGGATGAGTTTAAGCATTTTATCGGCAAAGATATGCGGTTGGAACCGGTGCGTATGACCAAAGGCGATTCGATAGACGAGATACTCTCTTACTATATGGGGAAAAATACGCCTGAAAGACAGGATTTTATCATCGATAACCTTTATATAGAGAAAGACGAGCTTGGGTAAAAACAGGTAGGATAAAAGAGACAGTGTAGTCCGAAATCTTAAAATATAAAATAAACAGAATGGCGGAAGATATAACAGACGATTTGGAAAAAGACGAAGAGGAGCCGGCGACTGAATCGGTACCGGAGGAGTCCGCCGGTATCGCAGAGACAGAAGAGGTTACCGAAGAGAACGGACATATCCGGTCGATTCAGCATCTTTCAGGAATGTTTGAGAAATGGTTTCTGGATTATGCCTCGTATGTGATTTTGGAGCGGGCGGTGCCTTATGTGGACGATGGACTGAAACCGGTACAGCGGCGTATTCTGCATTCAATGAAACAGTTGGATGACGGTCGTTATAATAAAGTGGCCAATATCATCGGTAATACGATGCAGTACCACCCGCACGGAGATGCTTCGATCGGCGATGCATTGGTGCAGTTGGGACAGAAAGACCTGCTGATCGATTGTCAGGGAAACTGGGGAAATATCTATACCGGCGACGGTGCGGCTGCTCCCCGCTACATCGAAGCCCGGTTGTCGAAGTTTGCATTGGAGGTAGCGTTTAATTCCAAGACTACCAATTGGAAGCTTTCGTATGACGGCCGGAACCGTGAACCGGAGTGTTTGCCGGTGAAGTTTCCGTTGTTGCTGGCGCAGGGAGTAGAAGGGATTGCCGTGGGATTGGCTTCCAAGATATTACCCCATAACTTTGTCGAGCTGGTTGATGCCTGTATTGCTCATCTGAAACATGAAGATTTTGTGTTATATCCCGACTTCCCGACCGGAGGTCTGATTGATGTCTGTAAATACAATGACGGTTTGCGGGGAGGAAGTGTAAAGATCAGGGCGCGGATTGAGAAAGACAGCAGTAATAAGATTCTGAAAATTACCGAACTGCCGTACGGGCGAACGACCGGTTCGTTGATCGATAGCATACTTAAGGCCAATGATAAGGGAAAGATCAAGATCAAGAAGATCGACGACAATACGGCGGCGGATGTGGAGATATTGATCTATCTGGCTCCCGGCGTGTCATCGGATAAAACAATAGATGCCTTATATGCATTTACCGATTGCGAGTTGTCGATTTCTCCGAACTCCTGTGTGATTGAGAACGAGAAGCCGCGGTTTATGTCCATTACGGACATTTTGAGGCAATCGGCGGACGATACGGTCAGATTATTGAGGCTGGAGCTTGAGATCCATTTGAATGAATTGATGGAGGAGTGGCATTTTGCTTCCCTGGAACGGATATTTATCGAGGAACGGATCTATAAGGACAAGGCATTTGAGGAGAGTGCGACTTTGGAGGCTGTGATCGCGCATGTGCATAAGCGGCTGGCTCCTTTTTTGCCGAAGTTATTCCGGGAGGTGACCGATGATGATATAAAACGGTTGCTGGAGATCAAGATGAAGCGGATTCTGAAGTTCAATTCCGATGAGGCCGATCAGTATATTTTGGGACTAGAGGCAGAGATAGAAAAGGTGAAATATAATATCCAGCATATCATTCCTTATTCGATCGATTATTATGAGGGCATCAAATCCAGGTATAGTAAAGGAAAGGAGCGTAAGACGGAGATTCGTAATTTTGAGAATATCGAAGCGGCTAAAGTGGTGATTGCGAATGAGAAGTTGTATATCAATCGTGAGGAGGGATTTATCGGTACCGCTTTGAAAAAGGATGAATTTATCTGCGAATGTTCGGATATGGATGAGGTGATTATCTTTAAAAAAGACGGTACCTATTATGTAACCAAGGTGGCAGATAAGTTGTTTGTGGGGAAAGAGATATTGTATGTGAACATATTTAAGAAAAACGATAAGCGGACGATATACAATGTGGTTTACCGTGACGGACGTTACGGGGTGTCTTATGTGAAGCGTTTCTATGTGACGGGTACGACCCGTGATAAACAATATAACCTGACCAAAGGTACGGCGGGGTCGAAGGTGCTTCATTTTACCGCAAACCCGAACGGGGAGGCTGAGGTGATTAAGGTGTGCCTGAAACCTAAGCCTGCGATTAAAAAACTGGTGTTTGAGTATGATTTTGCCGAACTGACTATAAAAGGGCGTGATTCCCAGGGAAATATGCTTTCCAAAAATGATATCCATAAGATCAATCTGATGCAGAAAGGGGTATCGACGCTGGGTGGGCGTAAAATCTGGCTGGATGAGGACGTGCTGCGTTTGAATACCGATAACCGTGGAAAATATCTGGGTGAGTTTCAGGGCGAAGACCGGATTCTGATTGTAAGTAAAAACGGTACATATCATATATCGGATTTTGACCTGAGCAATCATTACGACGATCACTACCTGATATTCGAAAAGTTTAATTCGGAAAAAGTCTGGTCTGCCGTGTTCTACGATGCGGAACAGCAGTTTTATTATTTGAAACGGTTCCGGTTCGAGGAGTCGGCAAAGGTTAACTCTATTATCGGAGAGACGGAAGGTTCCAGGCTGGTTTGCCTGAGCGATAAAAAACATCCTCGCTTTGAGGTGGTTTTTGACGGGAAACATGCCACACGTCCGCCGGAGGTGATCGACGCCGAGGGGTTTATAGCCGAGAAGTCCTATAAAGCCCGGGGTAAACGGGTTACGACATTCGAAGTGAAAGAGATCCGGGAAATAGAGCCCCTAATAAAAGAGGAGGACGAAAATATAACTGAAACCGGCATAGATCCGGAAACCACCAATCCGGAAGGAAGCGACGGCGATGAGCAGATGATACTGGATTTCGAATGAAAAGAGTTGGAGCTGGCAAGTGGCAAGAGTGGAGAAGGTTTTTGTTGAACGCGACTGTAACTTGAAAAGTATGAAAACATTTCGCAAGAACAGGGAAATAATCTCCTGGACCAATCTCAGAAGGTTTCCAAAATGATCTACGGTTTAATAAAATATAAGCTGAATAAAGTTGAAGAATAGGGTACAAGAGGAGGAGATCCTGCTTCCTGCCGCTTGCCACCTGCCATTTATATGAGATGAAGTATTTTGTCGTTGGATATATGGCTTCGGGGAAAACGCATTGGGCAAAGGAGTTTGCGCAGGAGAAGGGCGTGCCGATGATTGATCTGGATGCGTATATTGCGGATCGGGAGAGGAGAAGTATTTCTGAGATATTTGAGAAGCTCGGGGAGGCGGGGTTCAGGCAGTTGGAGACCCGTTATCTGAAGGAGGTTTGTGGGTTGTATGCCGATTTTGTGATGTCAACCGGCGGCGGTACTCCTTGTTTTAACGGGAATATGGAGTATATGAATGAACAGGGACATACGGTTTTTTTAAATACGGATGTAGATTTGATTGTAGGCAGACTGATAAAAGGGAAACATAAACGTCCTCTTATCAGCAAACTGAGAGATGAAGAGATCAGGCCGTTTGTCATACGCCATCTCGGGGAGCGGTTGCTTTATTACAGACAGGCAAAGGAGGAGGTGGGGCGTAAGTCATAAATTATGAGTTATAATAAACTTAATGGGTATAAATACGTTTGATTATGGGAAGGAAAAATACGGTTTTATTGATGATAATATTATTTATTATGGGAACAAGTTCGTGTAAACCAGGCGATCAGAAGCCGAAAGAGCAAACACAGGGCGCGATTGAGACTATTTATGCACGGAAGAGTGTCCGGAAATATTTGGACAAACCGGTCGAAGAAGAAAAGCTCCATACATTGTTGCGCGCCGGAATGGCAGCTCCTTCCGGAAAAGACCAGCGGCCGTGGCATTTTATTCTGGTGCAGGACCGGGCCGTGCTGGATAGTATGGCTGCGGGATTACCATACGCCAAAATGTTGAAAGATGTCCGGCAGGCCATCGTCGTATGCGGGGATACAACGATATCCTCTTACTGGTACCTGGACTGCTCGGCGGCTACCCAGAATATCTTGCTGGCAGCAGAGGCTCTGGGATTAGGAGCAGTATGGACAGCAGCATATCCCTACCAGGACCGGATGGAGGTGGTAATTAAGCATGCCGCACTACCTCAAAATATTCTTCCTCTTTGCGTGATCCCGGTAGGCTATCCGGCCATACCGCATAGTCCTAAAGATAAGTACGATACGACTAAGATACACTTAAACAAGTTTTGATTTAGTTGAAAGTGAAATTGTTTGAATTAATCTAGGATTTAAAGTTCACTTTCAACTTTCCATTTTGATCCAGTTGTCTTGATTTTCTGTCGTCACCCGGCAATATTCAAGCAAGCTTGATATTGTACTCATTTCCAAGAAAATTCAACTCTTTTTCTTATAGCTCAGGATAGCCCATAAGTTGAAGAATAGGGCAAAGCAGGATAGGGCGATGAATTGAGTGGTCAGTTCCCCGATGCTGCTGCCTTTGAGGTAAACCATCCGCATGACCTGCATGAAGTATTTCAGCGGATTGAACAGCGTGATCGCTTGCGCCCATTTGGGCATACTGCTGATCGGGGTGAAGAGTCCGCTCATCATGATAAAAATCATCATAAAGAAAAACATCACAAACATAGCCTGTTGCATCGTGGAGGAGTGGTTCGAGATGACCAGTCCTATGCCGGAAACGGTTAGTATATAGATCGTTGCAAATAGATAGATCGTTGCGATGTTGCCGGCCGGCGTCAATCCGTAAACCAGCATAGCAAGTCCGAAACAGACGGTAAGGACAACGAATCCGATGGTCCAGTAAGGGATCAGTTTTGCCATAATAAATGTAAATTTACTGACCGGAGTTACGTTTATCTGTTCGATTGTTCCGGTCTCTTTTTCTCCTACAATATTAAGTGCGGGAAGGAATCCGCAAAGCATTGTAAGCAGTATCACCATCAGCGCCGGAACCATGAATACTTTATAATCCAGGTGAGGATTGAACCGGTTCTGGGTGACGACATGCATCACCGGCAGGCCGGCACCGGCGGCGGATAATCCCTGTTCATTCCGAATTTCAGCGGCATAGTCGTTCAGAATACCGGCAAGATAAGAACTGCCTAATCCTCCTTTGATGCCGTTGACTGCATTTGCGGAGATCATAACGCGGGCATTGCCTGTTGTGACGATATTTTTTTCGAAATCGGGTTGAATTTCCAGGATCATATCCGACTTTCCCGCTTCGATACTTTGGATGGCCTCTTCGTTGCCGGACAGTACATTGATCAGACGAAAGTAACTGGATGCTCCGATTTTTTGAATCAGCCTTTCCGAATAGGTACTGTGATCGTGATCTACCAGGCAGATTTTGATATTCTTGATCTCCTGGTCGGCTGCCCACGGCATAACCATCATCATCATCAGGGTGAAGCCAGCCATCATCTTCGGAAGAAAAGGGTTCCGGCGGATTTGTTTGAATTCTTTTTCAATTAAAAAGCGAATCATAGTTATTGAAGTCTGGTTTTAAAATTTTTAAGACTTACAATGATCAGGAGGAAAGCCATTCCCAGAAGGATCAATATCTCTTTCAGGGTATAGATGACCGGTACTCCTTCAATCATCAGTTTCTTTACTGCCGCAATATACCAACGGGCCGGAATAACATGGGATATCCATTGTAAGATTGCCGGCATACTTTCAATCGGATATATCATTCCGGAAAGCATGATGACCGGCATCATCAGTCCCATGCCGGAAGCCAGCATCGCGGCAACCTGTGAGTTGACGACGGTTGAGATCAGCATCCCCAGTGATAGGGTTACAATGATAAAAATAAAGGAAACGACAGTCAGCCAGAAAAGACTTCCGGTAACTGGGACCTGTAGTACAAATACAGCCAGGAGCAGGATCGTAATCAGGTTTACGATAGAGAGCAGGAAGTAGGGAACCGTCTTTGCCAGGATAATATAGAAGGGTTTTATCGGAGAGGCCAGTAGGATCTCCATCGTTCCGCTCTCTTTTTCCCTGACAATCGAGATGGAGGTCATCATGGCGCATATCAGCATCAGGATCAGTCCCATTACTCCCGGAACAAAGTTAAAAGCGCTTTTCATCTGTGGATTATACAGCATCCGTACTTCCGGGACAATCTGTACCGGAATATGGTATTCCCGCATGATCTCCTGCTGGTAGGCGGCGATGATATTTGTCGCGTAGCCGAGCTGTGTCGTTGCCTGATTCGGGTCGGTACCGTCGGCAAGCAATTGTATTGATGCCTCTCCGGTATGCAGCAGGTTTTCATTAAAATCCTCACCGAACACGATTACCAGATTAATCTTCCCCTCTTTAAACACGTCGTTGATCTCATCCGGATGTTCCAGTATCCGGCTTATATTGAAATATTCACTGGCTTGTATCCGTTCAATGATCCGTTCCGTCGAGATATCTTTTGACGGATCGAAAACGGCAACCTGCGTATTTTTCACCTCGGTTGTAATCGCAAAACCAAAGAGGATGATCTGTGCAATCGGCATGCCCAGCAAAATCATCATGGTCCGCTTATCCCGGAAAATATGATAGAACTCTTTTTTGACGAAGGAAAAAAACTGGGACATAATTAGTAATTGGTTGTTTTGAACGTGTCAGTGATGCTTGTAAATAGTTTCATGACTTCTGTACAATCGTTTGATACAGATCGGAATGCTTTTTCGTCGATATACTGGCTGTTTTTGAGTAACATGAGCCAATATTCTGTTTCATTGGCTTCTTTCAATGCAATGCTTAATTTGTGAATGAAACCGGCTTTTGATTGGGCATATTCTGATTCTCGGACGGGCGTTCCAACAGATGTTCCGCTCCTTAACATTTGCTTAGACAGAACAAATTCCCGGTGCTCTTTACTTGGGTATTGGTAAGCCTTTATAACTCTTAAAGCAGATTCGTATGACTTCGCTTTTACAATATTCTTCTTCATATTCACATAATTATTCATTATTAATTATCCGCTCTGGTTGCTTTTCGTGCCAGTTGTTGGAATACGTCGTCCATGTTGGAGGCATTGAATTGGGTTTTCAGGTTTTTCGGGGTGTCCAGGGCTTCGATTTTTCCGTCGACCATGATGGAGACCCGGTCGCAATATTCGGCTTCGTCCATGTAGTGGGTGGTGACAAAGATGGTGACGCCCTTTGCGGCAGCTTCGTAGATCAGTTCCCAGAATTGTCTGCGGGTGGCGGGATCGACTCCTCCTGTGGGTTCGTCCAGAAAAACGATTTTCGGTTCATGGAAGATCGAAACAGAGAAGGCGAGTTTTTGTTTCCAACCGAGGGGAAGCGCTTTTACCAGTGTGTCTTTTTCTGCTGAGAATCCCAGCTTTTCCAGCATATCTTCTGTTTTTTTGTTGATAACGCTCTCTTTCATACCATAGATACCTGCAAAAAGGCGAATGTTCTCCCACACTTTCAGGTCTTCGTATAACGAAAACCTCTGGCTCATATACCCGATACTCTTTTTCACCTTTTCTGATTCCCGGGCGATATCATAGCCGGCCACCATACCTTCGCCGGAGGTGGGTTTGCTCAATCCGCACAGCATCCGCATGGCAGTTGTCTTACCGGCACCGTTAGCTCCGAGAAAACCGAAAATCTCCCCTTTAGACACATCAAAACTAATCCGATCGACGGCAGTAAAATTGCCGAATCGTTTTGTCAGTTTATCGGTTTGGATGACATATTTCATGCGATTAGAGTTGAAAGTTGAAAGTGATTTTTTTCATTCTCTTCTGCGAATTTGGGTATCCATGGATATTTCATATAGGTTGAAGGTTTATTTATTTAATAATTGGATAAAACAATCTTCGACGGTAGGTTTTGTTTCCTGTAAACCGGTAATAGAGTAATCCGGTTCGTCGGTAAACGTGACGTGAAGGGCTTCTCCGAAGGTGTAAACACTATAAACTTTTGGGTTGTTTCTCAATTCGTTGAGCAGTTTATAGTTGTTTTCAGATACGATAGAGTAGAGTTTCCGGGGATAGTTTTCAACGGTTTTTTCCGGGGTTTCGATTGAAAGTATCTCTCCATGCTGCATAAGGGCAATCCGGTCGCACAGGCTTGCCTCGTCCATATAAGGGGTGGAGACAAGAATCGTAATGTCTTGTTGCTTCAGTTTTTTCAACATAGACCAGAACTCTTTCCGGGATACCGGATCGACCCCGGTGGTGGGCTCATCCAGAAACAGTACCGACGGTTTGTGGATCAGGGCACAACTCAGCGCCAGTTTTTGTTTCATCCCTCCCGAAAGTTTTCCCGCCCTGCGTTTCTTAAACGGTTCGATCTGCTGGTAGATGTCTTTGATCAGGTCATAATTCTCTTCGATGGTCGTATTGAATACCGTTGCAAAAAAGCGTAAGTTCTCCTCTACCGTCATATCCTGGTAAAGGGAAAATTTACCGGGCATATATCCGATAATGTTTCGTATTTTTTTATATTTTTTCGCTACATTCATACCATCAACAAGAGCGGTACCCCGATCGGCAAGAATCAAGGTGGTAAGGATACGGAAAAGAGTTGTCTTTCCGGCGCCGTCCGGCCCGATGAGGCCGAATAATTCCCCTTTTCCCACTTCAAAACTAAGGTTATTCAGCGCCCGTATTTTACTGAAGCTTTTATCGATGTTTTGTACTGAGATCATTTTTATGTAATCAATAATTAAATACAAACAAAATAATTATAACAACTCATAATTCATAACTCATCAACATCTCTCCATACATTCCTTTTTTCAGGTAGCCGTCATTTTTTACGGCGATTTTTACGGCATATACCAGGTTTGCCCGTTCGTTGCGAGTTTGGATTGTTTTTGGGGTAAACTCGGCTTTATCGGCGATCCAGGTGACGGTTCCGGGATATTCTTTTCTCTCTTTTTCTCCGAAATCAGCATATACCTTTATCTGTTGACCGATTTTCATCTTGGTGATCTGGTCGGCGGTGATATAAGCGCGAAGGAACATGTTTTCAATGTCCGCTACTTTGAAAAGGGCTTTTCCCTGCATCGTCAGTTCGCCTTGTTCGGCATATTTGGAGAGTACTGTTCCGTTTATCGGACTGGAGATAATGCTTTTTTTCAACAGGTCTTCGGTCTGTGTGATCTGGATTTCCAATCCCAGACTTTCTTCATCGGAACTCTTGTTGTTGTTTTCCAGTACCTCAGTTTGTGCTGCCAGTTGTTTCTCGAGCAGTAAGATCTGGGCATTGATATCGTCCAGTTGTTTTTGATTGGCCGCATTTGACCTGACCAGGTTTTCATATCGTTTTTGCTCCTTTTTCTGTGTTTCGATCTGTTGTCTTATCGATGCGATCTGTTTCGGAACATTGACATGACGGCTTTTTATCGCTTTCAGGCTGGCTTCCAGTTGTTGCTTTTTCAGATATAATTGTACGGTATCGATATATCCGACCGGTTTGTTTGCCTCTACGGTTTGCCCTTCCGTGACATCGAAAGCCAGAAGCTGGCCATTGGCCTGTGAAGAGACAATCACCTCGGTAACTTCAAAAATACCGGAAGCATCGTAATCGTTTTTACCTCTTCCACAGGCTGATATTATCAGAACGATTATAGGAATTACAATTTTTTTCATGGGTCTAATCATTTAAAGTGGAGAATCAGGGATTCGTTATATTTATTACTCATTATCGGTTCGTTGTGTTTTTCAATTTATAAACAGCTATTAGTAGTTCGATTTCATGGGTGTTTTTTTCTTGCTTTGCCAGGTTTTCGGAATTGATTTCCCGTACCAGTTCGATCACGCTTAGTGTTCCGTTTGCCACCTTGATCTCTGCGGCTTTTTTTACATTCTCTCTTAACCTTATGATCTCCGCATCATATTCCATAATCTCTTTTAATTTTTTAATCTCATTGGTTTCCCGGGCAATTTCCAGATGGGTATGATACAGGAATGTTTCCGTCTGGGCGGTTACGTTGTTTTGATTTACCTCTAATTTCCGGCGGTCGTTTTTTTGCGTATACAATGCGCCGAAGTTCCAGCTCATCCGGAGGCCGCCGATATAAAAGGGCGAAAAGTCGTTATCCAGCATATTTAATCCCGGTTTTCCATAGCCTCCCTGCAAGAAGAGGTTGAACCTGGGCATATAACTTGCCGCGATCATGCTTTTCTGGGCTTCTAAAAGATTGTGTTGCGATTCGAATAGTTTAAGTTCCGGACGATGAATCTCCATGGAAAGGGGAATATCGCGAATGTCCGGCTTTATCAGGATGCTTGTTTCTCCGATCGGTTCGCCTATCATGACAGTCAGCATTTCGATATAGGCTTTCCGGTTTGAATAGAGTTGGGCGTGGAGTTGTTTTGCTTTTAGCTGTTCTACTTTCACTGCATCCAGGTCGGCCTGATTGGCAATCCCGTTTTCGATATAGCTGGCAATTACGGTATGATTACGTTGCAGATCTTCCTGCAGGATTTCGTTTTGTCGCAACTGGGCATCCAGCAGTAGGATGCCGAAGAATAGCTGGTTTACCTGCTCTTCTATGGCGTATAGATCTACTTCGAGTTGCCGTTGTTCCATTTCCGATCCGGCAACCGTAATCTTTTTCTGCGAACGGATTGTACCTCCGTCCCATATCGCTTGGGTGACATCGACGGTAGCCAGGTATTGGTCTTTCGATAAGCCTTCGATATCGATTCCCGGCAGGTTTACCGGTATTTTTGTGACTTCGGACTGGTATGATATTCTTGCCGTCATTGAAATCTGCGGCAGATGGCCTTTACAGGCGTTCGACAGGTTATATGCTTTTGCTCTTTCAATCAAATCGTACCGTTTGATCAACGGATAGTTTTTTCTTGCCTTTATCTGGCAACTGTCAATAGACAGCTGTCCGTAAGCGATCGATGCGGGCAAGATGGTCGCTGCAATCCATGCAAATATACTGACAAAGGCATAAAGAGCAGGGAGTAGGGGGCGGCGGGAGCTAAATTTCTTTTCCATTCTTTGTTTTTATTTATCCGGTTTCAGGCTGCGTAAAATAAATTGAACGTTACTTTCTTTTCTGAGTTGCAGGCGTTTCGCCATTTCGTGGTCAGGTCTTTTGATCGCATCTGATAACGCTTCGAATGCGATAAAGGTGAAAATATTCACAGACACCATATTCAGAATCAGATCTAAAGGCTCTATCGGATAAATATTGCCTTTGGCGACTTCCTTCCGGATACCCTTCGTTAGTTTCTGAAGAACATCAGTCGCTTTTGGGAGTATGATCCTTTTTGCCATCTCTCTTTTCTCTTCGCTGCCCATGATCTCGCTGAAAATAAAGAGGGGAAGCCTCGGATTCGCCACAAGGATGTCGAAATGGGTCTCCATAGCTAATCTTATTTTATTCCGGAAGGAGAGGGGCCGGTCGAAAACGGTAGAGAGCGAACTGCCAAAAAGCCCGGCTTTTTGTTCGAAAACCATATTGAACAGATTCTCTTTAGTCCTGAAATAGTAGTGTAACATGGCATGGTTCACTCCCGCAACGCGTGCGATTTCCGTTGTTTTTGCCGCAGCATACCCTTTGTTCATAAAAACCTGTTCGGCGGCCCGGATGATGATTTGTTTGGTGGTCAGGTCTTCTTGCTTCATATATAATCAGTTGAAAATCGACAGTTTTAAAACTGTCTGGTTGTAATAAAGATACCAATACTTCATATTAACTTATTTGTTTAACATGATTGTTAGCGCGAGGCAAATGTAGAAATATTTTTTGAATAAGCGAATCAGATATAAGAAACAGAATTAAAATCCTACTTTTAATCCTGTTATATTCTCTATTTTTATATCGGGTTGAAAAGATTTATGTGGCGTATTGCATCATCTGGGTCAGAAAGTCGTCAGGATAGAATATTTCCACGTCGATGATTTCCCCGTCCCGTTCAACCGGATTGTATTCCGGATTGATAAACCCTGCATAAGGGGGAATACCCAGTTTTTTGTATCGCTCCAATACCTCATCATGCAGCTGCCGGTCAATTTTTACCCCGTAGGTTTCGATCAGATTGCGGGCAGCTTCATAATCGCCTTCCGACTTGATGCGTTGTACCTCTGCCAGCAATTTTCCGAAAAGTCTGCGCAATACTTCAAAATCATGGATCCGGAAACTTGTTTTTCCGTTGTGTTTTACCTTTTCTATTATGTTTGCCTCTTTTCCCTGTTCATATACCCAGGCCGCAATTGTCTGACGATTTCTCATGTGCGACTCTTCCAGATTATTTCCCGGTAGTATTCTGGTCAATTGCACCATCAGGCCGTTACGGATATAATTATAGTATTCCGCTTTAGCAACCTCCTGCGAAGGAACTACCCCCAGTTCGATCAGTTTTGGATCCATGATATAGTATAAAGCGAACAGGTCGGCCCGCACTTCTTCGATTGTCGAGTAGTAGCTTTTCAATACCTCCGGGTTAACTCCCGGTAGTATTTTTCCGGAACCGTGTCCCAAGCATTCGTGCAGATCGGTATGGATATTGCCTCCCAGGTAGCCGTATTCGCGTACCAGATTTTTCTCTTCTTCCGAACCGGCAAATTCATCTAATACACCGGAAGTCTGTGAGGCTATATGGTAGGCGTAGGTGATATTGTCCAATGTTATCGATTTACTGCCGTACTGTTCCCTGATCCATTCCGCATTCGGCAGGTTAATACCGATCGGTGTTGCCGGGTGGCAATCACCGCCTAGCATTGCCGCCTGTACTACCCGTGCGGTAATGCCGGCTACTTCACTCTTTTTAAACCGTTCGTCTATCGGTGCGTGCTCTTCGAACCATAATGCGTTGTCCGCCAATTTGCGGGTCCGTTCGCAAGCTTTGTCGTCTACGATCTGTACGACCGATTCCCAACTGGCTTTGTACGCTAATGGGTCTCCGTATACCTCAATGAAGCCGTTTATAAAATCGATGTCGCTTTCCGATTCTTTCAACCATGCAATAGAATAGGCGTCGAAAATAGCCAGGTCACCACTGCGGTAATAGTCGATCAGTAAGTGTATTACCTTTTTTTGCTGTTCATTGCAGGCATACGTTACTGCTTTTTCAAGGTAATTTACCACCTGTCGCAGTTCTTGATCGTATTTTCCTCCGATTTTCCATACCAGTTCTTTCAATTTCCCATTTTCTTTGATTAATGTTGAGTTTAAGCCTCTGGAGACCGGCAGACCGGTTTCCGGCGCTTTGTAAAACTCTTCCGCTTCTTTTTGGGTTACTCCGGAGTAGTAGTTGTTCGCCGAAGCTTTGAGCAGATCCTGCTTCCCGTCCAATACTACTCTCTTGGACATATACGACGGGTCGAACATAATCTTCTCCAGTTGTTTGAAAACAGCCGTACAACCGGTATCTTCCAGTAAAGAACAGAAATAGGATTCCGAAAAGCCGGGAATAAATTTGTCCATGGAGTAGTGGTGATGTATGCCGTTTGCAAAGAATACTTTTTTGGCATACATCAGAAAGGATTGAAAATCGGTGCTTTCTCGATCCCCGGAATAGTCCCGGATAATCCGCTCCAATGTCCGCCTGATAAGCAGGTTGTACTTATTATTCTGATCCCACAGAATATCCCTTCCGGCGATAGCCGCCTGGCTCAGGTAATAAACAAACCGCTTTTTATCAAGCGGGAGCTCCTTAAAAGCCGGCACCTGATAACGCAGGATCCTTATATCATCGAACTGTTCTGCCACGTAATCCGTAAAGTCGTCCATACCTTTATTTTTTAATGTCCTCTTTATATTCCCACCATCCTTTGCTTAGCACCAGTCCGTCGTAGGAACCATCGGGACCGTAAAACATAAAATATCCCCTGTATTTTTCATCTATCGGGGCCAGATGGTCAAAGATAATCCGTTTCCCATTTTTATCGTATTTCAGCATCATGCTTGCTTCTCCGGCGTATTCAAAAGCAAGTGAAGAGCTGGCGCTGTTTTTTCGTTTCATCAACGGTACATTAAAATTTACCATCCCGTCATCTTTGAACTGAGCGATCAGCAGCGCTTTCTTATTGCTTTTACCTGATTGTGCCCAGCCAAACAGTATGAAATAAGGTTTCTTTCCCGAGGTAAACCCAAGCAAGTCGTAAAAAAGATAAGGTGCTACCGTGTTTTTTTCTCCGGGGCGGTATATCAGTGTATAACTCCTATCCTTAAAGCGGATCAGGTTATAGTAAGCCAACCCGCCCTCCATCGGAAAACTCCATGAAAAAAGTTCCGCTTCGGCATTTGTACACCGTTTATATCCGAGATATTTTAAAGGTTTTGAAACATCATACTCTCCGAAGGCGGATGATTTTAACAGATCCATAATCTCGTCTGCATATACGATCTTCGCCTGATCGTCTTTGCTGCTTCTGATGCATTCCAATTTGACCGCAATACTATTCGCCTGTCCCCGCACCGCTGTGACCGATAGCCCGAGCAGGCACACCGTTAATAATTGCTTTATTTTCATTTGTTGTCTTCTATTTTTCATTTCCTATAAATCTCTCCAGTATTTCATCCGCGGCTTTTATCGTATTTTTATACCAATCGAGCAGTACTTTCGCCTGTTTTTTCTCCGGAAGGTGCCAATCGATCGTACTTTGCCGCAATCGCTGTACGATATTATACATTACAATAGCCGCGCATACGCTGACATTCAGGCTTTCGGTAAAACCGTACATCGGTACTTTTGCAAACTCATCCGCCTCCCCGATCACCTGCTCCGATATTCCTGTCAGTTCCGTACCGAAGAAAAAGGCCATTTTACCTTTCTCCAGGTCAATATCTTCGATCAACCGATCGTCGGTATGTGGCATGGTAGCTATAATACGGTATCCGCCATCCCTGAGTTGCCGAATAGCCTCCGCCGTATTGTCGGCATCGCTATTGTAGCGGTGGAGCGAAAGCCACTCCCTTGCCCCGCGGGACACCGTCGACGTTTCGTTATATATGTTTTTGTTTTCTATCAGGTGTATATCCTGTATACCGTAACAATCGGCAGAACGCATGATAGCGCTTTGATTGTGAGATTGATACAGATCTTCCATTACGATTGTCACGTAATCGGTCCGTTGCCTGATCAACCTGTCGAACAGACTGTTCTTTTCATCGGTTACGAAATTTCTAAGGTATGTAACCTGCTCCTCCACGCTTTTCATAGATAAAGAGTTGAAAGTTGAATTTTCTTAGGAACGGGTGTAGCACCGGGCCCGTTTGAACATAGGATTCATTTTACTCAACGATCGGTATTATTCTTATCTGCTTCCATTTACGACCCTATTTACGTATTTCCATAACGGTGCGGCGTGCATGGCCTGTATGATTTTGTCCTGTGCTAATAATCGTTCTACCTGTTCGAAATCGAGCAGTTCTACAACAATGTCTTCTGTAGCTTCCAGTTGGGGTTCCATTACTTTTTCCAACCCGGTAGCCAGGAAACAGTAGTTTATATTGCTGTGAGTACCCGGATTGGCCGAATTTGACGTAAACAGTTCCCAAGAGCCGTTGCCGTATCCTGTTTCTTCCAATAGTTTCCGTTTGGCTGCATCCATATGGGTCGCATCTGTTGTTTCTACCACTCCGGCGCACAGTTCGTATCCTACCTGTCCCCAGCCGTGGCGGTACTGCCGCTCCATAACCATCTTTCCCTCTTTGGTTACTCCGATCACGCACACCCATGCCGGATAGTCCAGAATGTAATAGGAGGGAATGACATTCCCGTTCGGAAGTTCTACTTTCTCCTTACGTACTGTAAACCAGGGTTCTTTTGAGAGATACTCCGAATGAAGTACTTTCCAGTTTTGTATCTTTTGACCGCACATAATCAACAAAGTCTTTTAACTTTTTGTCGTGTCCGACAAAGTCTGTAAAAAATGATGAAATTGAATAAAATGCCTGTAACAAAAAAAGAGGTGTTTTTACGACAAACACCTCTTCTTTTATTTTGGTTTTGTATTAGCATTTTTCTGCTAATTCAGCGCCTGCTTTAAATTTAACAACTTTCTTTGCGGCAATCTTGATCGCTTTTCCAGTTTGTGGATTTCTTCCGTTTCTAGCTTTTCTGTCTGCTACGGAGAAAGATCCGAAACCGATCAATGCAACTTTGTCACCTTTCTTCAGAGTATCTCCTACTGTTTCTACGAAGGCTTCCAGTGCTTTTTTAGAATCCACTTTTGTTAAACCTGCTTTGTCAGCAATGGCGTCGATTAATTGAGCTTTGTTCATAATTATAATCTTTTTGAGGGTTAGAATTTTAAACCATTTCTCTCTAGGCAAATGTAGATATTTTATTGACCAATTCAAATAAATCAAAAAAAAAACGAGATTTTTCATAAAAAAAAATCAAAGAACAGCATCTGCGCATTTTTCCCCGTCTAATGCGGCCGAAATAATCCCCCCCGAATAACCTGCCCCTTCTCCACATGGATATAATCCGGCCAACATCGGATGATGCATATATTTGTCTTCCCTTGGTATCTTTAAAGGCGCTGATGTCCTTGTCTCAATTCCCAGTAAAAGAGCATGTTCCGTAATAAAACCTTTCGTTTGTTTTCCGAAATATGTCATCCCTTCGCGAAGCCTTTTGTATACGATTTCCGGTAGCCATTCACTAATTAAAGAACTCGAAACTCCTGGCTTATACGATGCCGTAGGCAATAGGTTACTAAATCTTCCAATTAAAAAATCGGTTAAGGTTTGTGCCGGTGCGAAAAGATTATTTCCTCCTTCCTGCCAAGCCTTTCGTTCCATCGTTTCCTGGAACTCCAAACCGGCAAATAGACCGTGGTATCCCATACGGGTCAGCTCTCCGGAACCGATTGATGTCACGATGGCCGAGTTGGCCCAACGTGTGTTACGCCCGGACGAGGACATCCCGTTTACAACCTGCTGGCCGGGAGCTGTGGTAGCAGGTACGACAATCCCTCCGGGGCACATACAGAATGAATAGACTCCCCGGCCGTCGATGTTTGTTACAAAGCGATATTCGGCCGCCGGCAGACGGGGGCCCCTCCCTTCCGGATTGTGATACCGGATACGGTCTATATCATGTTGCAAATGTTCCAGGCGCAGACCTATCGCAAAGTCTTTTGTCTCCATCGCGATACCCTTCCGGTGTAACATGCGGTATATGTCGCGTGCGGAGTGGCCGGTAGCTAAAATAACCCGGTCCGCTGGAATCTCTTCACTGGCGGCGACGACTCCGGCAACAGCGTCTTTTTTTACGATCAGGTCCGTCACCCGTGTGTTAAAACGAATCTCTCCTCCATATTTCTCTATCGTTTTACGGATATTTGTGATCACTTTAGGCAACTTGTCGCTGCCGATATGCGGATGAGAGTCGATCAGAATGACCGGATCGGCCCCATGAAAAACCAGGATTTCCAGGACTCGCCGTATATTTCCCCTTTTATTTGAACGTGTAAAGAGTTTTCCATCCGAGAAAGTACCGGCTCCTCCCTCTCCGAACCCGAAGTTCGAATCTTCATCAACAATCCTTGTTGTATACAATTTGTTCAGGTCTTTTTTTCGCTCGTCGACCGCCTTGCCCCGTTCCAGGATAACCGGTTTCAGTCCTTTTTCAATTAACCGGAGCGCAGCAAACAAACCGGCCGGACCGGCCCCGACAATAACGACCGGTCGGGCTTTTGAGACATCCCGGTATTGAGGTTCAAATGCTTTTTCCCGCTCTTCCAGTTTGTCGATATGTACTCCTACCGAAAGGTTTATGATTACCGTTTTCTGACGGGCGTCGATGGATTGTTTCAGAATGTCGATATGCCTGATCCGCCCCGGGGCAATACCTATACCACGGGCTGCATAATGTTTAACAACATCGATATTTTCCCTCTCTTCCGGTTTAATCCGGATCTGTATTTCTTTATACATAACTATTTGTAGTCCTTAATGCTCAATTTCGTTTGATTTAGTTCCTGCTACTCGAAATGGAAGCAGACCGAGAACATCTTTGCCCGCAGTTTTTTCAGGGTATCCGTGTATTTTTCATACCCGGGAATCTTCGTGTCATACTTGTGAACCAGAGCATCGGTCAAGCCGAAAGCGAAACGCAGTTCTATTCCCATTTTAAAATAAGGGAGATAAAAATCCGATCCGACGCCGGTTTCCAGAAATAGATCTACCGGTTTTGTCCTGAAATAAACGGATTGGTCGGGATCGATATTTTGGTGTTTTTTAAAGTCGTATTTCAAGCTGCTGCCGGCGGTCAAAAAAGGCCTGAAGTTATTGATCCTTTTGGCCTTATATTTGAGCATTAACGGGAAGGTGACATATACTGATTCATTGTACGAATAAGTTTTACCTTCGTCGGCGTCCGGTATGTTGTTATATATCAGTGTCCGGGAAGAAAATTCCAATCCGGGCATAAACCGTAAACCTAAATCGTCAAATAACCGGAGTTCCGATATCATACCGACGCTATACCCCATTTTCAATTTACCGGCTTCAGCCCGGTACGGGTTGGAGCCGGAGAGAATAGCCTGATAGTTCATATAGTTAACTCCCAGCGTAAAGCCGAAGTGCAGGATCGTTTGGTCGCCTCTCTGATAGTTCAGCAGGCTTGTATTCCGCATCACTTTCTGTCCGTTCATTACAACGGCCAATAATAGAAAAGCGGATATGAAAACAAACTTCCTGATCATCATAAATATATTAATAGGCACCTACCCCGGAGTTTCAGCGAAAGTAACTATTTTTGCTTTATCAGAGTTCATTTTTACCTATATTTTTATCAGTGGATGAATAATCTGCCTCTCCGGTTGGCCATTATTCTTTGTCGTCCCGGTACAAAATTATTTTATTTGTTATCTTTGGCAGGAGGCAGATGCCTTGTAATTCGGTATAATTTTTAATTAAACAGATATATGGATAAAATAGCATTAATCACAGGGGCGACTTCCGGTATCGGAAAAGCTACGGCTTTGAAAATAGCTGATCTAGGATATGATATTATCATTACCGGACGCAGAAAGGAGCTGTTGGATGAGGTGGCCGGAGAGGTACGGCAAAAAGGGGGGGATGTACTTCCGCTTTGTTTCGATGTCAGGGACCCGGAAATAGTAATGAAAACGGTTGCCGGACTTGCCGGAAAGTGGAGGAATATCTCGATCCTTGTGAATAATGCCGGGCTTGCCGTGGGGACAAATCCGATTCAGGACGGTGTGTTGGACGATTGGGAACGAATGATCGATACCAATGTGAAGGGATTACTATATGTTACCCGTGCGGTAGCTCCGCTGATGATCCGGCATAATACCGGTCATATCGTTAATGTTGCCTCTATTGCCGGCAAAGAGATCTATCCGGGCGGAAATGTTTATTGTGCGACAAAGCATGCCGTAGATGCATTGTCGAGAGCTATGCGTACTGATATGTTGAAGCATAATATCCGGGTGACCAATATTGCGCCGGGGATGGCGGAAACCGAATTTTCCCTCGTCAGGTATAAAGGGGATGCCGAGGCTGCAAAGAATGTCTATAAAGGCCTGGTGCCGTTGAGCGATGAAGATATCGCCGAGACCATAATGTTTGCTGTTACACGCCCTCCGCATGTGTGTCTCAATGATATTGTCATCACACCTACCGCACAAGCGAATACCCGTGATGTAAAACGGGATTAAAGTAAGATACAGGGTAAAATGACTGGAAATGGGAAAAATCCGGTTGTTTTACCCTATATATTATGCTTTTATTTTGGCCACTATTTTTTTGATTATTCTTTCTCCGATACAGGGGGCGTGGGCGTCTTCCGGGAAGAATATGACAAATTCGCCCGGGGACAGTGTAAAATGGAGTTTCGGCTGATCCGTATAAAAACAGATGTCGTTTTCCGGACTATAGCTTCCCTTCGGTTCTGTCAGCGCGCCTTTGTGCATCCATCCGAATGTCTCCTCTTCCCGGAGCGGGATTTGTATGTCAATATATTCATTGTGGGTTTCGAGTAATGCTTCCGTCCGCTGTTTCCCCTGTACTTCCGAAATGCTGAGCCAGAGATTATCCCCGTCGATTTCAATCCGTCCCGGTACAACGTCTGTCAAATCATGAGATTTTACATAATCGAACAACTGCTTAAAACGAGGGTGTAAACATTCTATTTTCGCACTGTTTTTCAAAGAGTCTATAATCATTTGCTATTATAAATTTGTTTAAATAAAAGAGGTTTCAAATATAAAACAATAATCGCTGTTTATCAAATAAAAACCCGAACTTCTCCGGTTTTCCTGTGACTTTATCAAGTTTCTGCTCTCTGTTTTTGAATTTTATAACTATCTTTGCTTCGGATAAAAAAATGAAGATGAAGCATAAAGCAGGATTTGTCAATATTGTAGGCAACCCGAACGTAGGGAAATCGACTTTAATGAACCGTTTGGTCGGGGAAAAAATTTCGATTATCACATCGAAATCACAGACTACACGTCATCGGATCAAGGGCATTGTGAACGAAGAGGATTTTCAGATTGTTTTTTCTGATACGCCCGGAGTGGTAAAGCCCAGTTATAAGATGCAGGAGTATATGCTCGAATATTCGAAATCGGCGCTTACCGATGCGGATGTGATATTGTATGTAACCGATGTGGTTGAAGATCCCGAAAAGAATCTTGATTTTATTGAGAAAGTAAACAATACCGGAATCCCGGTGCTATTGGTATTAAATAAAATAGACCTGACCAATCAGCAAAAACTGGAAGCATTGTGTGAAAAGTGGAAAGAGTTGATCCCGGGGGCGGAGATCTTTCCTGCCTCGGCGACCGAGAATTTTAATGTGGATAATCTGTATAAAAGGATCATAGCCCTTATTCCTGAAGGAGAGCCTTTTTTCCCGAAGGATACTTTGACCGATCTGCCGGCACGCTTTTTTGTGACCGAGATTATCCGTGAGAAGATTTTGACGAACTATGATAAGGAGATTCCTTACTCGGTGGAAGTAGAGATCGAAGAGTTTAAAGAAGAGGCAAAACAGATCAATATCATGGCGGTTATTTATGTAGAACGCGATTCCCAGAAGGGAATACTGATCGGCCATATGGGCGAAGCCTTGAAGAAGATCGGTACGTTGGCTCGCCAGGATATCGAGGCGTTTTTCGACAAGAAGGTCTTTTTAAATCTGTATGTAAAGGTTCAGAAAGATTGGCGGAATAAGGAAAATGATTTGAAGAGGTTCGGGTATATACAGTGATAAAAATGAGGGACAGCGGATAAGAGGCAGGGTGAAAAGTGCAAAAGGGAGAGTGGTGATTGGTAAAACAAGTTTTAATTTTTTAAAATAGGGATACGGCAGAGATGTGTTATGTGCCCGCTTGATTATTTATGAGTAATATAGTAGCTATAGTAGGAAGGCCTAATGTAGGAAAATCGACGCTTTTTAATCGGTTGGTCGGAACGCGGAAAGCAATCGTAAACGAAGAAAGCGGGGTCACAAGGGACCGGAACTATGGGAAGTCCGATTGGAACGGAAAAGAGTTTTCGGTGATAGATACCGGTGGATATGTTTCCAATAGTGATGATATATTTGAAGAGGAGATCAATAAACAGGTATTGTTGGCGCTTGACGAAGCGGACGTGATCCTGTTTATGGTAGATGTGGAGAGCGGGGTGACGGATCTGGATCAAAATTTTGCCAAATTACTGCGTAATATAAAGAAGCCTATCTATCTGATTGCAAACAAGGTCGATACAAACGACCGCATTTATGACGCGCAGGAGTTCTACCGGCTCGGAGTGGGAGAAGAACTTTTCTGTGTATCTTCTGCCAGCGGTTTCGGTACCGGTGAACTACTGGACAAGGTATTTGCCCATTTTAAAGAAGATACGATCGAAAATACCGATCAATTGCCGCATATTGCTATTGTGGGGCGCCCGAATGTCGGTAAATCGTCGACCATCAATGCACTGGTCGGCCAGGAACGGAATATTGTCACCGATATAGCCGGTACGACCCGCGACACATTATACACCCGGTACAATCGTTTCGGCTACGACTTTGTTCTGGTAGATACGGCCGGTTTGCGTAAAAAGGCGAAAGTAAACGAGGATGTGGAATTCTATTCGGTGATGCGTTCGGTGCGCGCCATCGAGGAGTCGGATGTATGTATGTTGTTGATCGACGCTACACGGGGAATGGAAGCCCAGGACCTCAATATTTTTCATCTGATCGAAAGAAACCGGAAAGGGGTGGTTATTTTAGTAAACAAATGGGATTTGGTTGAAAAGGATAATAAGACGACCCTTAATTTTGAAAAGGAGATACGCGAAAGAATTGCACCATTCAAGGATGTGGATATCCTGTTTACTTCCGCAGCTACCAAACAGCGCTTGCTAAAAGCATTGGAGGCCACCATAGAGGTGTATAAACGCCGTACGCAAAAACTGAAAACGTCGGAATTGAACCGGGTATTGCTGGAGGCAATCGAAGCCTATCCTCCTCCCAGCCTGAAAGGGAAGTTTGTAAAGATCAAATATATTACACAACTTCCTACCCACGCTCCCTCTTTTGCTTTTTACTGTAATTTGCCTCAGTACATAAAAGAACCGTATAAGCGTTTTCTGGAGAATAAAATCCGTGAAACCTGGAACTTTACCGGAGTTCCGATACAGATATTTATGAGGAAAAAATAGGTCGTATCGAAATAAAATAATATTTCCGGTTGCGATGTCATGACATTGTAGTCGTTTTATAATAAGTATGTAGTAGATCTGTATGCCATCCGGATAGGTTTGACCGGAGTATTCTATTATCTTAAAAGTATTTTATACGTTTGTAATATGGTAAGTTATAGATGACGGAACATAATAATATATGGCATGAGGGCATCATAACAAAGAGGGCGGCGCAAGCGGTCGAGGTGACGATAAACAGTCATACGGCTTGTTCCGGTTGCCATGCGAATGGGACGTGCGGTATGTCGGGAATGAAGCAAAAGTTGATTACTGTGCCTCTTCCTGATTTTGAGGTAGAAACCGGTGACCGGGTTATGGTTTACGCCACTTTGAACAGTGGTATCTATTCGGTGTTATTTGCTTATCTGATACCGTCGTTATGGCTTATTGTATCTATCGCGCTTTCAATGGCTGCTGGCCTGAGTGAAATCATGGCCGCTATAGCCAGCCTGATGTTACTGGGAATCTATTTTTTTATTTTATACCTATTCAGGAACAGAATGGGGAAGAAAATAACATTTACGATAAAAAAGATAAACGAAAAGCAAGATGAAGCGAAAATTATAGGGTGAAGGGCATAGGAGAATTTCTGCGAAGCCGGATTGTATATCCATGCCTGTTTTAGATCCGTTGTATATCTATCGTGTCGTGTTTTTCGTGTCATCTGCGGACAAAATATAAAACTGAGAATTAATGAGTATTATTGCTATTACCATTCTATCATTATGTGCTATCGGCGTGGCATCGGCTGTAATCCTGTATTTTGTAGCACAAAAGTTTAAGGTGGAAGAAGATCCGCGGATTGATGTCGTGGAACAACTTCTTCCCGGGGCCAATTGCGGAGGATGCGGATATCCGGGCTGCCGGGGATTGGCCGAGGCGATTGTAAGATCGGATACCATGGAAGGGATGCTATGTCCGGTGAGTGGATCGGAATGCATGAGTAAAATTGCTGTGGCAATGGGACGCGAGGTGTCCGCCCAGACTCCCAAGATCGCTGTTGTCAGGTGTAACGGAAGTTATGGAAACTGCCCGCATACCAATAGATATGACGGAGCCGGCTCCTGTGCCGTAAAGCATTTGCTTTATGCCGGCGATACGGCATGTATTTACGGATGTCTTGGATGTGGTGATTGTGTAAATGCCTGTACTTTTAATGCGATACGTATGGATGCCGCTACAGGATTGCCTGTGGTGAATGAAGAGGCTTGTGTCGCTTGCGGGGCTTGTGTAAAGGTCTGTCCGAGGTCAATCATCGAGTTGAGAAATAAAGGACCGAAAAACCGTCGCGTTTTTGTATCCTGTGTGAATAAAAACAAAGGCGGAGTGGCTCGAAAGGCTTGTGTGGTGGCATGTATTGCCTGTGCCAAATGCCAGAAAGAGTGTCCGTTTGATGCTATTACCATTGACAATAATCTGGCTTATATCGATTTCAAAAAATGTCGCTTGTGCCGGAAATGTGTCGGTGTATGCCCTACCAATGCTATCCATGAAATAAATTTCCCACCCCGGAAGATCACGGAGGAGATAAAAGAGGGCCGGGAGGCAGGGCAAGAGAGTTAAGAATTAAAGTTAGGGATTGAATAAAACAATACGCTGTGTTAAGGACATTTAAAATAGGCGGTGTACATCCACCAGACAATAAGTTGTCAGACAAAGAGCAGATCCGGATATTGCCTGTCCCGGAACAGGTGATTATTCCGCTGGGACAGCATATCGGAACTCCGGCGGCTCCGGTAGTACAAAAAGGAGATAAGGTCAAAACGGGACAACTGATAGCCCAGGCCGCAGGTTTTGTTTCCGCCAATATTCACAGTTCCGTTTCGGGAACTGTAATCTCGACCGATCCGGTTGCCGACGGCGCCGGTTTATTGAAGCCGGCTGTTACAATTAAAGTCGAAGGGGATGAATGGGAAACCGGCATAGATCGTAGCGGTAAATTAATGCCTAATATATCACTGGCAAAAGAAGAGATACTCAAAAGTATTGCCGCTACCGGTATTGTGGGGATGGGAGGAGCTACTTTTCCCACACAGGTAAAACTATCCCCTCCTCCGGGAGATAAGGTGGAAGTTTTGATTATTAACGGCGTGGAGTGTGAACCTTATTTGACTTCGGACCATCGCCTGATGCTTGAAAAGACCGAGGAGATTATCGTCGGTACGCAACTCCTGATGAAAGCGATCGGTGTCGGACGGGCAGTGATCGGAATTGAGAATAATAAGAGAGACGCTATCGGGAAATTGCAGAATCTCGTGAGCAAACAGCTGAATATAGAGATATGTCCGCTGAAAGTGAAATATCCGCAAGGAGGCGAAAAGCAGTTGATCAAAGCGATCACTGGAAAAGAGGTCCCTGCCGGAGCGCTACCTGTAGCAGTGGGTGCCGTTGTTCATAACGTGGGTACGGCATTTGCGGTGTACGAAGCCGTTATGAAGCACAAGCCGCTGATAGAAAGAGTGGTGACGATTACAGGCAAATCGGTGAAGCATCCGGGTAACTATTTGTGCCGAATCGGGACTCCGGTGTCCAGACTGATCGAAGCTGCCGGAGGAGCGCCTGATGATACCGCCAAAATCATTGCGGGAGGACCGATGATGGGACGCGCGATGGTTCATACGGATGTGCCGGTGACGAAAGGTACAAGCGGTATCTTGCTCATGAACGAAAAAGAGTCGCAACGTAAGCCTATGCGCAACTGTATCCGTTGTTCGAAATGTGTAGCGGCCTGTCCGATGGGGTTGGAACCCTATCTTCTGATGCTGTTGGCAATGCAGCAAGATTTGGAAAGACTTGAAGCGGAAAAAACGATGGATTGTATCGAGTGCGGTTCCTGTAGTTTTACCTGTCCGGCCACCCGTCCGTTGCTGGATTATGTCCGGTTGGGAAAAACAAAAGCAGGTATCATGATCCGGAACAGGAAGCCATAAAAATCGGAAGGCTGCCGGGTAGCTTGTTAACCTAAATCATTAATCATTTAATCATCAAATATGAATACATTGACGATATCACCTTCTCCCCATATTCATAGCGGCGATTCAATAGAAAAAAATATGTATGGAGTACTTATTGCGCTTATTCCTGCGTTTATCTGTGCCGTATTGTTTTTTGGGGTGGGAACGCTTATTGTGACATTGACATCGGTGATTGCCTGTCTGGTTTTCGAGTATGCGATACAGAAATTCGTATTGAAGCAACGTCCGACAATTTTCGACGGTTCGGCTATGATTACCGGTGTATTGCTGGCATTCAATCTGCCGTCGAACCTGCCGGTGTGGATCGTACTGATCGGGGCTTTTGTAGCGATCGGAATCGGCAAGATGAGTTTTGGCGGGCTGGGATGTAATATATTCAATCCGGCGCTTGTAGGACGTGTATTTTTACTGATCTCTTTTCCGGTGCAGATGACAACCTGGCCTCTGCCGTTGGGATTAAACACTTCCTATGTGGATGCTCAGACGGGGGCAACGCCTCTTGCCTTACTGAAAGAGGCCTTTAAAACAGGGCACTCGGTGGCTGATATGCTCTCCGCCGACACATCCATCGGCTATAAAAATATGGTATTGGGTAATATGGGCGGAAGCCTCGGCGAGGTAGCCGCTCTTGCCCTGTTGATCGGGTTTGCCTATATGCTGTTCCGGAAGATCATCACCTGGCATATTCCGATCACTATTTTTGTAACGATAGCCCTATTTACCGGAATCCTCCATCTCTATCATCCTGAGCTATATGCCGGACCGGCATTCCATTTGTTGACCGGAGGGGTTATGCTGGGAGCGATTTTTATGGCTACCGATTATGTCACTTCACCTATGGCAGTGAAAGGGATGGTTATATATGGCATAGGTATAGGCATTATTACGGTTATTATCCGGATATTCGGAGCCTATCCGGAAGGCATGTCGTTTGCCATATTGATTATGAATGGGGTAACTCCGTTGATTAACAGGTACTGTAAACCTGAAAGATTTGTGTGATAACAGTGAACAAGGACAGGGTACTAAAAGATTTTGTAACATATAAAATATAAATATTTCAATGATGGGCAAAAAGTTAGAATCGACTTTTACGAATATGGTACTTGTGCTGTTCGGCGTGACGTTGATTTCGTCCGTGGCAGTCGGTTATGTCTACACATTGACCGAAAAGCCTATAGCAAAAGCGAAGCAGGAGAAGGAGGCCGCCGCAATACGCCAGGTCATACCGGGCGAGTATGACAATGATCCGATAGCCGACGCCTGGAAAGTAGAGACCCCGGACAACGAAGTGCTGGAGTTTTATCCGGCAAAAAAGGACGGTGAACCTGTAGGCACAGCTGTGAAGACATATACCAATAAAGGATTCGGAGGACGGATCAACGTAATGGTGGGTTTTAACCCTGACGGTTCGATCTTTAATTATTCGGTATTGGAACATAAAGAGACTCCGGGATTGGGAACCAAGATGGATGCGTGGTTTGGAAAGGGCAATAAAGGGGATATCATCGGTAAAATCCCCGGGGATCAGGGGCTGAAGGTGACCAAGGATGGGGGAGATGTTGATGCTATTACGGCGGCAACCATCTCTTCACGGGCGTTTCTTGATGCGGTAAACCGCGCGTCGGCTGCCCTGAATGGAAGCGCCGATGTCTCTTCTGGTGCTACCCAGCAACAATAGGGTGCGGAATTTAAAGTTTAAAATTCAAAAATTTTAAAATGAATAATTTTAAAACATTAACCAACGGACTGTTTAAAGAGAATCCGGCTTTTGTGCTTCTGCTAGGGATGTGTCCGACTTTGGGGGTTACAACTTCTGCCGTCAACGGTATCGGAATGGGGTTGGCTACGGCGTTTGTACTGGTGATGTCGAACCTGACCATTTCGTTGGTGGCGAACGTCATACCGGATAAAATCCGTATACCATCCTATATCGTGATCATTGCTGCTTTCGTGACGGTGGTCGATATGTGTATGGCTGCTTATCTTCCGGGATTGCACGCTTCGCTGGGCTTGTTTATCCCATTGATTGTAGTGAACTGTATTGTGTTGGGACGGGCAGAGGCTTTTGCATCCAAAAACAAAGTGGTCCCTTCGATATTGGACGGATTGGGCATGGGACTCGGCTTTACAATGAGTCTCACGATGTTGGGATGCATCAGGGAGTTTTTAGGTAGCGGGAAGATATTCAGTATACCCGTCTATGATGAAAACTACGGCATGCTGATATTTGTCCTGGCGCCCGGCGCCTTTATCGCACTGGGTTATCTGATCGCACTGGTAAACCGGTTAAGAAAAACAGCATAAATTAACTTTCAACTAAATAAAAATGGAATATATATTGATTTTTATATCGGCCGTTTTTGTAAATAATATCATCCTGGCGCAATTCCTCGGAATATGCCCTTTTCTGGGAGTTTCCAAACGGGTGTCTACTGCACTTGGGATGAGCGGAGCCGTTACATTTGTGATCATTCTGGCGACCATCGTGACGTTCATCATCCAGAAAACGATATTGGATACCTTTCAGATTCAGTTTATGCAGACGATCACTTTTATATTGGTCATTGCAGCATTGGTGCAGATGGTGGAAATTATCCTGAAAAAGGTGAGTCCTTCCCTCTATCAGGCACTAGGCGTGTTCCTGCCGCTGATTACTACGAACTGTGCTGTGCTGGGTGTGGCTATTATGGTGATACAGAAAGGGCAGACCTTATTGGAGGCGGTTGTTTTTTCCGGCTCCACCGCCATTGGTTTCGGGTTGGCCCTTACCCTTTTTGCCGGTATCCGGGAACAACTTGACCTGGTATCCGTTCCAAAAGGGATGAAAGGTTCTCCTATTGCTTTATTGGTGGCCGGGATATTAGCTATGGCCTTTATGGGATTTTCCGGAATAGTATGATTATGCGACAGCACTTAAAACACCCGATATTTAAAACTGTTTCCGATATTGCCGGCCGGGAGGGCCTCGAAGTATATGTGATCGGAGGGTATGTCCGGGACCTGATATTACACCGACCGTCAAAAGATATAGACATTGTCGTGCTTGGAGATGGGGTTGCATTAGCGGAGGCGGTGGCAAAGTGTTTAGGTCATATTCAGGTGTCGGTCTTTAAAAATTTCGGTACTGCGATGTTCCGCTATCAAGGGGTTGAAATCGAGTTTGTAGGAGCCCGGAAGGAGTCGTATCGTTCTGACTCGCGCAAACCGCTTGTCGAACAAGGCACTATCGATGACGATCAGAAACGGCGTGACTTCACCATTAATGCGCTGGCGATCTCCCTGAATAAAAAAGATTACGGAACATTGATCGATCCGTTTGACGGGTTGCGGCATTTGGAAGAGCGATTGATTAAAACGCCGTTGGAGCCCGGGATCACTTTCTCCGACGATCCACTCAGGATGATGCGTGCCATCCGGTTTGCGTCCCAGTTGAATTTTAAGATCGAAAGCCGGACTTTTCAAGCTATCGCCGCCCACAGGGAACGTCTGTCGATTGTTTCTGCCGAACGGGTTATCGACGAATTTAATAAGATCATGCTCTCTCCGGAACCTTCCCGGGGTATTTTATTATTGGATGAGTCGGGGCTGCTGGAGCAGTTCTTTCCGGAACTGACCGCCTTAAAAGGAGTGGAGAGTGTGAACGGGGTTGAACATAAAGATAATTTTTATCACACATTGGCCGTTTTGGATGCACTTTCCTTGTGTTCAAACGACCTCTGGCTACGGTGGGCCGCCTTGTTGCATGATATTGCCAAACCGCTTACTAAAAAATATATACAAGGACAGGGGTGGACATTTTATGGCCATAACCATGTGGGAGAACGGATGGTGGCTAAGATTTTCAACCGATTGAAACTGCCGCAAAATGAAAAAATGAAACAGGTGCAGAAGCTGGTCAACCTGCACATGCGCCCGATTGTTTTATCGGAAGAGGTCGTTACTGATTCAGCCGTCCGCCGCTTATTATTCGATGCCGGGGATGATATCGACGCCTTGATGACATTGGCGGAAGCTGATATTACCTCTAAGAATGAAGTCAAAGTAAAGCGCTTTCTGGCCAATTTCCAGCTTGTCCGCCAGAAACTGAAAGAGGTGGAGGAGAAAGACTCAATCCGTAATTTTCAACCCCCAATCAGCGGGGAAGAGATCATGGCCACCTTTAATCTTCCTCCCTGCCATACGGTCGGAGAAATCAAGACAGCCATCAAGGAGGCGATCCTCGACGGTATTATCGGAAATAATTACGGAGAGGCACGGGTATATATGTTCAAAATCGCCGGGAAGTTGGGAGTTGCAAAATAATTGACAGACCAGTGGGACAGCGACTTGAAGCAAGCCTGCTAAAACTCTTTTGCCGGATTCGGAACGATTACTTTTAGCACTCCTTCGTGCATCTTCAAATGGAGCGGGGATTGCATCTGGCAGGCTTCGCCGTCGATATGTATTTTGCTGATGTCTCCTTCAATAATGGCATTCTTGCACTGGATTTCCTTAAAATATGATAATCTGTATACCTTCGAATTCATGATAAAAATGACAAACCATAGGATTTCAAAGAGAGCCGGACGTTTAAGGATACAGATATCCATAAGCCCGTCCCGCAGGGAAGCGTGAGGTGCTATACCGACGTTATTTCCATATTGGGAACCGTTGGCAAAGCTGAGAAGAAAACAGCTGACGGACATCTCCTTTCCTTCACTGATGATACGGTATTTCTTTTCGGGATAACGGAACCACATTTTTATGATGGCATATATGTAGGAAAAAACTCCTCGCATCTTTAACCGATTGAATTCATGGGCAACTTCTGCATCAAAACCGACCCCGGAAACATTCAGGGAGTACATGTCGTTTATTTCGAGAATATCAACCTGCGCATACTTATCGGAAAGTATTTGTATCAGCGCTTTTGTCATAAAAATGGAATATCCCAGATGTCTGGCAAATCCGTTGCCGCTTCCCAGCGATACAACGCCGAAAGCCATATCGCTGCCGTACAATGCGGTTCCGATCTCATTTACCGTTCCGTCTCCCCCGACTGCAATAACGTGTGTATATTCCCCGGCTTTTTTTATATCCTCTACAATGATCCTTGCATGTCCGGCATACTCGGTAAATCTGATATCATATTTGATGTCATCGTATGCAGGTATCCTTTTTATCTTATCCGGTAACTCCTTTCCTAATCCGAAACCGGATATCGGATTCACAATGAATAGTATACGCATTACCCTACATTTGAAAGTATAACAATTGAGAATCAAATAACCGGGTTGTTAAATCCATTGGCTCTTTTTGTATCGGGGTGTATATTGTATCTTTTGTACTTCCGTCCGTAAACTGAAATCCGTCCGTCTTTTTTATCGTCCTATTCCGTAATAGATGTACCCGAATCCTTTCATCTGTTCCGGATCGTAAATATTACGACCATCAAAGATAACCTTTTCTTTCAATGCTTTTTCAATATAGGTAAATTTCGGTACTTTAAATTCCTGCCATTCGGTGACAACCACCAAAGCGTCGGCGCCGGTGAGAGCGTCGTACATATCGGCGGCATACTCTATCCGGTCGCCGATTTTTCGGCGACACTCCTCCATTGCGATCGGGTCGAAAGCCCGGACTGTTGCGCCGGCGTTTAGTAACTGTTCTATCAGTACCAGTGAAGGCGCTTCGCGCATATCATCCGTTGCCGGTTTGAACGACAACCCCCATAGTCCGAAACGTTTTCCTTTCAAATTGTGCTTATAGTGAGCCGATATCTTTTGGAACAATACTTGCTTTTGTCTTTCGTTTACCCTCTCTACCGATTTTAGTACCTCCATGCTGTGCCCGTAGTCGTCTCCCGTTTTGATCAATGCTTTTACATCCTTCGGAAAACAAGAACCGCCATATCCGCAACCGGCATTCAGAAATTTTTTCCCGATACGCATATCGCTTCCGATGCCTCTCTTTACCGCATCTACGTCCGCTCCGACGATTTCGCAAAGATTAGCGATGTCGTTCATAAACGAAATACGGGTGGCCAGCATCGAGTTTGCGGCATATTTGGTCATCTCCGCCGAAAGGATATCCATGAAATATAATGGAATATTGTTCAGTAAAAAAGCATGGTAGAGCCGTTTCATGACTTTTTGGGCCCGTTCAGAGTCGACACCTATTACAATCCGGTCCGGCGACATAAAATCGTTTATTGCATCTCCCTCTTTCAGAAATTCGGGATTCGAAGCGACATCAAATTCTATATCCGCTTCTCTCCGGTCCAACTCCTCGCGGATGACCTGTTTTATCCTATTATTCGTACCGACCGGAACCGTCGATTTGGTCACTACTACGATGTATTGTTCAAGAGAACGGCCGATCTCCCTGGCAACTTCCAATACATATCGCAGGTCAGCGCTGCCGTCTTCGTCGGGGGGAGTACCTACTGCAATAAAAAGAGCATCCGCATCGCTTAACGAGTCCTGTAATGAAGTGGTAAAAAACAACCGGTTATTTACACGGTTTTTTGCGACCAGTTCGGATAGCCCCGGTTCGTAAATGGGCATTTCTCCCCGGTTCAGCATATCGATTTTTTCCTTATTTACATCTACGCAGGTCACCGTAATCCCTGTCTCCGCAAGACAAGTGCCCGAAACTAAACCAACGTAACCCGTACCGATAACAGATATTCTCATATTTATTTTTTATTATTACATCCGATATGTATCGGATAACAAAAGTATGAATATAAACTTAGATATTAAAATGTGATGCAATTTTAAATTAAGTGTTGAGTTGATTTGAAAAACAAACACGGAAGATGATAAACGGTTAAAAATTAAAAGTTAATGAACTTAGATGGCTATATCTACGTTTATTTTCATTAGTTTTGCAACTATATAAGATAATAATAAAATATGTATCAATATTCCAATTCACTTAACAGATACTGATATGATAAAGTGCAAACATTTTTTATGGATCCTCGCAATATGGAGCGTATGTTTTTCAAGTTGTTTCGATAAGGAAGCGGATTTCAGCAAATATGTTATAAGCCATACCGACGGGATTATAAAATCTTCTTCGTCAATCCGGGTTTATCTGAATGCAAAACCGGATAAAGAGTACCAACACGGTTCATTGCTGCCTGACAAGGTTATGAAAATATCGCCTAAAGTAAAAGGCACGGTATACCTGCAGGAGGGAGATATCGTAGAATTTGTTCCGGAAGGGAAACTGAAAAACGGTGCCACTTATGAGGTGACATTGGATTTGGCTGTTTTATACGATGTACCTAAAAAAGCCAGATATTTTAAATTTCAGGTTAAAGTCATCCCGATAAACTTTATGTTTGAGGAGGGGAACCTGCTTATAGAGGGAGAAGAGACCGGTTCTCTGATGTATCAGGCCTGTTTGTTAAGTTCCGACGAGGTTGAGACGGAAGCGGTTGAGAATAAGGTGCGTGCATCATTTGAGGGCGATCAGATGCCTCTTGAATGGACGCATGAAGGTAATAAACACCATTTCACGGTGAAAGGCCTTCAAAAAGGAGACAAGGCAAAAGCATTGAAACTCTCCTTTACAAAAGATGTGGATCGGGGAGGAGAGTTTGAGGTTAAAATTCCTGATAGAAACGAATTTGTCGTATTGGATATCAAGGGAGGAAGCCTGGAATCGCCGGTAATAAAGATTATCATGTCCGATAATTTGAATCCGGATCAGGATTTAAAAGGCCTTGTCACGATAGATGGCTTTTCGGGTGTCGGCTCTAAAAAGGAAGGGAATATCATTTATCTTTATCCGAGCATTGGCAGGGATCAGGCTGTACTTACGGTACATGTACATCCCGGAATAAAAAGCATCTATGGCAATGCCCTGAAAGAGGAGTATATAAAGGAAGTCAGGCTTGGTTCTGTTAAGCCTTTAGTAAGCTTTATCGGTAAAGGTACGATCGTACCGGCTGAAAACAGCGTACTGATCCCGTTTTCTACTGTTGCATTAAAGGCCGTGGACCTGTATGTGGTAAAAGTGTTCAATCAGAATATGAATTTCTTCTTACAGGAAAATGCATATAACGAATCGAGTGAGTTGAGACGTACCGGCCGACCCGTATTCCAGAAAAAGATCGACCTGATCAAAGAGAATCCGAGTATCGACCTGGATAAATGGAACGATTTTACCATTGATCTGAGTAAGCTGGTAGAGTTGGAAAAAGGGGTCGTATATCGGATAGAGCTGAAATTTAAAAAATCATATACTACACTGGCATGTGCCGGGGAAGGCCGGGATAATGAATATTCTACCGGCGATTGGGATTCTCCGGGCTACTATTATTATGGCGATTATCCCGAAGATTACGTGTGGGAAGAGCGTGATAATCCGTGCCATGTATCATATTATACCGGAGAGCGCTTTGTTTCGAGAAA
The DNA here is from genome assembly GCA_031553705.1 of Marinifilaceae bacterium. GTDB lineage: Bacteria > Bacteroidota > Bacteroidia > Bacteroidales > Marinifilaceae > JAVBLD01. The sequence continues at coordinate 30,220 of JAVBLD010000006.1, read as the reverse complement.
TATCATAAATACTTCCCTCGGTATATTGGCCAAACGGGCTGCCGACGGCAAATATTTCATCTGTGTTAGCGATATTGAAAATGCCAAGCCGGTAGCTGATTGTGAGGTCATGTTATATAACTACCAGAATCAAAAGATCGATTCTTCAAAAACCGATAGAGAGGGGATGGCAACAGCCAAGCCGAGAGACAAAGCTTTCACTATCGTGGTTAAAAAAGATAAGGATAAGGCTTGGTTGAAGGTGTCCGATGCAAATGCTCTGTCAATGAGTAATTTTGATGTAGGCGGGCAGGTTGTGCAGATGGGAGTGAAAGGGTTTATTTATGGCGAGCGGGGAGTGTGGCGTCCGGGTGACGATATCTACCTTTCGTTGGTGTTGGAGGACAAATTGAATACATTGCCTGCCGGCCATCCGATTGTCGCACAGTTGATCGATCCTAAGGGAAATGTAATACAGACTAAAACCGGAAATATTAATGAAAGTAATGTCTATTGCTTCTCTTTCAGGACCGATCCGGAGGCTCCGACAGGCTATTGGAAAGCGTTGTTTAAGATAGGCGGGCTTACTTTTTCAAAAACGTTGCGTATCGAGACGATAAAACCAAATCGTCTGAGCATTAATACGGTATTCCCGGATGAGGATATCATTGGGGAGGGTCTCTCTACTGCGCCGATAAAGGTACAAACAAGGTGGTTGCACGGAGCCAAAACCCCGGGGTTAAGAGCGATCACCGAAGTAAAATTGACAAACAACGGAGGTTCCTTTGAACAGTATTCCGGCTACTCTTTTACCGATAAATCAAGAAACTTTGAGTCCAATACGGAGTTGTTGTTTGAAGGAACAACTGATTCGGAGGGAAATTTTTCATATAATGCAAGCGATATCAGCGCTGAAAATGCACCGGGTGTGTTACAGGCAACCCTCACCACACGAGTGTTTGAAAATAGCGGTGACTTTAGCATCAGCACTCAAACGGTAAAATATTCGCCCTACACAAGATATGTTGGAATCCGGCTACCCGATTCGGAAGATAACTGGTATTCCACACAGAAACCGGTTAGATTAAACGGTGTTGTTGTCACACCTAAAGGTGAAAAAACAGGCAGCGGCACGGTCGAATTGGTTGTTTACCGCTTGGACTGGCGATGGTGGTGGGATGCAGAGGATAATAATCTCGGATACTATATCAATAACACTTATCAGAAAGAGGTGATCCGGCAAACCGTAACCGTTTCGAACGGAAGTTTTTCTACAGACCTGAATATTAAGTTATACGGACGCTATTTTATTAAAGTGACCGGCAAATCGGGGCATTCCGCCGGAATCATAGCTTACTTCGGCTACTGGTCGGATGCCGATAGCGGCGATATGGCTACCATGTTGAACATAAGTTGTGATAAAAAGGTTTATAAAACCGGAGAAAAGATCAAGATCAGGATACCGTCCTCCGAAGGAGGAGTTGCCATTGTTAGCCTTGAAAATGGGAAAACGGTGAAAGATATTTTCCGAGTGCCGGCCGATAAAGAAGCAACCATTGTTGAGGTGGAGGCCACCAGCGATATGTGTCCTAATATTTATGCGCATGTGACGCTGATACAGCCTCACAGCAAACGCGATAACGACCGTCCGATACGCCTTTACGGGGCTATTAATATAAATGTGGAAAATCCGGCGCTCCATCTTCGTCCGGAGATAGAGATGAAGCCCGAGCTCCGTCCGTCGGAAGAGTTTACCGTTACGGTAAAAGAGGCTGACGGCAAAGCAATGTACTACACCATTGCGATCGTTGACGAAGGGTTATTGTCGCTTACCTCGTTCCGTACACCGGATCCTTTCGTTTCGTTCTACGCCCGTGAAGCATTGGGTGTAAAGACGTGGGATTTTTACGATTATATTTACGGCGCTTATGGTGCCCGGCTGGATAAGGCATTTGCCATCGGAGGCGACGAATCGCTTAAAGCTCCGAAAGACGAAAAGAACAACCGATTCAAGCCGGTCGTTTTGTTCGAAGGACCTTTTATGCTCAAGAAAGGAGATTCCAGGAAACATACCTTCACAATGCCGGATTACATCGGCGAAGTGCGGGCTATGGTCGTTGCGGCCAATAATGGTCAATATGGTTCGGCTGCTGCCAGCAGCCAGGTGAAAAAAGCGCTGATGGTATCCGTTGCGATGCCTCGCTTGTTTACACCGGGCGATGTGATCCAGATACCGGTTACCGTATTTGCAATGAACAACCAGATCAAGGAAGCTGAAGTAACCCTGGCTACCGACAGTAAAATAACAGTGACAGGGGAAAACCGTCAAATTGCCAGATTTAGTGGGCAAGGAGAGCAGGTCCTTTATTTCAATGTTAAAATAGGCGACCAGATCGGGACATCCACAATTAAGGTGGAGGCTGAAAGCGGAAAAGAAAAGGCAACGGTTTCGGAACAGGTTAGTATCCGGATACCGAATCCCCGCATTACAAAAGTGGAGGAGAGGGAATTAAAAGCAGGAGAGACGGTTTCGATCAAGAGTTTTGTTGACGGTATGGAACCGTCTGCTACGTTGGAAATCACTTCGATACCTCCGTTAAATTTGGAACAACGGTTATCTTACCTGCTCGAATATCCGCACGGATGCGCAGAGCAGATTACTTCGAAGGCATTCCCGCAGTTGTCTCTGAATCGTTTGCTCGATCTTACGGCAGCGGAAAAAGCTACTGCCGAAACCAATGTTGCCGATGTGCTCAACCGGTTGAAGAACTACCAGACGACAGAAGGCGGTATTGCTTACTGGCCGGGCGGTTATGTTTCCGATTGGGCCAGTACTTATGTGACACACTTTCTGATAACTGCCCAGCAGCAAGGGTATGCGGTGCCGACGCAACTATTGCAGGGTAGCCTCAACTACCTGAGAAAGGTAGCTAACGGGTGGTATTCCGCTGATTCGTGGACACGGCTGGAACAGGCATATCGTTTGTATGTATTGGCTTTGGCACAAAAACCCGACCTGGCTGCGATGAACCGGTTGAAAGAGGCGAAAATGACGGAGAGCACGCCGCAATGGTTGCTTGCTGCCGCTTATGCTTTATGTAATCATAAGGAGATAGGGGAGAAGATTATAGCCAATCTTCCGCAGTCGGTCGATCCTTATCGCCAGACCGGGAGATGCTATGGCTCGGACACACGCGACAATGCCGTTATATTGCTGGCATTGGTTCACCTTGATATGCGGCAGGATGCTTTCCGGATGCTTGAAAAACTATCACAGGCAATGTCTTCAAACAGATGGTACAGTACACAGGAAACTTCCTTCTCTCTTCTTGCGGCGGCAAGTTATGTGGAGAAATACCTGGGTAAGCAAGACGGTATAGATGTTGAAGTGAAATCGGCCGATGGTAATCAGAAAGTGAATACAGGCAAAACGGTATATCAGCATAAGTTGAAGATAAAAGACCGTGCTACACAGGTAGAGGTGAAAAATAACGGCACCGGAAACCTGTATGTGAGGCAGATCAATTCATATCTGCCGCTACATGTGGTTACCGAAAGAATCATGTCCGGATTATTGCTGGAGGTGAAGTATTATGACAACACCGGCAAGTCGGTAGATATCGGTAGCTTGAAGCAGGGACAGGATATTACGGCGGAGATGAGCATCAAGAATACCGGTAACAGCGGCGAATATCAGGAGCTTATTTTGAGTTACCTGTTGCCGTCCGGTTTTGAGATTATTAACGAACGTCTGAGCGGTAATGACAATGTCTATAAGGATGCGGATCATGTTGATATTCGTGACGATCGTTTCTATCTCTATTTCGATCTGATGGAAAACCGTACAAAAACCTTTGCATTTCGGTTTAATGCAGCTTTTTCCGGCGAATATATACTTCCTGCAATCAGCTGTACGGCTATGTATGACAATAGTATCAATGCCGTCTTACCGGGAGGAAAGGTGACTATAAAGAGATAGGAGGTCATTATGGGAGTTCGGGGTTTTGGAAGCGATAATGCTTCAGGGGTATTGCCGGAGATATTCCAGGCTTTGAAAGAGGCTGCCTATGGGCATCAACACTCATACGGGGAGGATATATGTACTGAAAAAGCGGTTGCCGATTTTAAAAAGCTCTTCGGGCAAGAGACGGATGTATATTTCGTATACAACGGTACGGCGGCCAATATCCTTGCCCTGTCGACATTCTTGCACTCTTATCATGCCGTGATATGTCCTGTTTCGGCGCATATAAATACGGATGAGTGCGGGGCAATCGAAAAGCATACCGGATGTAAACTATTGACCGTACCGACTTTTGACGGTAAGTTGAATGTGGGCCTGATTCAGAACCACATGCACAATTTCGGCAATCAGCACCATGTGCAACCCAAGATGATATCGTTGACTCAGTGTACTGAGTTGGGCACAACCTACTCGATTGAGGAGCTGAAAGAGATTACCGATTTTGCGCACGCTCATGACATATTCGTACATATAGACGGGGCACGGATAGCAAATGCCATCGCTTATCTGGATTGCGATCCGGCGGAGGCAACCGTAAAAACGGGTATTGATGTCCTGAGCTTTGGCGGTACTAAAAACGGGATGATGTTCGGTGAGGCCGTTTTGTTCTTTAATAAAGAGTGTTCCAAGGAGGTAAAATATCTTCGCAAGCAACTGATGCAATTGCATTCGAAATCAAGATTTATTGCTGCTCAGTTCTCGATGATGCTGAAAGACAATCTATGGCTGAAAACGGCAGGTCATGCAAACCGGATGGCCCGGCTGTTGGCGAGTGAGGCTGCCCAGGTTCCGGGTGTGAAAATCACTCAAAAAGTACAGGGAAACGAAGTTTTTGCAATCATTCCCCGGGATAAAATCGAGCGATTACAGGAGGAATATTTTTTCTATGTATGGGACGAACATGCATCGGAGGTGAGATGGGTGTGTTCCTTCGATACGACCGAAAGCGATATTGCCGAATTTGTCGACCTGTTAAGAGGATAGTTATGTTAAAGGGTGATAAGGGACAGGTGGCAGGTGACAGGAATAATCGGAACAGGGAACAGGGTGGTCAGTCTGGCTCTTTCCGGAAAATTGTGGAAACCGGAGACGGTAGTAGTACGTTGTATGTACCGGAGTTGAATGAGCATTATCACTCGGTATATGGTGCCGTACAGGAATCGCAGCATATTTTTATAAAAGCGGGTATCGAATATAGCGGTAAGCAGGAACTCCGGATCCTGGAAGCCGGGCTCGGCACGGGCCTGAATGCTTATCTGATGTTGATCTACGCACATCGTAAAGATTCCGGTATATTTTATTATAGTTTTGAAAAATATCCGCTGACCATTGAGGAAGCGGCAAAGTTAAATTATAAGGAGTCGGTTGATTTTGACGACCGGACAAAATTTGACCTGATGCACTCTGCTCCATGGAATCAGGATGTTATGATCTCTCCGTTCTTTACGCTTCATAAGCATTACGGAGATTTCTCCGAAGTGGATTTCTCCGAACAGTTTGATGTGGTGTTTTTTGACGCTTTTAATCCGGATGTACAGCCGTATTTATGGACAACTGAAATTTTCTGCAGGTTTTATAAAGCGTTAAAGCTGGGAGGGATCCTGACTACATATTGTGTTAAAGGGAGCGTCAAGCGTGCTCTTCGTTCCGCAGGCTTTACCATTGAACGACTCCCCGGTCCTCCGGGTAAACGGGAGATGCTCAGGGCGACCAAACCTTTCAATTGTATTTATGAATGAGCACGCATTAAGGCAATTACTGGAAGAGAAATACCGGGAATATTGCAAAGCGGATTTTTTTATTGAAACCGACCCGATACAAATTCCGAAGCTGTTTGAAACAAAAGAGGATATTGAGATCGCCGGTTTTCTGGCCGCTTCGCTGGCATGGGGGCAACGCCCGGTAATCATCCGGAAATGCAAAGAGTTGATGCAACTGCTGGATTATGCTCCTTATGATTTTGTTATGAATGCAGTCGCATCCGATTTTGAACGGTTCAGCCATTTCAAACACCGTACATTCAATGGGTATGACTGTTGCTACTTCCTGCAAGCATTAGCCCATATCTATCGGAACTACGGAGGCTTGGAGACTGTTTTCAGAAATGCCTACACCGAGCACCGGGATATGTTTAAAGCGTTGATCAGCTGGCACACCCTCTTTACTGCCTTGCCGGGCGAGAAACGCGTGTTGCGCCATGTTGCCGATGTTAACAAAGGGTCTGCAGCCAAACGGGTTAATATGTTCTTGCGTTGGATGGTGCGGAAAAATGATGAAGGTATTGACTTCGGACTGTGGAAAAGTGTACCCTCTTCTGCTTTACTGATCCCGCTGGACCTGCATACCGGAAACGTCGGCCGGCAACTCGGATTATTGACCCGTAATCAGAACGATAGACGGGCGGTTGAAGAGCTTACTGCCCGTCTTCGGCAATTTGATCCGTTCGATCCGGTTCGTTTCGATTTTGCATTGTTCGGTATGGGGGCTTTTGAGAGTGTAAGGTATTGAAGAGCTTATCGGTAAAAGCGGTATGTCGTAACTAACTGGTAAAGGAACTTAATCTATATCATGTAATATTAAAAACTCACAAGCTTTTGTTTTGAATATAGATTATTTACTATTTTTACGTTCGATAAGAATAAAATGGATCCAACAAAAACTATATTATCGTTGTATAAAAAGGACAAAAAAGAGGCATTCCGCCTTTTTTTCGACACTTACCACGAACCCTTGCTTCTTTACTGTCAACGGATACTAAAAGAAATAGAGGTCGCAGAAGACGTGGTACAAGAGTGTTTTATCCATTTCTATATTCATGAACGATTTGAGAATTTTTCCGGAGACCTCGGTAGTTTTCTTTTCCGGGCAGCAAAAAATACCTGTTTAAATTACCTGCGTAACCAACAGCGGCGAATCAATCTATATGAAACGGCCGGAAGTGAGAAAGAGGATGCGGTATTTATACCCGAAGAAAACGAACAGAAGCAAATCGATATATTATACATGGCCATCAATAACTTACCGGAAGAGTGCAGAAAGATATTCCTCAAAATTTTCGTCGATGATATGAAATATCAGGACGTTGCCGACGAATTGAAGATCAGTGTAAATACTGTAAAAACACAAGTAAGACGGGCGATTAAATACCTGCAAGAGGCCTTGGAAGGCCAGTCCTTTATATCTGTTTTGCTTCTTTTAACAAAAATAAAGCCACTTTTTTGTCACCAAAAACACGAATCAAGGTTATATGAGTAAAATATAACCAGAGAATGAGAGAGATTGTTGATATTATTGCGGATGATGTAATGGGAGAGCTTATTTCGGAGGATGAGCAGGCTTATTTGAAGGAATGGAGAGCCTCTTCTGCCGGAAATGAGACCTTCTATTCTGCTATGGCTGTCTTGAAAGAGCAGCGGACTGTAATGCGGAAACGTACAAAGCCCGATCTTTTGTTCCAGGCCATGGAGAAAAAAATAGGCCGGTGTAGCAGGAGAAGAAGGTTACTTCGTTACTCTACGGCGGCTGGGATCTTGTTAGCGATAGGCGTATCTTTTTTCTTATTTGATTCCAAAACACAACGATCTTTTCCGGCTCAACAACAGATTGTTCAACTTTCTTCCGGAAAGCAAAGAGCGGAATTGACGCTTGCCAACGGCCGGAAAATGCAGTTGGATTCAGGCTCTCAGGAAGTGATTATATCTGACAGTTTATCGAAAGTGACGAATCATAACAATACGCTGGTATATAGTAGTCCTATCGGACAACATGCAAAAGCGGGAGAGTTCCATGTAATTCATGTACCTCCGGGTGCAGAATACAATTTGCTGTTGGCGGACGGTACGAAAGTACATTTGAACTCCGGTTCAGATTTACGCTATCCGGTCGCCTTTTCCGGCAATCAACGGGAGGTGTTTTTAACCGGGGAAGCCTATTTTGAAGTAGCTCATGATCAGGTGTATCCGTTTATTGTACAGGCTGATCAACTCCGGATCCGCGTGTTGGGTACCTCATTTAATGTCACGGCCTATCCGGGGCGGGATAATATTGCGACCACCCTTGAAAAGGGAAGGATTCAGATACAGCATCAAGAACGGAATTACAATGTGACTCCCGGAGAACAGGCTGTATGGGATAAAATATCCGGACAGTTAACGATTAAAAAGGTCGAAACGGAATTTTTTACCTCGTGGAAAGATGGGTATTACTATTTTGACAATACTGCCTTAGAAGAGATTATGACTACTCTGGCGTTGTGGTATAATATGGAGATTTTTTATCAGAATCCCGTGGTGAAAAACCTGAGGTTTGGCGGGCGGTTTAAACGATATGAGGATATTAATTACCTGTTTAAACGATTTGCCGAAACTAATGATGTCGAATTTATAGTGAAAGATAAATATGTAACGATTAAATCCAAATAAAAGATTGGAAGATCTGGCCATCTTCCAATCCGTGTAATTCAACATACTTCTCCGGTTCGGTTTCAAGGAAGGGGAGTATTATTATGTCAAATTATAACTGCAAATCTATGAAAAAAAAGCGAAACTGCGCGTTTCCACTCAGTTGGAAAGCTTTGTGTAAAATGTTAATTTTTATGAAGTTTCTAGGAGTTTTACTATTGGGGACATGCATGACTATTCATGCAAACACTCTGGCTCAACAAACTAAAGTCACGCTCGATATGCAAAAGGTCTCTTTGGTTTCGGTACTGAAGGAGCTGGGCAGGCAGACTCAATGCGATTTTATCTATAACTCCAGTCTGATACAGAGCAAAAAGAATGTGGATGTTAAAGCGGACAACAAGGAGTTGGTGCAAATATTGGACGAATTGTTGCCTGGCCTCGGACTGGAATATGTTTTCGATAAACAACTGGTTGTTGTCCGGGAGAAATCCTCACAGCAAAAAACAGAGATACGTATAACCGGTAAGGTGCTGGACGAAAAACAGCAACCTATGCCCGGAGTAACTGTGGTATTGAAAGGCACTACAGTGGGTATTGCTACGGATAATAAGGGAGAATTTACTCTTACGTTGCCTGTGGACAATGGGATATTAGTGTTTTCTTTTATCGGTTGCGAAACCAACGAGGTAAGCTTCAAGGGCCAGCCGACATCTCCGCTTACTGTGATATTGAAAGAAGAGGTCGCCGAGCTGAGCGAGGTGGTAGTCACCGGAATGTTTACCCGTAAAGCAGAGAGCTTTACCGGTACTACTACAACTGTAAAAGGAGTGGATTTGAGGGCAATCGGAAACCAGAATTTGCTTCAGAGCTTACGGTCGTTGGACCCTTCCTTTCTTGTAATTGAGAATAACTTGTCCGGGTCGAACCCGAACACTATGCCTAATGTCGAGATTCGTGGTACGACCAGTATCAATAAGTTAACGGATGAGTTTGGATATAATCCGAATCAACCGCTGTTTATCCTGGACGGATTTGAAACCACTATGCAGAAAATCTTTGACCTCGATATGAACCGGATAGAGTCGGTGACGATATTGAAGGATGCCGCCTCTACGGCAATCTACGGATCGAGGGCGGCCAACGGGGTCGTGGTTGTGGAAACGATCAAGCCGAAAGCAGGGGAAGTCAGGGTATCTTATACTGGTGATTTCCGGATTGAAGCGCCGGACCTGTCCAGCTATAACCTGATGAATTCGGCCGAGAAGCTGGAGTTTGAACGGCTGGCAGGTCGTTATAAGTCGAATATGGCCTCTTTTCAAGAAGAGTTAAATAATATATATTATAAAAAGTTGGCAGAAATTAGGCGCGGTGTTGATTCGTACTGGCTAAGCGAGCCGGTTCAGACCGGATATACGGTGGGAAATTCCATTCAGGTTTCAGGAGGTAGCGAAGGATTGGCTTATGGGGTGGGATTATCTTACAAAACCATTAATGGGGTGATGAAAGGTTCCGATCGGAAGCCTTGGGGAGCAAATATTAATCTTGCTTATCGGCAAAAGAGTATTCAGGTTAGCAACTATTTGTCATTGGACGGACTAACTTCCAACAATTCGCCTTATGCTCCATTCTCCGATTTTGTAAAAGTAAATCCCTATTACCGGAAACGTAATGAAGAAGGGGTTGTAGAGAAATATTTGGAAAACAGTTCCGGTACTTATAACGGTCAATCCTATATTGTAGCTAATCCTTTATACAATGCTTTATTGCCTCATAAAGATGAAACCAATAGTTTTGGGTTTAACAACAACCTGAAATTGATTTGGACAATCAATCCTCAATGGCGGGTAGACGGAGCTCTTCAGATTGGAAGGACAACATCCGATACGGAGATATTTTTAGCTCCGGAACATTCGTCTTTTGACAACTCCGGTATATATGAAAAAGGTTCCTATAGCAGTGCCGAAACTGAGAGTTCAAACTATACTGCTAACATTTCGGTATCTTATTCCGCTACTTTAAAGGAGAAACATAACCTGACCGTTAACAGCCGGGCTGAGGTGGCGGAGTCGAAATACTCTTTCCGTAGTTTCACTGCTTTGGGATTTCCTCCGGGATCGGATGGTCATCCGGCCTACTCTTTCGGATATGATCCCAATGGTAAACCTGCGGCTTCTAATGTTACCGTTCGCAGAGCAAATTTGGTGTTCAGTAGCAATTATACGTATGATAACCGGTATCTTGCCGATTTTAGCTTCCGTTATGACGGATCCACAGTATTCGGTTCGAATGAAAAATTTACATCCTTTTATTCGGTCGGCTTAGGGTGGAACTTGCATAATGAAAGTTTTTTGAAGCAAGTTGAATGGCTCAACCTGCTAAAAATCACGGCTAATGTCGGTACTGTTGGAAATCAGAATATGGGGTCTACTCTTTCAGCGACAGTCTACACATATAGCGATAAATTAAATTTCTTTGGACAGGGATCTGTTATAGAAGGACTTGGAAATCCGGGCTTGGAATGGCAGAAAACACAAACTTCCAATCTTTCTTTGGATATGACCATTTTTAATAACAGGCTTTCAACTAAAGTGAGTGTATGGGAAAAAAAGACAGATCCATTAGTGGTTGCTGTCGACAAACCATCTTCAACCGGTGTGAAAAAGCATCCGATGAACATAGGTTATTTAGATTCTAAAGGAATTGAAGCAATGATCAATGTTGTAGCTTATCGGAGAACAACCGGAAACCGGATTAGTGACCGGACAGAATGGCGTCTTGGATTACAGGGCAGTCATTTGAAATCGCTTTACGGCGGTTTCGGAAACCAATTGGAAAGCCTGAATAATGTGGAGCAAGCCAATAACTCATTGGAACGTTTTAAAGACGGCTATAGTCCGGAAGACCTGTGGGCAGTGCGTTCTGTAGGAATTGACCCGGGAACTGGAAGGGAGGTTTTTGTTACCAAAGACGGGGAACAGACTTTTAGCTATAATACAAACGATATTGTAAAGGCTGGTAATACCCGCCCGAAAGTTGAAGGTACATTCAATACCTCTTTTAGTTATAAAGGGTTGACTCTTCAAGCCACATTCCGTTACCGGTTAGGAGGAGATTTATTGAATGACGCTCTTTATAATAAAATTGAGAATATCGGTATAGAAGAAATGAAACAGAATCAGGATAAACGGGCATTGTATATGCGTTGGAAGAATCCGGGAGATGTTGCCCAATTCAAAGCAATAAGTTTAATCACAACCGATGCGCAGAAGACAAGGATCTCCTCTCGTTTTATCCAGAAGGATAATATCGTTACCGGAGAGTCGATAAGTCTTTCATGGGCTTTTGATGCACAATCGTGGATTCGCCATCTCAGTATGCAATCATTAAAGATCACAGCTTACACTAACGAATTTTTACGTTTATCAAATGTAAAAGCGGAAAGAGGTATTGATTACCCATTTGCCCGCTCATTCTCATTAGGTATTAGTGCTTCTTTTTAACCGGTAAATTTAAAATTAGATTTATGAAAAAATACATCAGAATATATTTTGCAATATCTGCTGTAATCCTATACAGCAGTTGTAATGCTTTCCTGGATGTTAAGCCGGAAGGTAAGTACCTTGAGAAACAGGCTTATGCCACTGAAGACGGTATCAATATGTCATTGAACGGCATTTATCTGAAGATGGCTTCAAACAGCACATACGGAGCTTCTCTTACCTCAACTGCAGTAGAGGTGCTGGCACAGCGCTATTATTGTGTGACAGAAGGTTGCCCTTTTAAACAACATGCATCATATACTTATACAGATGATGAGGTAAAATCAACTTTTAGTGCGATATGGGAAGGAGTATACTCAACGGTCTTGAATGTCAATAAGTTCATTGAGAATGTTGAGAAATCGAAAGTGCTTTCAGTCGCCAAACGGAATATTATGCTTGGTGAAGCTTACGGTTTAAGGGCTTTTCTGCATTTTGACATATTACGTTTATATGGTCCGATTTATAACGTGGATCCGACAGCCGATTCCATCCCTTATTATACGGTAGCCGATGCGCAGGCAACACCCCTTCTTGCGGCGAACACCGTCGTAGATTCAATTATACGGGATCTTAACCGGGCAGAGATGCTGTTGGTGAACGATCCGGTCAAGACTGTAGGTGTCTTGCATGGATTTCAAAGTACAGATAAGGACTTTACGACTGCTTTTCGGAATCGCCGGATGAACTACTATGCTATAAAAGCATTACAGGCAAGGGTATATTTATATACCGGCAATAAATCGGCCGCACTGGTTGCAGCAAATGAGGTGATTGAGATGGATCGGTCAACCACGTTCTTTCCTTGGATATCACTTGCACGCATAAGCGATCCGTCAAACGGAGACCGGTTAATTTCGTCGGAGGTACTTTTTGGAATACAGAACTCGGATATGTACACTGTTTATAAAAGCTTTTTTTCACCGGACTTAACCGATATGGCGATCTTACGTCCTATACAAGGTAACAGCAGCACCGCAAATACATTGGAGGGAGTGTTTGAGGCTCAGACCAATGATTGGCGTTACACCATATCAACATGGCTTACCGGGCCAAGAGGATATAAAACATTCTGTAAATATGCCGATATCACATCGAACGACAGCACTTTCCGGATGTTCCAGCCGTTAATCCGGAAGTCGGAAGTATATTATATTGCAGCAGAGTGCGAAACAGATATAGATACGGCATTTGCCCGTTTGCAAACGGTAAGGACTCATCGGGGATTGAGTAAAGATGCACTACCGGCTTTTACCGAAAGTAATCTGCATAATGAATTGTTAAAGGAGTACCGGAAAGAATTCTGGGGAGAAGGACAGCTATTTTTCTATTATAAACGTCGGAATATCTCTAAGATTCCGAATAGTGCACAGATGTCCGGAGATATAACTATGGATAGAAGCAAATACGTTGTGCCGAAACCCGATTCTGAAATGGAAAGCCGTTGATAAATGGATTATTAACTATATATAATTTGAGTATGAATGTTTTTAAAATATTAATCCGAAATATATTCTTAGGAATTGCAGTTACAATCGTAGCCGTTTCTTGTAAAGAAGAGGATCTGATTACCTATGAAGGAGATCGTAATCTTTATTTTAACATGGCATTGGTGGCTACCGGTATGAGTGAACAAACCGATTCTACCACACTACCATTTGCTTATGCAAAGGGGATTATCGACTCAGTCTACATGCTGGAAGTTGCTGCCACAGGTGCTCCGTCGAGTGTAGATCGACCGTTTAAAGTGTCCGTACTTTCTTCTTCCACTGCGATAGAGGGTAAACACTATGATCCACTGCCGGAGTATTTTATTATGCCAGCCAAAGCTGTTTCAACTCACATTCCGATTGTATTTCATAAAACAGAAGATATGGCGAATAGTATATTTTTATTGAATTTACAATTGGAGCCATATGGCGGTTTTAAAACAAATATGAAGCAAGGTTGGACAAGATATAACCATATTGTTTCATATACCATGCATACAATAGCGGTAACGGATGTCATCACAGAGCCGAAATATTGGATGCCAGACTATCTTGGAGCTTTTTCCCGCAAAAAGATATTGATGCTATGTGAATATGTTGATGTCTCATTATCCGATTTCGTCGATCAGAACATTACGTCGGCGAGTCTACAAAAAGCTTATGGACAAAGGTTTGATATCTATCTACAGAAGGAGGCGGCAGCAGGACGGACCGTCTACGAAGAAGACGGGGAAACCCCAATGGTAATGGGTTCATCACTCTACTCCGCTACTTGATGAGAAAACAGAAATATAAGAACAATATATTGTTTTCCATATTAATGACAAGTGTTTAATATAATATTAAAAATGCACACATGAAAAGCGTCTATTTTATCCTCATATTAATCAGCTATTTCTGCCTGTCTTCATGTTATGATGATAAAGGAAATTATACATATCATGATATCAATGAAGTGGAGATTGTCGATTGGAATACGGGTGGTTATACCATCAAATTAGGAGATTCATTAAAAATAACTCCTGCACTATTTTTTACCCTGGATCAGAATCCGGATGATTATGAATATGAGTGGGCTGTGACGAAAAAATATGAAGCAAACTCATCCGAAAGAATTGTTTTAGGAAATGAACGTGACCTAGACGTAAAGTTAACTATAGCACCGGCCACTTATAATCTTCATTGTAATATAAAAGATAAAATTACCGGGGTACAATGGCAATTTCAAAGCGTGTTGACAGTAACCGCACCGACCATAAATGAAGGTTATCTATTATTATGCGAAGTAGACGGTAAAGCTCGTCTGGATGCCATTGCTTACGAAACGGTTCCTAATGATCAGGGAACCGGAACATTTACTCCGATCTACGATGTATTGACTGCCGTCGGAACAAAATTGCCGTATGGAGGTACTCCTCTGAAAGTCAGAACGGTCTTAAACGGCTATCCGAGAACATTTACCAATTCGCCTACAGCAGAACGAGCGGGCATTTATATTCTGACCACGGAAAAAACGATGCTGTTAAATCCGTTAACATTGAATTATGATTCATTAAATACCGCTTATATTATAAGTGTAGGAATGTTTCCGAACGATTTCCATCTTCAGGAAATGTCAAAAACAACAAATCGACACTGGGGAGTTACCCCGGACGGGAAAGTGTATTTCGGGAGCACCTCCCCTTCAAGGATTCCCTGGACTGCAAGCATAAATACAACATATAATAGTGTTGTAGTGGAAGCGGCCGGATGGGCAATAGGCGGTACGTCTGCTGTTATGTTTGATAAGAAATCTGAGACTTTTGTACGTCATCCGGGATCCGGTCAGGTTTTCAGCGCAATGAATCCTAATCCTGTGAGATTTAATTATAACCAAACAGGTAAAGATCTGTTGTGGATGGGTATTTGTATGCAATTAACAGGAACGCCTATTACAGCAATCTTAAGGGATAGAACTACCCAGAAAATATATATAGCCCGTTTTGAACTGGGTGGAGTAAATCAACGATATTATGAAGAAACAACCAATACAGACTTGGCGAATGCTTCTTCTATCGCATTGAGTCCCGAGTACGAAGGATGGATATTTTATAGTATAGGGAGTAAAGTATACAGGTATAGTACTGATAACCACAGCACAAAATTGATGATAGATAAAACTCCGGAAATTATCACTGAAATAAATTTCCAGTTTTTCCAGAACAGATTAGCATCAACCGGAGTTGGACCACGCAATCAGTTGTGGGAGAAAAAATTAAGAGTTTGTTCTTATAATCCTGCCGGAAAAGAGGGTAGCAATGGAACAATGGAACTCTTTAACGTTGGAAATGTGGATGATGAACTGAGTTCTCATGCTAAATATACCGGTTTTGGGAAGATCATAAGTGTAGATTTCCGCGAACCGTAAAAATGGTTCTGTCGTGAAAATGAAGAGATAAAAAACAATCCGGGAAAAACAGATCATTTTCCCGGGTTGTTTTGTATAAGTGTATTTCGAATCGTTATTTTGCCAAAGCAGCAATGATAGCCAGGAAATCGTCTGCTTTCAGGGAAGCGCCACCGATAAGACCGCCGTCGACATCCGGGTTGGCAAATAATTCGTCGGCATTTTTTGCGTTACAACTCCCTCCGTACAGGATAGAGGTGTTTTCGGCTGCAGTTTTGCCATATTTTTCGGTCAACACTTTACGGATATAGGCGTGCATCTCCTGAGCTTGCGCAGAGGTAGCCGTTTGGCCGGTACCGATCGCCCAGACCGGTTCATAGGCAATAATAATATGAGAAGACTGCTCTGCACTGAGCTGGAATAAGCCATGCTCCAACTGTGATTTTACCACTTCGAAATGTTTACCGGCTTCCCGTTCTTCCAATACTTCTCCGATACAGAAAATCACCTCCAGATTGTTTTCCAGCGCTTGTGCTACTTTCTTGACCAAAAGAGCATCCGTTTCACCATAATAACTCCTTCTTTCGGAATGTCCGAGGATGACATATTTACAACCGGTAGAGGCTACCATCGAAGCGGAGATTTCACCGGTATAAGCGCCTGAAGCTTCCGTAGCACAATTCTGGGCAGCAATGGCTATACGCGATGGGTCGACTATTTTATTTACTTCTGGCAGATGGATATAGGGAGTGCCTAAAACGACATTTACCCCTTTTATATCAGTTGTTTTTACTCTATCGTTTACCTCTTTGGCAAGCTGTATCCCCTCTGAAAGAGTCTTGTTCATTTTCCAGTTTCCTGCGACAATTTTTTTTCTCATAATGTTTTTTTAGGTAAAGATTTATCGATATTTCTATTTAACCTGCTTTCTGTACTTTCTGACCGTATACAAAAGCAGGCAACAGCTAACCGCCAGAAATAATGAGTAAATCATATATTTGTCGGTTTGGTATTGCTGTTGAAGCAGGCAGAAGGAGGCAAGATCCTTATCTTTGATCTCGTCTACTTCCGGTATATCCCGGTATCCCCATTTGTCCAGTATTGTTCCCGATCTTAACAGCATTAAGCCCGGATTGGAGCGGATCATTGTCTTTAACAGGATCTCATCGCTGGTACAGAATTCGTAATTGGCCGGATGGGCGGTTGTATATTTTTTGATATCGTCAGGCCCGGATGCGGATAAGCAGTAGAAAGAATACCCCTTTTCCTGTGCGTATGCGGCCAACCGATTTAGTTTTTCCTGGCTCGCAGGGTTCGTTTTATTGATATTGTATGCGATTACCAGGAAAGTGTAATCACTGTTTTGCAATAATTCCTCGGTAATATTTCCCAATGTCGGATGTTCAATCGTAAATCCGTGTATTTCGGGTTTGTATCCCTCCTTGATCAGTTTCTCTTTTGAATCATGGAACACCCAGTTCAATGAATCCTGCCACGGATAGTCGGCTTCCGTAAAATCTTTGATCTCGCCGGTATGTTTGTTTTTATATTGCAAAGTGATCCGGTATTCATCCAATGGTGCTCCTTCCGGTACCTTCATCCCTTCCGAAATATTCTTGCCGGTGGCATAAGGGCGGAAATCGATAATGGGCAGGTGCCTGTATGAATGGGATTCAATGCATAGAATAAAGACAATGGCGCTTACCAGCATGATGGTTTGTTCCAGAAAGTTAAACCACGATTTAAACTGTTTCTTTTTATAAAAAAGAAACAGGGTGATAATCGACAAAGCTATATTTTTCCAGAATGTTTCCCAATTGGTAAGTATCAGGGCATCCCCGAAACATCCACAGTCGGTTACCGGATTCTTGATTGCCAGAATCAGGGTCAGCGGTGTAAAGAAAGCCATAAACAACAAGGCGCCCCAGATGGCCCATTTCGTTTTTATATTCAGAAACAGGCAGGCACCGATGGTAAATTCGGTCAGTGCAAGGAGAAAGGAGAAAAACAGGGCGGTGGGAGTCATCCAGTTCATCCCGAATGCAAGGAAATAATCGGTAAACTTATAAGTGGATCCAAGCGGATCGACTCCTTTTACAAAACCGGAATAGATGAACAATATCCCTACCAAAATCCTGCAAACATTCATCAATAGTCTCATATTTAATTAATTGAAGGTTGAAAATTAATAATTGAAAGTGAATGCATTTTTGTACGCGGATAATAAAATCAGTTATGCCTTATTTATTTTCCACTGTCAGCCGGATCAGTGCAAATGCCGCATAGTTGATCATGTCGTAGTAATTTGCATCAATTCCTTCGGAGATGATGGTATTCCCCTGGTGATCCTCGATCTGTTTTGTGCGGTTTATCTTCATCAGTATCAAGTCGGTATATGAACTGATCCGCATACTGCGCCAAGCTTCGTCGTAATCATGGTTCTTGTTCGTCATCAACGATTTGGCCTGTTCAAAATAGTTCTTATACAAGCCGGCGATCTTTTTTTGATCGTCGGCAGCCTCTTCGCCGACTCCTAACTCCAACTGAATCAATCCCATAATGGCATAATTGATGATGCCGATATATTCGGGAATAACTCCTTCGTCTACTTTGGATATGCCTTTTTGTTCAATGCAACGGATACGGTTGGCTTTAATGAAGATCTGGTCGGTAATTGAGGTCGTTCTCAAAATACGCCAGGCTGTGCCGTAATCGTGCATTTTTTTTATAAAAATATCGTAACAGGTCTCTATTACAATATCGTATTCTTGTGCTGTATCCAGCGCTTTTTGGTATTTTTGCGTTGATCCTGTCATTCCTCTCCTTAATATCAAAAACTAATACTTATTTTTGGCACTGTAAAAGTAGCAAAAAACAGATTGTAAATCAATAACTGCAAATTGAAAATAAAAAAGATGACTAAATGTATAGATGTGGCCGGAAAATGTTTGGATTTAACCCGGCCGGTAGTGATGGGAATTCTGAACGTTACACCCGACTCTTTCTATGATGGCGGATGCTATCTGAGCGAGACGAAAATCATCGCGCGGATCAGGCAGATTGCGGAAGAGGGAGCCGGAATAATCGATGTCGGGGCTTGTTCGACGCGCCCCGGAGCCGCCCATGTCGACGAAAAGGAGGAGATTGCCCGATTGACGATTGCTGTTGAACTGATACGTAAATATTATCCGGATATGTTTGTTTCGATTGATACGTTTCGTTCGGAAGTGGCTAAAGAGATTAATACCTGCCTGGGGCCGGTCGTGGTAAATGATATTTCCGGAGGAACGATGGATGAGCGGATGTTTGACTATATTGCGGAATCGGGAACACCCTATATCATGATGCATATACAGGGAACACCACAGACGATGCAGCTGCAACCGGTCTACCGCGAGGTCGTGGAAGATGTACGTGATTTCTATGTGGAACGCCTGGCCCGTATAAAACAGTTGGGAGCCACCCGCATCGTGATTGATCCCGGTTTTGGTTTCGGTAAAAACCAGATGCATAATTATCGTTTGCTGAATCGTCTCGAGGTGTTTAAGGAACTCGGATATCCTTTGTTGGTCGGTATATCCCGGAAATCGATGATTTATAAATTGCTCGGCACTACTCCGGCAGAAGCTTTAAACGGTACGACTGTGTTAAATACGATCGCTTTATTGAAAGGAGCGAATATTCTTCGTGTTCACGATGTAAAAGAGGCCGTAGAAACGATTAAAATCGTAGAAAGTTTTAATAATGGAGAGTTGAAAATTGAAAATGAATGTAATATTTAAACAAGTTTGATATTTTGTTCATTCCGGAGAAAGTTTTACATCTAACTCTCCATTTTCCACTCATTCACCATCGGTCTTGCAATCTGCCATAGCACAATGCCGACACTGACGGAAATGTTGAAAGAGTGTTTGGTGCCGAATTGTGGTATCTCAATGCAGCCGTCGGATTGGTTGATGACCTCTTGTTGTACTCCTTTTACCTCATTGCCGAAAATAAGGGCATATTTTTTCTCTTTTTCAATAGATAGCCGCTCCAATGAAAGAGCATTTTCAGCTTGTTCTACTGCGTAGATTTTGTAGCCTTCTTCTTTCAGGGCGCAGACAACCTGTACCGTTTCCGTTTCATAGTCCCACTCCACCGTCTCTTCGGCTCCGAGGGCTGTTTTATGTACTTCCCGGTTGTTTGACGGGGTAGAAGTGATACCGCAAAGGTAAACTTTTTCAACACGGAAGGCGTCGGCCGTACGGAATACGGATCCTACGTTGTGTTGACTCCGTACATTGTCAAGGATGATGACAACCGGAAGTTTCTCCGCTTGTTTGAATGTATTGGTATCAATCCGGTTTAATTCGTTATTTTGCAGTTTCCTGTGCTCCATTTTATTGAGGGTTGAAGAGGAGATTTGTTCTTATTCGTTTATTACTTCCCCGATCAGCGTGGCTGAAGTGCAGGTTTTTATCCTGACATGGACAATGTCGCCTATTTTAGCTGTTGTACAGGGGAAAACTACCACTTTATTCTGACTACTCCGCCCGAACATCTCCTGGGTATTTTTCTTGGATACTCCCTCTACCAGTACCTCGAATGTCTTACCGATGTCCCGTTTGTTACTTTCCAGGGAGAACCCGGTTTGCAGGTCGATCAGCGTTTGCAACCTGCGGCCTTTGGTTTTTTCATCGATATTATCGGGCAGATTTTTCGAAGCCATTGTGCCGGGACGTTCAGAATATTTGAACATATAGGCCAGGTCAAAGCCGACCTCTTTTATCAGGTCTAGGGTTTCATTGAAATCTGCTTCGCTTTCGTTGTGGAATCCGACAAAAATATCAGTGGAAACCCCGCATTCCGGAATAATGCGCCGGATAGCCGCAATCCGCTCCAGATACCATTCGCGGGTATATTTCCGGTTCATGTTTTTCAATACCGTGTTGCTTCCGGACTGTACCGGGAGATGAATACTTTTACAGATATTGTGGTGCCTGGCAATGGTTTCCAGTATTGCGTCGCTCATATCTTTCGGGTGCGAGGTCGCAAAACGGATCCGCATATCAGGCACAGTACACGCTACAAGGTCAAGTAATTCCGGGAAGTTTACCTGAAGGTCTTCTTGTTTATGCAGGTAAGAGTTTACATTTTGTCCCAGTAACGTGATCTCTTTATAGCCCTTTGCCTGCAGATCGAAAACCTCATTTAAAATGCTTTTCGGACTACGGCTGCGCTCTCTGCCCCGGGTGTACGGCACGATACAATAAGTACAGAAATTATTACATCCCCGCATGATCGAAACAAAACCGGAGATGCTTGTCATGTCGATTCGGGAAGGACATATATCTTTATAGGTTTCCGTTTCGGAAAGTTCGATATTGATCGCCTTTTCTCCTCTTTCGGCCTTTTCGATCAATAATGGCAGATCCATATACGCATCCGGCCCCACTACGATATTAATATTTCTCTCCTGTTCGAAGAGCGCTTCTCCCAACCGTTCTGCCATACAACCCATAATGCCGATCAATACCCGCGGGTTTTTCTTTTTAATTTCGGAAAAACCTTGTACCCGCCCGCGTACCCGTTGTTCCGCGTTTTCCCGGATAGAACAGGTATTTACCAGAATGAGGTCGGCTTTATTTTTTTCTTTTGTATGCTTAAAACCCCGGTCGGTCAGAATAGCCGCAACCACTTCGCTATCCGCTACATTCATCTGGCAGCCGTAGGTTTCAATATAGAACGTTTTCACCATAAACTAAAATATTACTTTTGACGAGTCAAAAGTAATATTTTAATAGTGAATATCTATCGTTCGAAAATGAAAAGTGATCAGAAGCGTAATCCTAATGTAACACGGACTTCGCCGTTCTTATATGTATTTTCAACCACTTCGGATTTGACAGGCACAGGAGGGTTCTCCGGAATTTCATAGTCATAGAAAACCGTTTGATCCTTTGATGTTTTTTGAAGGTAGGCAGCATCTAAGTAGAACATTCCGAAATTCAGACCGAAACCGCCCGACAGGGTTTCGAGTTTGTTGTTTTTCGTATCATACCGATACGGACTCTCCGAAAGCGCATATCCTGCCCGAAGGCTAAAAGCATTGTTCAGACGAAGCTCGGCACCGGCGCGGTAGTTATTGGCAGTTCTCAGGTACGCCTTGATGTAATCGTTGGTGCCGGTTCCGTCCGGGCCGTAAAAATCTTCGCCGTTATCCCCGTTGCTGAATTTAGCTGTCGTATAATCCACGTATTCATAATCTGCGCTTAATATCAATGATTTACCGATGACCAGAGCTGCTCCGAACATGGCTCTCCACGGTGTTTTCATATCATATTCATAGTCCCATAACGGAACGCCTGCCGTATAATCCGATCGGTCATTTTTTACGGTCGTAAATTTGGAATAGATCGAATAGTTATAGGAGTCCGTCATATTATAGTAGGTCGGGGTGTGGATCGCTGCTCCCAACCGGAGTTGCGGAATCGGCCGGAAGATAATACCTGCCTTAAAGTTTACCCCTGTTCCATGGGTTTCCAGGAATTCGTTGTAATTGTAATACGCCAACTCGCTTTCACTCGCGTTTGCTGCATTTTCAGAATATACGGAAGATATTTTATAATGGATGTTTTGCATGCCGATAGTCATGCCCAGATAAAGTTTATCCTTATAGTTTGTTCCTATCGAGAAAGCATATTCTCCCTGATATCCGGACTCATCGATCGTCTTATGTTGATTGGTATTGATTCTGACATCATAGATCGGGTCGTTTCCATATAATGGGTAATAGACGTCGTCAGGCAGTCCGGAACGGTCGATGATATAGGTCTGATAAGCCAATCCGGCCGGAGAGTTTCCCGCTGACGTATAGAGGTCTTCCAGATCCCCTCCGGAAATCCCATAAGCCTGGTCGGCGAATACCTGCAGCAGTGAAGTTGGGGAGTTAAATACATACTGGTTTGTCTTCCGGTTAAAATTGTTCATGTTTGTATAATTGAATCCGAAATTAACCCCTTTCCAATCAAATGCGGAGGAGTGAAAAGAAAAGACTGCTCCCAGAGTCCCGGCTTGAAATGAAGCATCTTCGGCCGAATATTTGCCTGATTTGGTATTACTGAAATTCAATGAGGGCGTGAAAGAAACTTCTGATTTCCGGAACACTCCTATACCGGCAGGGTTGCTGCTTAGCGTCGAGATGTCGCCGCCGAGCGCGGTGAACGCCCCACCCATAGCGGCCGAACGGGCCGTACCATAATTAGTGATCCTCGAAAATCTGGCAATGTCTGTTTCTGTCTGAGCATTAAGTATATTTACGGCTAACAGAAACGCCGGGAGAATACATATCTTTTTCATATCAAATATTATTTAATTCCTAATTTTCCTATGTTTTAATCTCTGATTCTGCTCCTATCTTCTGCTTGGTCTGTCCGCACCCGAACCGCCACTGCCACCGCCGCCTGAACTTCTTGACGGAGTGTAGCTTTCGGACGAACCGCTGCTACCCGAACTCCTTGACGGGGTGTAGGAACTGTTGTCATGTGAGCTGCTAGGAGTATAATCTCGCGAACTGTTCGACCTGTTGTTGTTATACGTCGGCCTCGATTCATTCTGCGGCCTGGTGTAATTTTTGATATCATTCCTGTTGTTGGTCGCAGGTCTGACTGTCGTCGGCCGTGTACTTGTATTCGGTCGTACGGTCGCTCCCGGTCTTGTCGTGTTTATATTTGAATTTGATCGGTTGATTGCATCCGGTCTTGTCGTATTTGCCGGGGCATTCGGCCTTATCGTATTCGAATTCGGTTGATTCATTCGTGTCGTCGGATTGGATTCCGGGCGTGTGATTTCCGTGTCCCTTCGTGACGGCCTTATTACAGTACCGGGGGTATTGTTGCTACCCGGCCGTGTGATTATTCCCGGTTGATTCGATCCCGGTCTGATATTGTTGGGCATTCCCGCTTCATTTGCCCGATTTCCGGTAGTCGGACGATATGAGTTTGTCGGCCTTGTTGCGGGACCGGTAGTCGGTCTTGTCGTATTACCCGGCCGCGTACCGGTTATCCCGGCGCCGTGATTCGGTCTCTGGACATAATTCGGCCGTCTCGGCTGCAGAGAAGGTTTCCAACCCGAATGATAATTGCTCCAGTACGGATAATAGTAGTCGTGATTATACCAGTTGTTATATCCGTAATACGGGTAGCCGTGGTAATGGGCATAATGGTAAGGATCATAACAATCCCAATAGTAGGGACCGTACCAACCCGGATAGTATGGATCATAGAAAACCCTCTTCCATCCGAATCCGGAGTTTCCCCATCCGTAGTTGATTCTTACATTGAAGCCTGTATTAAAGGCCCAGCTGTCATAGTACGGGGAGTTCCATATAACCGTCCAGATATATTTCGGGTAAGAACCGAAAATAAATGTAGTATAGAGATCAATATTACTACTGGTCGGAAACCACCAG
Organism: Marinifilaceae bacterium; assembly: GCA_031553705.1. Classification (GTDB taxonomy): domain Bacteria; phylum Bacteroidota; class Bacteroidia; order Bacteroidales; family Marinifilaceae; genus JAVBLD01. Next base: position 5,947 of record JAVBLD010000006.1, on the reverse strand, counting down.
TAACGGTTGTTGTCGGTATAAACATTCCAGTCCGGACTGAAGGAAAGATTCATCGCTATCTCGTATCCGTTGCTGAAATATGCGAAACCGTCGGGATACATATTGATAATCCGTGCAGCTTCCCGAAGGTCGTAATCATTTCCTTTGAATCCGCCGATCCAGTATCCGGTGTTCTGATAGATTACGGCATTCACATCCTCTTCGGTCGCCAGTTTTTCCTGCGCTTCGTTAACCAGGTTCTGCACATTTATCTGTTCGACGGTTCCTGTCCTACGGTTGATAACAGGAGCTGTCGTACTTCCGGCATAAGCCGATTCTCTTGCCGGTTCTCTCGGTTCCCTTGTGCTGACCGGTAAGTTATCAGAGTTTACTACCTCTTTTGCCATCTGCGTTTCTTTCCCCGGCGTATAGTAGATATCATCTTCCATCAGATGGCTCATTTGTTGCGTCGAAGAACAGGAGGCCGTTATCATGGCTAAAGCTGTTATCGTATGTAAGATTCCCGTACGCATATTATTTATTTTTAATGGTTTGATGAACTTTTTTTTATTGTTTTTATAATATAATGCTTGTTTATTTTATAACTATCAAAAAGCATACCAAATGATATGGCGGCAATGTTAATAATCTGACTGTAATGATCCGATGCAATAAAAATAGTAATTGCAGAACAAAAATATCGTTGTTTTTTTGTTTAAATTTGCTGCTGTTTTATCAAAAAAATAAAGAGATGGGTAAGTTTTTAACATCAAGAAGCGAAGATTATTCACAATGGTATAATGAATTGGTTGTAAAAGCCGGATTAGCGGAAAACTCTGTTGTAAGAGGATGTATGGTAATCAAACCCTATGGGTATGCAATCTGGGAAAAGATTCAGCAGCAACTGGATAAAATGTTCAAAGAAACAGGACATGTAAATGCTTATTTCCCGCTACTGATTCCGAAATCCTTTTTCTCGAAAGAGGCCGATCACGTCGAAGGCTTTGCCAAAGAGTGTGCTATTGTTACCCATTATCGTTTGAAAAATGATCCGGAAAACGGTGGTATAACAGTGGATCCGGAAGCGAAACTGGAGGAGGAGTATATCATTCGTCCTACTTCCGAGACGATCATCTGGAATACTTATAAAAACTGGATACAATCCTACCGCGATCTTCCGATCCTGTGCAACCAATGGGCAAACGTGATGCGGTGGGAGATGAGGACCCGTATGTTTTTGCGTACTGCCGAGTTTTTATGGCAGGAAGGACATACGGCTCATGCGACGAAAGAGGAAGCATTGACCGAAGCCGATAAAATGGTGCGGGTATATGCCGATTTTGCCCGGGAGTGGATGGCTGTGCCGGTTATTATCGGAAGCAAGAGCGAAAACGAGCGCTTTGCCGGGGCTTTGGAAACCTATTCGATTGAGGCTATGATGCAGGATGGTAAGGCATTGCAGACCGGAACCTCTCATTTCCTCGGACAAAACTTTGCAAAGGCTTTTGATGTGATGTTTACCAATCAGGCCGGAGAGCGCGATTATGTCTGGGCTACCTCGTGGGGTGTTTCGACCCGGTTGATGGGAGCGTTGATTATGGCCCACTCGGACGATAATGGTCTGGTATTACCTCCGAAACTGGCTCCGCAACAGGTGGTAATTGTTCCGATATATAAAAGTATGGAAGGATTACAGAAAATCAGCGAAAAAGTAAAAGGTATCGTCGAGGGACTTCGTGCAAAGGGAATCAGCGTGCAGTACGACGACCGGGATACGCAGAAGCCAGGGTGGAAATTTGCGGAATATGAGCTGAAAGGAGTACCGGTGAGATTGGCGGTCGGAGAACGTGATCTGGAGAATGGAACAATTGAGGTGGCTCGCCGCGATACGTTGACGAAAGAGACACTACCGGCGGAGGGAATTGAAGAATATGTCATACATTTGTTGGACGAAATACAACAGAACATATACCGTAAGGCGTTGACCTACCGGGATTGTATGATCACAAAAGTGGATTCATACGCCGAGTTCAAAGAGTTGCTGGAAACAAAAGGCGGTTTCTTCCTGTGTCATTGGGATGGTACTTCCGAAACGGAAGAGCTGATCAAAGCCGAAACAAAGGCGACAATCCGTTGTATCCCGTTTGATGGCGAAGCGGAGCAAGGGAAATGTATGGTGACCGGTAAGCCTTCTGCCAGACGGGTACTAATTGCAAAAGCATATTAAAATAAATAGTGACGCTGAATCTAATGGATCATTAAAATGACGGCAGTTGTTGAGCGTTTTTTACGATATGTGACCTGTCACACCCAATCGGATCCCCATACCCAGATGAGCCCGAGTACGTTGGGGCAAATGGAGTTTGCGCTAATGCTTTGCGGAGAGATGAAGGGTATCGGTATGACGAAGGTTGAGGTGGATGAGTACGGATATGTGATGGGATTTTTGCCTTCCAACGTAGAGCGGGAAGTACCTGCTATCGGATTCATAGCGCATATGGATACCGCTCCGGAGATGAGCGGGAAAAACGTAAAGGCGCGGGTCACGGAACATTATGCCGGAAATAATATTGTATTGAGCCAGGAAGAGAACATCGTATTATCACCGGAAGATTTTCCGGAATTAGCCGACTATACCGGTCAGACGATTATTACAACCGACGGGAAGACCCTGCTTGGAGCGGATGATAAGGCCGGGATTGCAGAGATATTGGCTGCAATGGAATATTTGGTACAGCATCCCGAAGTGAAACACGGCAATATCTGTGTCTGTTTCACACCCGATGAGAAAATCGGGGAGGGAGCGGAACATTTCGATCTGAAAAAATTTGGTGCAAAGTTTGCCTATACCGTGGATGGAGGCGAGATAGGCAGCTTGGAATTTGAGAATTTTAATGCCGCCTATGCAAAGATTACCTTTAAAGGAAAAAATGTCCATCCGGGCTATGCTAAAAATAAAATGATAAACTCTATATCCGTAGCTAATGATTTTTTGAATGTCCTTCCGAAGAAAGAACTACCCGAAAATACCTCCGGTTATGAAGGCTTTTTTCATGTTTACGGAATAAAGGGGGATGTGGAGACGACTGAGGTGGAACTACTGATACGGGATTTTGATTCCGACGGCTTCGAGCGGAGAAAAGATATGATTGTGGACGGAGTGTGTGAGTTTTCGAAAAAAAGCGGAATGACAGTCAATCTGGAGTTAAAGGATCAATATTATAATATGCGGGAAAAGATAGAGCCGGTACATTATATTGTCGATATAGCCAAACAGGCCATGCTCGATGTCGGAGTAAAGCCGCTGATCACCCCGATCCGGGGGGGTACCGACGGAGCCCGCCTTTCGTTTATGGGAATGCCTACGCCGAATATATTTAATGGAGGCCACAATTTTCACAGTAAATATGAATATATTCCTGTCTATTCGATGGAGAAGGCCGTAGAAGTGATTGTCAGGATTACGGAGCTCTGTACGAAGCTTTAAAAATAAAAACGCCTGCAATTTACTACACCCCAAAATTATTCAACTGGGAGCTTTTTACTGCAAATTGCAACTGCGGATTGGTATCGGAGGCGCGGTCACAGCCACCTGTCGCAAACTCGCCATATTGTATTACAACTCCTTGAAGTATGGCGGACAGTTTATTGAGTATGGGGAAAACAATACCTGGAAAAACAGGAAATGCAAGAAAAAAATAAGCTGATCAGACGAAGTCTTTATTGAACAGCAATACTTTACAAAAGAGATTGAAATAATATGAAACCGGTACCGATTGCACGATTAATTGTTGTACTACATAATGACGGCAGGCTATTAGAATCAAGAACCGTTACCCAAATCGTCAGTTTGTCAATGTGAACGGTTTTCTTTTTCTCGAAAGCAACAAATAAGAAGACTCCCGAAACAGCGCACAAGACCATTGCGTGCCATTTCGGGAGCAGTTCCTTTTCGACACAGATGCCGACAACGGCGAACAGGGTCGAAAAAAACAGAATAGTTACGGATATGAACGCGACGATCTTGTTCAATTTCAGGGAATTTATTTTTTAATTGTCATACATGTTCATAGCATTTTTTTAAAATCCTATTATTCTCCGTTTTATTAAAACATCTACAGACACAGGGGATAGATATTGAGTACCTAATCCTGGCTGTCCAAAAGCAGGTGCAATTATTCCAGCTTGAACTTCAAAAGGCTTTAACACTTTGTATGTATTAAAAACACTTGTATTTGATCCTGGAAATTAACGAGTTACCACTATTTTGTTACGTTATTTTTTTAAACGCTTTTAGTGCTTCTTTCCTTATTAATGCTTTTGGATGATTAGTCAGCATTAATATTCTGTCCTTTGCTTTCTTTGATTTCATCCTGCCCAATGCTTCTAAAGCTTGAGGTGTCACTTCATCATCATCAAGCAAGTTGATTAAAATATTTTCTGATTTTTCTGATTTTACTTTTCCTAAAGCTGCAACAAACATTTGTCTTGACATTCCATTCGTTTTATCCTGAACAACTGGTAAAATGCTTTCGACGTCATTTTCTGTAATCGTTGTGTAGATTGTATTTCCGATAGCCCAACGCAATAACATTTTATCTTTAGGAATTCGGTTATATTCAGCAATCAAAGCAGTACTTGCTTTTCCGATTGCTTCTTTTACTGCTAATGCTCTAATTATTCCTTCTTTATTTTTTTCGCTATAATCTTTAATTAAATGTGCTAACAAGACAGGTATTGCGTTTGGATATTTATCTTTGGTGTTTACCAAATCCCATACAGAAGTTATATTTAGTCCTAATCTATTAAGTTCATCTAATAACGATTTTGTCTCAACGTTTAATGCTTCTTCTAATGCAACTGCTATTTCTTGTTGCATTTCTATTTCTTGATTTGATTTAATTGGTTTTTGAACCAACTCTTTGAACTTTTTATTCAGTTTGTCAATATTATTATCCATAGCTATTTAAATGGGATTGGTTTAGTAATAATACTTCCATTATTTATCAGGTTTTGCAATGGGCCTGAAAAAGTCGTATTTGGTCTTGTCCATAGTATGAACTGGCGACCTGTTTGTTGTGAGAACATATGAAAATCCGTTAACTGCCTTGTTAAGCTTAAATGACTAACATTTTTTACTTCCTCAATGGTCGTAGGTGTTAGAATATCGGGAATTCTATACTTAGCTGTACCTGTTAAAGATTCTATTCTAACTTTTGAACCAACACCTACGGCTTCTTCTCCTGCAATACCTAAAGCCCTTGCATTTGAAAGTCCCTCCTTGGCAGCACTTGTTGTTTCGACCGCACTTGCCGCTTTCGCCGTATTCACCGGTACTCCCTCAACCGCCACAATCGAAAGCTCTCCGACTTCGACACTACCCCTTTTAAATAATCCCGATACAGCTCTTGAAATCCCCGGCACTGCTCCGGCCAATATTCCTCCTGCCAAACCAAACGCGCCTGCCTGAATAACAGCTTCATCATTGGTATATCCATAAAGTTCCTGGTGAGTCACTTCCCCCACCATCCCAGCTATAGCCCCGGCGCCTATCATCACTCCAATCGAAGCTCCCCCCGTGGCGACAGCCAGATCGACCACTGCCCCGGCCACGGCGCCGCTGGCAGCACCTTTCCATATATCATCCCAACTACCCCCTTTAATAGCTGCCACCGCCCCTCCGATTACTCCGCCTAAAATCGTTGCAACAAACTCTCCGTTAGGATCATAATTACTTATGGGGTTGCACATGACATAATTATACGGACTGAATGAATAGTATTCCTCGGCCAGCGGATCCATGTTAAACCACCTTCCTACAGCCGGCTCATACATCCTTGCCCCATAATCCAACCAATCGGTCTGCTCCTGAAGCTCCTTGCCATTTAAGAATACATATTGTTGCTATTGCCTGTCTGCGCAATAACCATTCCAAAGGGATAATAATCCGTAGTCTGAATAATACTTC